>JBBQVF010000007.1:0-77995 GCA_038211805.1 Burkholderiales bacterium | reverse complement strand
CCGTGCATCAGCGCCCCCAGACGGTCCTGCATCGCGTCGTAGCCAATGGCGTCCACTTTGCCGATCAGCATCACTGCTTCGGGTGCAAGTTCGGCACGCCGATGGGCGGCCAGGATCGAGACGCCCAGCACTTGGCCGTTCTTCCGCGCCCACACCTTCACGCTGCCCGGCGGGGCGTGTTCGGTCTGCGCGCGGTCGTTGGCCTCGAGCTCGACGCGCAGCAACTGCAAGTCGTCGCCATGCTGCTTGCGGGCGTCGGCTTCAGAAAGACCCACATGCGCCAGTTCCGGGTCTCAGTAGGTGACCCACGGCAGCGATGCGTAGTCGGTCTTGGCGTACGGCAGCAGCAAGGCGTTCTGGACCGCGATGCCGGCCTGGTAGGCGGCGATGTGGGTGAAGTGCGGTGCCTTGGCAACCAGGTCGCCAATGGCGTAGACGCCGGGGACGTTGGTTCGCAGTTTGGCGTCGACGACGATGCCGCCCTTGTCGACGGTCACGCCGGCCTAGTCCGGCCCGAGCGCATCGACGCGCGTGCTGCGGCCCGTCGCCACCAGCAGGTGCGAGCCTTCGATCTCCGACATCTGGCCGCCTTCATCCAGGCTCAGGACGATGCCGTGCGGCCCGTGCGGCCCGTGCCTGACGGCAGTCACACCCGTCTCCTGCCGCACCGAGACGCCCTCGACCGAGAGCCGCAGCAGCAGCGTGGCGTGCTCTTCGTCGTCCTTCGACAGGCAGCGGCTGCGCTCGATCACCGTCACCTTCGAGCCGAGGCGGCGGTGCGCCTGCGCCATCTCGATGCCGATCGGTCCGCCGCCGAGGATCAGCAGGTGTTCCGGCAAAGTGGGGTTGTCGAACAGGGTCTCGTTGGTGAAATGGGGCATTCCCGCCAGCCCGTCGATCTTCGGCAGCGGCGGGCTCGACCCGGTGGCAATGATCACCCACCGGGCGCTGATGCGCCGTTCACTGGCCTCGCACGAGACGACCAGCTCGTGCGGCCCTACAAAGCGCGCATCGCCGGGGATCACGGTGGCGCCCAGACCCTCGAAGCGTTCGACCAAATCGTGCGGCGCGATCTTCGCGATGACACGCTGCACATGCGCGTGCACCGCCGCGAGGTCGATCTGCGGCTCGACCGCGGTGATGCCGAAGGGCGTGGCACTTCGCATCGCATGTGCCAATGGAGGCGACATCTATTCTGGCGCGGGGGGGGGCCTGCACGGCATCGCTCGCCAGCAATGGCGGGCGCGGATTGAAACTTGATCGTCAGCTTCTGGCGCACCTTGGTGCTGGGCATCGCTCGACAGCGATGGCGAGCGAGGATTGAAACGATTAAGAAACAGCTGACACCGAGAAATTTGCAGGAATCGCTTGCCTGCAATAGTGGGCGCGGATTGAAACCTTCCGATTTGCCGATCGGCTGTGGTGGCACAAAACATGAACAATTTCGCCACCCAGATAGGTGCCTACAGCCGGTGCACACAACCTCTCGCTCACGGCATCGCATGGGTGATGGCCGTGCCCAGGATGGACCTTGATCCGAGCTGTTTGCAGTGGATGCAGGTTCGCCATTTCTTGCGCCAAATTTGCGCCAATGCCCGCTGGGATTGCCCGGGATCAAGCGTTCTCGAGCGGGAACATCAGCGCCGAGAAGCCCGGCTTGACTCGTGCGTAAGTGCCTGATTTAATTCAGTTTATTGGGAGCGTTCGGGTGTTTTCGGGCGCGACCGGGAAGATGCCGAAAGCAACCCAAGGTTGCCTTCACACGGCAGGGGTCGCAGGTTCGAAACCTGCACCGCCCACCAAGAACAAGCCTCACAAGTCATTGATTTGTGGGGCTTTTTTTCTTTTGCTCAGGTCCGGTGAAACGCCTCAGCCGATAGGCCGGCCGGCGGCGGCTGGGGTGCCGGTTTGACAGGCATCGGCGGGCGGCAGCGGTGCTGGCCCCTGGTGCCCGTCAGTCAAGCAGCACCAAGGTTCCAGTGGCTTGTGCGGCCGTCAAGGTTTCGACCGGCAAAGCGGCCGAGCTCTGGCCCTGCTCGCCCCAAATGATGTTGACCGACGGGCCTCCTTCGCTCTCGAGCAGGCAGGGGCCGAGCGGAATCTGCTGCTGTTGCCCGCTCTCCGCCAAGTAGCTCAGCGGTCCGGTGATGCGCGCGCTGTGTGTCGTGATGGTCATGGCTTGCCCACGGGTCAGGTTGCTGGTTTGGCGCGAGACGGTGCTCATGCGGCTGTTTCGTCGGTGCGTTGGGGACCGGGCTGCCGCCATGGCACCGGCAGATGTGCCACGGCTGAATCCATGACCGGCTGATGAAAGTGCACGACGGCCCGGGGTTTCAGGCCACCGCGTCGCTGTCGGTGTCGGCAACCGGCGCCACGGATCGGGCCCGCGGGTGGCGATCGTCGTGCTTGGCGATCTCGGTGTCGAGCGCACGCTTGAGTTTGCGAACAGCGCCGTCGATGGCCTGGTGGGCGCTGTCGGCATGTTCCTTGACGACGATGTTGTCGAGGCCGATCAGCCGCGCTTCCATCGTGCAATGGATGGCCTGGCTACCGGTCTTGGTGTGGCCGTTGGCGTCAGACAGGTGGGCTTCGACCCGGGTGATGCGTTCGCCGAAACGGCCCAGCGCCTCCTTGACGACGGTCGTCAGGTGCTCGGCCATCAGGTGGCCGCCATCGGTGTTCGGATCTGAGTGCAGCAGGACTTGCATGGTTTCCTTGCGGTGGCTGGCCCGCCAGAGACGGCGGGCACCTCCACCCAGGATGCACGGCAGGTCCCGGTCTGTCGGTGACCTGGCGCACACAGCGGCGGCACGGCCCGCGCTCACGCGCTGCGGCGGTCTCGCAATGCCCGGGTGACGAGGGCAAAGGCCCCGAGCAGCGGCTCGGTCGCGACGCGATCCAACGCTCGGGGCCGGCGCACCGCAGCGGTGGCCGCCTGGTCCAGCGCCGGGCCCTTGCAGGCAAAGACGATGCTGTTGCTCAACCCGCCGTCGTCGACCACCAGCACCTCGCCGGCAAAGCTGCGGTGGATGCGGTCGACATGGCGGCTGTACTGGCGGTGCCCGAAATGCAGGTTGACGACCATCACGCCATCGGGCCGCAGCATCGCCTGGCAGTCGTCGTAGAAGCGCTGCGAGCACAGCCGTGCCGGCATGCCTTCACTGGTGAAGCCGTCGACGATCAACACGTCGCAGGGCGTCGCGCGATCGCGCACGAAGCGGGCGCCGTCGCCATGGACGACGGCAAAGCGCCCGCTGTCGGCCGGCACCTGAAACTCGTCGCGCAGTGCGATCACATGTGGATTGATCTCCACCACCTCGATGCGCGCTTCGGGCAGGTGGCGGTGGCAGAACTTGGCCAGTGAGCCGCCGCCCAGGCCGACCATCGCGATCTGGCGCGGCCTGCGGTGCAGCAGCAAAAAGGCCATCATCGTGCGGGTGTACTGCAGCACCAGCGCCGACGGGTCTTGCGGGTCCATGCGGCTCTGCACTTCGCTGATCGAGAAGTGCAGCGCCTTGCTGGTCGGGCTGTCGTGGACGTAAGGTTTGACGTGCCGGTCAGGGTCCAGCGCAGCAGACGGGGCGGCCATCAGCGCCACCCTGGATGGCACGACGCCTGTGCGGCCGTGGCCCGCGTCAACGCCAAGGGCTGATGACGCCGTTGGACACTCTGACCCGATCGCCGGGTCGGTAGTCAGGGCGCTGTTCGACCGTGAACGAGCGGTCGATGCCGTCTTCGAAACGCACGCTGACCCGCCAAACCAGGTTCGCCGAGGCTTTGGCTGCCGCCGAGCCGCCCGCCACTGAGCCGATCACGCTGCCGGTGGTGGCCGCGATCACCTGGCCAGTGCCGCCGCCCACCTGGCTGCCCAGCAGGCCGCCCAGCAGTGCCCCGCCGATCGACCCCACCATGCCGCTGGTGGCATCGGCTTGCTGGCTTTCGACGATGGCCAACACCACGCCGGTGCCGGTGAAGGCGGACACTTGTGGGGACGCAGCGCAGCCGGCCAGCCCTGCCAGGCCACCCAACGACAGGGCCAGGGCGAGGACAGCGGTGAGCGTGTGCGAGATCAATCGGGACATGGGCGCTGGCTTCCAAGGCGGTGAAGGTGCCCGGCGCGGCTGTCTGCTCGGCAACGGGCTGCGAATATTACCGCCCTGGGGCCGGAGCGTCTGGCTTGGCCGGCGCGATCGACGGGACCGCCAAACCACGCCTGCCGCGCAGTCGGGCGGCCTTGACCAGGGCATGATCGGAGCCCGACCACCTTTGCCCGGAGCCCCTGATGATCCCAGCCGCCTACTTCCATGCCGACACGTCGGCGGTTCGATTTTGGGTCGAGGTGGACGGCCTGCCGATAGGCGCCAGCGTCGGCGCGGCCGCGCTGCACTACCGGTTCGAGCCGGGTCGCCAGGGCGACGACGCGATGACCACTTACCTGGCCCACAGCGACGAGATCCACGCGGCCGTACGCCGACGGGTGGCGCTGGGGTCGATCGAGCCGGTGATGCTGCGCGAGCATGACCTGAAGTCGCTGCCGGCAGCCGCCTGAGACCGTTGCGGTCTCAGGGCAGTGCTCAGGGGCGGCCGGGTTGGCCGCCCGGTCGGTCACGGACGTATGGCGACCTGGTTCTTCACCGCCTTGACGCCGCCGACCTTCCAGGCCAGCGCCTCGGCAGTCGTCTTCTCGGTGGCGTTCTTGGCGAAGCCCGACAGCATCACGGTGCCCTTCATCGTTTCGACGCTGATGGCGTTGGCGTCGACCTTGGCGCTGTCGACGAAGCTGGCCTTCACCGCGGTGGTGATCGCGCTGTCGTCGATGTAGGCGCCCACCGATTCCTGGTTGCGGGTGACGGCGCAGCCGGTACTGACCAGCAACGTGATGACAGTGGCGGCGGCAATGAGGGTGTGGCGAACTTGCATGGTGAATCTCCTAGGGGGTTGTGAAATCGGATCGGGGGGCTGGGCCGCTGGGCGAACTCAGTCGGCCAGCCAGTCCTTGAGCTCGTCGGCATGCTGCTGCTCGTCGGCCAGGATGTCTTCGAGCAGGCGCCGGGTGCTGATGTCCTTGTCGCCGATCAGTTTGACCAACTGGCTGTAAATCTCGATGGCAACGCGCTCGGCGACCAGGTTGGCGCGGATCATGTCCTTCAACGACAACGACTCGTCGTAGGCAGCGTGGCTGCGCGCCAGCAAGGTGGCCGGCGACAGGTCGGGTTCACCGCCCAATTGCACGATGCGCCGTGCCAGCCGGTCGGCGTGCGCCAGTTCCTCGTTGGCATGGACCAGAAACTCTTCGGCGATCTTGGGTGAAGCCAGCCCCGCGGCGGTGAAGTGGTGGCGGCGGTAGCGCAACACGCAGACCCACTCGGTGGCCAGCGAGTCGTTCAGCAACGCAATGATGTCATCGCGCCAGGGGCCGTAGCCGGGCGTCACCGCGCCCTGGTCCAGGCTGCGGCGGGCGGCGTCGATCGCGCCCTGATCCAGCACGATCGCAGGGTGGCGTTGCGCTTGCGGCGCGGGCCGGTGCGGGGTGGGTTGGGTGGGGTCGGCCATGCGGCTCCTGTCGGTGTGTGTGGTGGCCCGTCGCGACATGCTGCAGGTCGGTGAAAGCACTCTAGGCAGCGCTCCGGCATCCAACCATCGGCGCAGGGCGCGCGAGCCTGTAGGACGCGATCCCGCGACCCACAACGTTCGCCAGCGCACCGACCCATTGCGGTCCGCTGCCTAACCTAGGCGTTCGTCGTGCGACACCCACCGTGGTGTGACGCCTACCCTGACCTCTGTCCAAGGAATTGCCATGAAACATGTTCTTCTCGCTTCGCTGATTTTTTCCACCGCCCTGCTCGGCGCCTGCACCAAGCCGGTCGAAGTGATCCAGCCGGTGGTGGTGCCCGGCCCAGCCGGCCCCACGGGCGACGCAGGCGCCGCCGGCAAGCAGGGCGAGCCCGGCAGGTCCAGTACCGACACCACGGTGATCGTGGTGCCGGCACCGGCTGCCTCGGCCACCCAGTGAAGCACTGGATGTTCTGCAACCCAAGGAGCACGCCATGAGTCTGATGACCATCGTTCTGATCGTCCTGCTGTTGCTGCTGGTCGGCGCCATACCGGCTTGGCCGCACAGCCGCGGCTGGGGCTACGGCCCCAGCGGCGGCCTCGGCCTGGTGCTGCTGGTGTTGCTGGTGTTGCTGGTGATGGGCCGAATCTAAAGAAAAGGCCGCCTCCCTGCTGTTGCAGGGTGGCGGCCTTCGGGTGGCTGGTCACCGGTCCGGCCGGTGCCGCGGGGTTTGGCTGTTGTCGCTGACGGCGTTGATCACGCCGCCTGGGCCTGGCGCGGTGCGAGCGCCTGGGGAAGCTTGGCGGGTGCCCGGGCCGGCGGGCATGTCACCGACTGCATCAGCGACTGCATCACCGACTGCATCAGCGGTCGCGCTGCGACCGTACCAGCAGGCCGACCAGAGCCATCAGAACGGCACCCGCTGCCGTGGCGATCAGCAGCGACTTGACCGGCTCGTCGCGGACGTAGTGGCGGGTGTCTTCCGAGGCGCGCCGTGCGCGGGCTTGCAGGTGCAGCGATTGGTCCCGCACGGCGTCCATGCCCTGGCGCGTCAGCGCATGGGCCTGGTCGCTGAAGCGGTCGATCATTGGCCCGGTCTTGTCGCGCAACTGGTGCGCAGCGTTGCCCAGGTCATCGAGGGCGTCGTTGGTTGCCTGGCGGGTTGCGCCGAGGGCATGGTCGACCGAACGGGTGGCAGACTCGGCGAGCGTGGCGGACGACGGGGTGGGTTTGATTCCGAACATGGCGATTCCTTGAAAGTGACGACGGGTGCAGCGGGTGCTGTGCAGAGACGGGTGCCGGGGACCGGATCAGGACTTGCGAAACAGGCCGACCAGGAAGCTGACAACCGCCAGCAAGGCGAAGACGAAGAACAGGATCTTGCCGATCTCTATCGCGCCAGCAGCGATGCCGCCGAAGCCGAACAGCGCGGCAATCAGCGCAATGACGAAAAATACGACGGCGTAGTGCAGCATGCGGGCCTCCTGGCAGTGCGGGCCGCAGGCGGATGTGCTGCGGTGCTGACAGTGTGGCGCGGCCTGCCGTTGCTGGTGAGCGGACGCCGGCTCGCAGGCCTGTCGGTCCAGGCGGGCCACCGGCGTAGGACGCTGACTACATCGCCAGGGCGCAACGTCCGCTGTCGGCGCGGTGGCGTGGCGCGCACAGTGGGCCCATCGGCCACGGGCCGTTGAAGGACAACGCCATGAGCTTGACAGCCTGCTTTCTGGCCACTTTGGTGGTGGCGCCCGCATTCGGGCTGGCGGCATGGGCGTGGTGGTCGCTGGGTCGGTTGATCGACGACGAAGGCCTGTTGCCCGGTTTCGAGGCTTTGCATCCTGACCGTTAGGTCGCTGCGCTGCGCGGCTACAGCATGTTGACTTGCGTAGGCACGCCCAGCAGTAGGCGGCCGGTCAGTTCGTAGGTGGCGTCGTTGACCATCATGTGCTGGGTGGCGACGTGCACGTCGCGCAGCGCGCGCTGCAGCGGCGAGGCGGCGAACACCGCAACGCCGCCGGCCAGCGTGTAGACGCGGTCGACCACCTCGGCCGACGTCTGCACCGCGTGGCTGGCCGCCAGCCGCAGATCGCGCCGAGCCTCCACCGCCAGCACGCCGGGCTGCTGGGCGGCGGCCCAGGCGTTGTCCACGGTGGCCATCAGCCAGGCGCGGGCAGATTGCAGCTTGGCTTCGGCGCGGGCCACCGCGTCCTGCACCACCGGCCGGCTGGACAGCGGCTTGGTGCTGGCCTGCGGCACGCTGCGACCAGCCTCGGCGATGAAGTGGTCCAAAGCCGCGCGTGCGATGCCGGTGGCCACCGCGGCAATCGCAATGGCCAGCAGGCCGAACACCGGAAACCGGTACAGCGGCGTGTCGACGCGCGCGCCGTCGAACAGCGACGCGCTGCGCGACAGCGGCACGAAGGCGTCGGCCACCTCGAACTCGCCGCTGCCGGTGCCGCACAGGCCGTGGCTGTCCCAGTTGTCGATCAGCCGAACCTGGGCGCGCGACAGCACCACGCTGAGCACGCGCGGCGCGCCGTCGATGCCCAGTTCGGGCTTGCCGTCGTTGCCGAAGAGCAGGCAGCCGGCGGTGATGATGTCGGCGTTGTGCGCGCCCGAGCCCCAGGCCCAGCGGCCGCTGACGCGCAGGCCGGCGACACCGTCTTGCTCAGCCAGCCGGGCCTTGCCACGCGGGGCGAAGACACCGGCGGCCTTCAGGTCGAGCCGGCTGAAGAGGGCCGTGGCTTCGGGCTCGGGCAGGTAGGCGGCCAGCAGGCTGGCGGTGCAGGAAATGAAGCAGCACCAGGCCACGGCGGCGTCGGCCCGGGCGAGTTGCTCGATCACCGCGTAGAAGGTGGCCGGGTGGGCCTCGTGGCCGCCATGCACCTGTGGCGTCAGCAGCCGGTACAGGCCGGCGTTGGCCAGGCTGTCGGCGATGTCTTGCGGCAGGTGGCGCTGGGCCTCGATCTCGGCACTGCGGCCGGTCAGGGCCAGTGCGGCGCGCGCGGCCGTGGCCAGCAGTTCACGGTGCTGGGCCGATCGGATCGGGTCGGTACGAAAGGGCATGCGGCACTCCGGCAAGGCGCTGCCCGATGATGCAACGCCGGCGCCCCGGCGGCCATGGTGGTTGCCACCGGGGTGGCGCGGCCAGCGCCAGCCGCCGGCCACTCGACCCTGAACGCCGCCGGCCGCGGCGGGCGCCGCCGGCGGCGATCAAGGCAGTGTCGGTGGCGGTGGCGGTGGCGGTGGCGATGTTGCACCGTCGTCGGCGTCGAACAGGCTTTCCAGGTACTGCTCGCGCACGCCGTAGAAGGACTTCAACTCGGTCACCTGCGTCCGCAGTGCGGCCTGCTGGGCGGCGGGCAGCGGCTGGGCGCGGCGCACCGCCAGCACCATCTTGTTCTTGCTGGTGTGCTCGGGCGAGATGAACTCGAACACCTGGGTGTCGTAGCCGCGGCTTTGCAGCAGCAGTGCACGCAGCGTGTCGGTCAGCATCTCGGCCTGCTCGGTCATGTGGATGCCGTGGCGCAGCATCGGCTGCAGCAGCGCCGGGCTGCGCATCTGCGGGCGCAGCTGCTTGTGGCAGCAGGGTGAGCACAAGATGACCGCGGCGCCGCTGACCACGCCGCGGTGCATCGCCACGTCGGTGGCGATGTCGCAGGCGTGCAGCGCGATCATCACGTCCAGCTTGGTGCCGCCGGTGGCGGCCGGGTCGGCGAAGCCGCGCACGTCGCCGGTCGCGAACTGCAGGCCGGTCAGCCCCAGCCGGGCGACCGCGGCGTTGCACAGGCCGGTGAGGTCGTCGCGCAGCTCGACGCCGGTGACATCGGGCACGCGGCCGATGGCGAGCAGGTGGTGCTGCACGGCGAAGGTCAGGTAGCCCTTGCCGGCGCCGAAGTCGAGCACCCGCACCGGCTGTGCCGGGTCGCGGGTGGCCAGGGTCGATTGCGCCAGGGCATGGCCCAGCACTTCGACGAACTTGTTGATCTGCCGCCACTTGCGTGCCATCGCCGGCACCAGCCGGCCTTGCGCGTCGGTGACACCCAGTTCGGCCAGGAAGGGCAGGTCCAGCGCCAGCGCGTGTTGTCTGGCCCGGTCGTGGGCGTGGGCCTGGTCGTGGGCCTGGTCGTGGGCCTGGTTATGGGCCTGGTTATGGGCCTGATCGCGTGGCTTGGAATGGGGCGGCGCTGCGGCGGCCGCCGCCAGCTTGCCCACCCGCAGGCCCCAGCTTCCGCGCTTGCCCCAGGCCAGCTGGATGTCGTGCTGGCGCGTCACCAGGTGGGCATGGTGAAAGCTGCCTTCGACCAGCGTGGCCAGCAGCGCCACCGCATCGGCCAGCGGCAGGTTCTTGGTGATGTCGCGGGTCTGGTGGCGCCACACCAGCGACAGGTGGTCTTCGCCACGCAGCACGACGCGGCGGGCCAGCAGCTTCTGCAGTGTGGGGTCGGTGCCGTGCGGGCGGGCCAGGCTCAGCTGCACGAAGCTGCCCTCGGCCAGGCAGCGTTGCAGGCGGTCGATGAACTGCTGCGGCTCGGCGGCAGGCGCGCCGGGGCGGCAGGGGGAAGCGGAGGTCATCACCCGATTGTCGGCGCCGCCGCGCCGCCGCGCCGCCGGGCCGGTGGCGGCGGGGCGGCGGCTGGTGCGTCGCCAGGGTGTTTTTGGCCGCGCCCGCCGCTGCGTTGGCGCAGGCCCCTGCGGCCTTCAGTACAGCGAATCGCGCTGGCGCATCGGCAGTGCGGCATCGTAGGCGGCGCCGTTGAAGCGACCCTGGCTGGCACTGCTGAGCATCTGGCCAGCGCTGGGCAGGCTGTCGCGGGCCGGCCAGGTGGCGGTGTTCCACAGTTGCGATCGGGCCAGTGCCCGGGCGCACTGCATGTACACCACGTCGATGCTGATCACCACCACCGTGGCCGGCGGTTTGCCGTTGATCGCCAGGCGCTGGCACAGCACCGGGTCGGCACTGACCAGGGCGCGGCCGTTGATGCGCAGGGTCTCGGACGTGCCCGGCACCAGACACAGCAAGGCCACCCGCGGGTCGGCCACGATGTTGCGCAGGCTGTCCAGTCGGTGGTTGCCGCGGCGGTCGGGCAGCAACAGGGTGCGCTCGTCCTGCACCACCAGCAACGGTGCCGGGTCGCCGCGTGGCGACGCGTCCAGCCCGCCCGGCCCGCTGGTGGCCAGCACCATGAAGGGCGAGGCTTCCAGCAGCGCGCGGTAGGCGGAGGTCAGCACCGCTGATTCCTTGATCAGCGCGGCCTCGCTGGGCTGGCCGTACAGCGCGGCCAGCTGTTCGACGCTGTGTACCTGGCCGGGCGTAGCGGCTGGTGCGGCGGCTGGTGCGGCGTCTGGTGCAGCGTCTGGTGCGGCGGCAGCTGTGGCGACGTGGGTGGCGGTTGGTGTGGCGGCTGGTGTGGCGGCTGGTGTGGCGGCTCGTTCTGTGGCCGGTGCGGGGTCGCCGCCAAACCCGATGTCGGCCGCCGCCACCGCGCGGATCACCGGGCCGAAGCTGGTCAAGCCCGTCAACGTGGCGTTGTGGTGGGTGCGGATCAGGCCGCCGCTGGCGTGCGCCTTGTCGTGCGTGGTGTGGCCGTCGGCCACCAGGGTGACGGCCAGCCCCAGGCTGGCGGCGCGGCGGGTGCTGGTGTCGATGCAGAACTCGCTGGCGTAGCCGCAGACCACCAGGTGGTCGATCCCGCGCGCGGCCAGCCAGTCGCCCAGCCCGGTGCGCAAGAACGCATCGGGCGTGGTCTTGCGCACGAAGTGGTCTGTCGAGATGGCCTGCACCGCGGTGGGCAGTGCCCAGCCGTCGCTGCCATGCGCCAGTGCGTGATGTTCACGTTCATGCTGCACCCACACCACCGGCACGCCGGCAGCGCGCACCTGCACGGCCAGGCTGTGGACGCGCGCCAGCACCGCCTCCGCCTCGTGAGGTCGGGGCTCGGGCTCGAACAGGGCGCGTTGCACGTCGATGACCACCAGGGCGGTGCGGTTCATGGCGGACCTTTCAAGGCGGGTGGGCGGGGCGTTTGAGCGTGATCATGCCGGTTGCTACGTGACTGTGTGGCCCGCAGCGTGACCGTGTGGCCCGCAGCGCAGGCCGCCGTCAGCGCTGCACAGTCGTTGGTTTCGAGGCGGTCTTGCGGTCGGATTTGAGCCTGGGCTTGGGCGAGGCAGCGGCCGGCGCCTGGCCCTTGCCTGCAGATTTGGCTTTGCCCGCCTTGGCCTTCGGTCCAACCTTGGCCTTGGCCTTGGCACCGGCGCGGGCCGGGGCCGGTGCAGCGGCCGTTCGACCGCCCGAGGTCGCGGCGGCCCGACCGGGCGCGCCCGGCGCCCATGCGGCAGCGCCTGCCGCGGCATGGGCTGCCGGGCCCAGCCAGGCCTGGCAGTCGGGCCGTTGCAGGGCTTGTGGCAGGCTGTCGTAGCGGGGCAGCTCACGCAGCGGTGGGGCGGCGGGCAGGTAGCTCACTTCAACCGGGCTCGCGCTGCCATCCTGCAGCCGCAGCCACACCGTCTGGGTGGCGTCGCCCGGCATCCAGGCATGGCCGCGCAACAGCAGGCCGTTGCGCAGGCCGGCCGCCTCGGCGCTGCTGCCGGGCTCCACGGCTTGCAGCACGCCGGTGGTCAGCGAGGCGGGGTCGAACCCCAGCTGCCAGCGGCCCACCACCTGCCGGCGGCCGACGAAGCAGGGCCCCAGCGCGGCCGGCCCGAATTCGACCGGCTCGCCCTGCTCGACGTGGCGCTTGAGGTCGGCCAGCGCGGTGTCACCCAGCGCCGGCCGCAGCGCGGCCAGCAGGCGGTGGGTGGCCAGCGGCGCGCTGATCGGGCCCTCGCGCCGGGCCTGCACGGCGGGCACCAGCAGCCGCTGCAATTGCGCCTCCAGCCCGGGCCGGCCTGCCGCCAGCAGCGCGGCATGCCAGCGCAGTGCCAGCCACTCTCCCTGCAAGCTTGCCAGGGCTGTCGGGTCGTTGGCCAACACCGGCTCGGGCCCGGGGGTGCGCAGCGTGGCCGAAATCTTGCGGTTGAGGGTGACGGCGTAGTCGTCAGGTGTCCAGAGGCCCTGGCGCAGCAGGGTGCGGTGGGTCAGGAAGTCCGCGACGCCTTCGCCAAACCAGGCCCGCTGGCCTTCGTCACCGCGGCCGGCGTGGGCCAGCGGGCCGAAGCGATCGGTCACCCAGGCCCGCGCCAGGCCTTGGGTCATCAGCAGATCGAAGCCGGCACTGGGCAGCGTCAGGTCCGGCGGCGCCTGCAGTGCCAGCCCACGCTGCCAGGCGGTGCCGCCGGTCTGGCCGGCATCGGCCGGCATCAACAGCAGCAGCCAGGGCAGGCCACCGTCAGCCTGGGCGCCGGCAGGGCCGCTGCCCCAATAACGGCGTTGCGCTGCGATCGCCTGGGCGGCGGCACGGTGCAGTGTCTCGGCGTCGAAGCGCCACGGGCCCTCGGGCAGGGCCACGGTGAGCGGGCTGCCGTCGGCCAGGGCGCTGTGGACTTGCAGGGCGCCGCCGGCGAGCAGGGCTTGCTGCACCCGCACCGCCAGCGGCGCGGCGCCCGCGGCCAGCCGCAGCCAGGCCTGGGGTGTTTCGGCCGCACCATGGCTGCTGACCCAGCGCCCGCCCGGGGCCAGCCCGGCCAGCGCGATGCAGGCGTTGGGCGGCGCCCGCTCGTCGGTCTCCAGCGGCATCGGCAGCACGCTCTGGCCGCTGAACGCCAGCCATCGGGCAGACAGGCGCACGCCGCTGGCTTGGCTGCCGGCGGCGGGCACCAGGCGCCACTGCAGCCGCACCCGCTCGCCCGGGCGGTGCAGCACCTGGCGCAGCGTGGGCGCACCAGGCACCGGCAGCAGCCGCGGCTCGGCGGCGGCGGTCGGCTGGCCGCCTTGCCCGGCTTGGCCGGCTTGCCCGGCGGTGGTTTCGGTCACCTCGGCCCAGCCGCCGGGCAGGCGCAGGTTCGTGCTGCTGCGGCCGCCGGCATCGAAGGCGATCTCGACCTGCAACTGGCGCGGCACCGCGTCCAGCCGGGCGGTCACCCGCCACAGCAGGCCGCAATCGGGCGGCGGGTCGGCCAGGTCCGCCGGATCCGCCGGGAGCGCCGCGCCGGCGCTGACCGCAGCAGCCAGCCAGGCGATGGCGGCCAGCCAGCGGCGGGGGCCCGGCAGGGGCGAGGTTGGGGTGCAGACAGGGCGCATTCGGCAGGCACGGCGCACGCGGCGCAGGGCAGGTCTTTCGGGGCGCGAGCTTAGCCGATGACCCCGGCACGGCCGCCACGGCCGTGGCCACGGCGCGGCGCGGGACAGCCTCCTGGCCTATGCTTTGCCATGCGTCGCCGTCTGCCAAGTGCCTTGCCCCTGTGGAGCCTGCTGTCGCCGGCGCTGTCGCTGGCGGTGCTGGCGGTTTTCTTTGGTGCCGACCCCGGCGGGTGGGCGTTGGCCGGCATCGGCGCCAGCCTGGTGGCCGCGGTGATGACGGCGGTGCACCATGCCGAGGTGGTGGCGCACAAGGTGGGCGAGCCCTTCGGCACGCTGATGCTGGCGGTGGCCGTGACGGTGATCGAGGTGGCGCTGATCGTCTCGCTGATGCTGGCCGGAGGTGCCACGGCCACTGCGCTGGCGCGCGACACGGTGTTCGCCGCGATCATGATCGTCTGCAACGGCGTGGTCGGGCTGTGCGTGCTGGTGGGCGGACTGCGCCACCGGGTGCTGGCCTTTCGGGTCGAGGGCACCAGCCCGACGCTGGCGGTGCTGGTGGCGCTGGCCACGCTCACCCTGGTGCTGCCGGCCTTCACCACCAGCACCGCCGGGCCCACCTTCTCCGGCTCGCAGCTGGCGTTTGCCGGCGTCGTGTCGCTGGCCTTGTACGGTGCGTTCGTCTTCGTGCAGACGGTGCGACACCGCGACTACTTCCTGCCCGAGGTGGCCGGCAGCGACCAGCACAGCCATGCCGAGCCACCGTCCACCCCGGTGGCCTGGCTCAGCCTGGGCTTGCTGCTGGCCTGCCTGGTGGCCGTGGTGGGCTTGGCCAAGACGCTGGCGCCGACGATCGAGGCGGCGGTGGCCCATGCCGGCGCGCCGGCGTCGCTGGTGGGCGTGATCATCGCGTTGCTGGTGCTGGCGCCCGAAACCTTGGCGGCGGTGCGTGCGGCTGCGCACAACCGGCTGCAGACCAGCCTGAACCTGGCGCTGGGTTCGGCGCTGGCCAGCATCGGGCTGACGATTCCCGCGGTGGCACTGCTGAGCCTGTGGTTCCCGCACCCGCTGGTGCTGGGCCTGGCGCCCAAGGAGATCGTGCTGCTGGCGCTGACCTTCATCGTCGGCACCCTCACGCTGGGCAGCGGCCGCGCCACCGTGCTGCAAGGCGCGGTGCACCTGGTGCTGTTCGCGGTGTTCCTGTTCCTGGCCGTCGTGCCCTGAGGTTGATCCCGGCGGGGCTGCGCCGGTCAGCCGGCCGGGCAGCGGTTCACAACGCGCCCGGCGACGTGTCGGGCACCACCTTGCCGAACTGGTTCTCCAGCCCGTAGCGGATCAGCGCGGCGGTGGTCGGCAACTGCAGTTTCTCCTGGATGTGCGCCTTGTGGGTGCTCACCGTCTTGATCGACAGGTGAAGGGCGCCGGCGATCTCGGTCAGGCGCTGGCCGGCGACGATGCGCTGCAGCACCTCGAGCTCGCGGTTGCTCAGGTCGGCATGGCTGGGGGCGCGGCTGCCGCCGCTGAGTTGCTGCACCATGCGCTCGGCCAGGCTGGCCGAGACGTAGGCGCCCCCCGACGCCACCTTGCGCACGGCGGTCACCAGCTCGGCGGCGGCGGTGTCCTTGGTAACGTAGCCCTTGGCACCCAGCTTGAAGGCCCGCACTGCGTACTGCTCCTCGACGTGCATGCTCAGCACCAGCAGCGGCAGTGCCGGGTAGCCGTCGCGCAGGCGGCGGATCAATTCCAGGCCGCTCATGCCGGGCATCGACAGGTCGAGGATGCAGAGGTCGAAGGCCTGGTGGCGCAGCAATTCCAGCGCCTGGGCGCCGGTGCCGGCCTCGGTGATCGACCAGGGGCTGCCGCTCATCGCCAGCACGCGCTTGAGGCCCTCGCGCACGATCGAATGGTCATCGACCATCAGCAGGCGCAGCGCAGCGCTCTCGGTGGGCGCGCTCACGGGGACGCCTTGACGCGGAGCGCCACCAACTTCGCCCAGCGGTCGCTGGCTCTTGGCTGGCTGCGGTCGGCTTGAACGCGGTGGGGCTGACACGGGAGGTGGGTGGTCATTCGGGGTGCGCCGGCCATCGCCACACCGCGGGCGGCGGCCTTGGCGGGCCGGGCGCGGGCTGCAGCGGGCGGCGGGCGGTCTGCGCTGGCCACCGTTCAGGCGCTCTTCGGCAGGGTGGGTTGCGCGGCGTGCAACGGCGGCTCGCCAGGCAGTTCGGTCGCCAGCGGCAAGCGCACCGTCACGCCGACACCACCGCCCGGAGCGTTGCCGATCTTGAATTGGCCACCCAGCATCTGGCAGCGCTCGCGCATGCCCAGCAGGCCGTGCGAGCCGGGCGGATGCCTGGCCTGCGCCGGCAGTCCGGTGCCGTTGTCCTGCACCGTCAGCACCACGGCCTGGGCATCGCTGTGCAGCACGACCCGGACCTGGCTGGCCTTGGAGTGGCGCACCACGTTGGTCAGCGCTTCCTGCAGGATGCGGTAGAGCGCGATCGAGGCGGAATCGCCGATCGGCGGATCGTCCGGGTCCAGCACCAGGCTGACCGACAGGCCCATCCGACGTGCCCAGCCGTTGACCAGCCAGTCGATCGTCGCGTTCAGGCCCAGGTCGTCCAGCATCGGCGGGCGCAGGTCGGCGGCGATACGGCGCACCGCCGCCGTGGTGTCGTCGATCATCTCCATCAGCGCAGCCACCGGATGGACGCCGTCGCCGGCCGTGCCTGGCAGGCCCAGCGTGGCCAGCGCCATCTTCATGGCCGTCAGGCGCTGCGCCAGTTCGTCGTGCAACTCGCGGGCAATGTGGCGGCGCTCGGCCTCGCGGGCCTCGACCAGGCCGGCGGTGAAGCGCCGCAACTCCTGGCGCGAGGCCTGCAGTTCGCGGTGCAGGTGGATGCGGTCGGTGACGTCGCTGATCACCATCTGCAGCGTGGTGGTGCCATGGTCGGGCAGCGTGGCCACGGCGATCTCGACATCGCGCGCCTGGCCGTCCAGCCGGGCGATGCGTTCGCTGATGATCGGCGGCACCGCGTCGGTGCCGAGGGCCTGCGCCAGGCCCTGGCGCACGGCGGCATGCGACTCGGGCCGCAACATCGTGTAGATCGACCGCCCCAGCAGCCCTTGCGGATCGGCGGCGCCGAACAAGCTGGCGCTGGCCTTGTTGGCGTAGACGATGCGGTCGCCGTCGGTGATCCAGATCGCCAGCGGCGCCAGGTCGATGATGCTGCGCATGCGCTCGGTGAAGCTGGCCATGCGGTTGCGCAGGTCGCTGAGGTCGCGCAACTGGGCGGTGACGAGCCGGTGCGCACCCAGGCTGCCGGCGGTCGCCATCCGGGTGATCGTCGCCTCGGCGAGAAATTCTTCACCGTTGGCGCGCAGCCCGGTGATGGTCTTGCGCATCAGCGCATGGCGTTCGACCACCTCGGAGGCCTGAAATTGCCGTACCTGCTGCGCATGGGCTGCCCGCGGCCCGGGCGGGATGAACCGTGACAGGTCGCTGCCCAGCATCTCGGCCGCCGGGCAGCCGAACATGCGCGACGCGGCGGCGTTCACCATCACCACCCGCTGATGTTCATCGATGGTGATCAGGCCGTCGTACAGCAGTGTTGGACCGACCTCCGGGCCTGCGCCGTCCGCTGCCGACACCGTTGCCGATGGTGGCGTGAAGCGGTTCATGGGCCGGCCCCGGCAGCGCGCGCCGATGAACGCTGCCGCGGCGCGGCTTGCGACCGGGCGGCGGGCGGGGGTTTGGCTCTCGGGGGCGGCAGGCGTCTCATCAGCAGCATCGGTCGTGAGGGCGTTGCGAGGGCAGCGTTGGCGCAGGGGACTCCAGCGATCCACTGCGCTGCAAACCGCGCAAAACGCAGTTGACCTGCCTGCAGCGGCCCATGAAGTGATCTTGGTCAAGTCTCGTCAAGATGACCGAGGGATCGGAAAAGTCCTATCGGTCTGTCGGACATGGCTGATCTGAATCGGAAAGCACCGTCGGCATGTTCGCTCCGACGCCGATTTGAACGCTGCCCGCTGCGGACCAAACTGGCGTTGTCGTTGACCCCGCGTCACGCACCAACGGTCAGAGGAGCAGCATGATTGCTGAAATGACGAGTTCCGCAGCGCCCCTGGCGACCGGCCGGACCCTGTACGCAGCACCCCAGGGCGGCCACGGCGTTCTTGGCCTCCAGGGATCGAACGGCGCCCCGGGCGCCCACGGTCAGATGGGCCTGAACGGCACCATCGACGGCCATCCCATGGCCGAGTTGTTGCGCCTGGTGGGCTGCCGCGTCGAGCCGGGCGATGACGGGCTGGACATGCCGGTTTCGATCCGCCGTTTGCGGGCCCGCGACATGCTGTTCCACGAGGGCGGCCGGGCCGAATCGGTTTACTTTGTGCGCGCCGGCACGTTCAAGACCTTCCGCACCGCCGAAGACGGTTACGAGCAGGTGCTGGGGTTTTCCGGCCGCGCCGAGTTGATCGGCTTCGACGCGTTGTGCATGGGCCAGCATCCCACCGCCTGCGTGGCCCTGGAGGAATCCAGCGTCTACTCGCTGTTGATCCGCGACCTCGTCGAACCCGGCCGGCGAACCCCGTCGATCGACCGCATGCTGGCCGTGGCCGTCAGCCGGGCGCTGCAGCAGCGCAACGACCTGGCCGACGTGATGGCCGCCGTGGCCGCAGAGGCCCGACTGGCGCGCTTCCTGCTGCAGTGGTCGGCCCGGATGGCCGCCTGTGGCCAGTCGCCGCGCCGGTTCTACCTGCGCATGGGCCGGCGCGACATCGCCAGCTACCTGGGGCTGGCGCACGAGACCGTGAGCCGGTCACTGCAGACGCTGGTGCGCTGGAATCTGTTGAGCGTGAACAACCGGGCAGTCGACATTCTCGACATCGACGGCCTCAAGACCTTGGCGCGCAACACCCGCCGACCGGTGGGCGACATCGAGCCTCGCGCGGTGCACCCGCTGGCGGTCGCCGCATCGACCGCAGGCTTGCGCGCAGCCGCCTGAGTCTGGGTCCATCGGCTCGATCGGCGCCGCGGCCCCGCGGCCCCGCGGCCCTTCTGCCCTTCTGCCCTTCTGCCCTTCCGCCCCTCAGCCACTTTGGTCCGACAGGATCTAGGGCGGCTTGGCGTCGCGACAGGCGACGCGGACGGTCGGTCGCTGGTTGGCGGCGCGACTCAGGCGCTGGGCAGCATGTCGCGGGTGACGAGCGTGATGCCGCGTTCGGTGACGGTGAAACGCTGGCGGTCCTGCTCGGGTTGCAGGCCGGCGTGGAAGCCGTCGGGCAGCACGCAGTGCTTGTCGACGATGGCGCGGCGCAGGTGCACCCGCTGGCCGATGGTGACGTTGGGCAGCACCACCGACTCTTCGACCACGCTGTGCTCGCCCACCCGCACGCCGTAGAACAGGATCGAGCTGCGCACCAGCGCACCGCTGACGATGCAACCAGCCGAGACCAGCGAATCGATCGCCACGCCGCGACGGTTCGGCTCGTTGAAGACGAACTTGGCCGGTGGGCGGTGCGGCTGGCGGCCCAGCATCGGCCACACCGGGTCGTACAGGTTGAGCGCGGGCTGCACCAGCGTGAGGTCGAGGTTGGCCTCCCAATAGGCATCGACGGTGCCGACGTCGCGCCAGTAGGGCCGGTCGCCGACCATGTTGACGCAGCTCGATTCGAAGCGGTGCGCAAACACCTGCGCGCTGCCGACCAGCGCGGGTAACAGGTCTTTGCCGAAGTCGTGGCTCGACAGCGGGTCGCGGGCATCGCGCTCCAGCTGGTCGATCAGCAATTGGGCATTGAAGACGTAGATGCCCATGCTGCCCAGCGCCCGGCCGGGCCGGCCTGGCGCGGGCGTCGGCTGCGCAGGCTTCTCGACAAAGCCGGTGATGCGCTGGTCATCGTCCACGCTGATGACACCCAGCTGGCGGGCATCTTCCAGCGGCACGTCGAGGCAGGCCACGGTGACGTCGGCACCCCGTGCCACGTGCTCCTCGACCATCACCGAGTAGTCCATCTTGTAGACATGGTCGCCGCCCAGCACCAGCACATAGGCGGCCTGGGCATCGCGCAGGATGTTGAGGTTCTGGAACACCGCGTTGGCGGTGCCGCTGTACCAGCCGTCGCCCACCTGCTGCTGGGCCGGCACGATGTCGACGTACTCGCCCAGGCTTTCCTCCAGGAAGCCCCAGCTGCGCTCGACATGGCGGATCAGGCTTTGTGCCTTGTACTGCGTCAGCACGGCGATGCGGCGCAGGCCGGAATTGACGCAGTTGCCCAGCGCGAAATCGATGATGCGCATGGTGCCGGCAAAGGGCACGGCGGGCTTGGCACGGTGGTCGGTCAGCTGCTGCAAGCGCGTGCCCCGCCCGCCCGCCAGCACCAGCACGAAGGTTTGGTTGGCCAGGTGGCCGCGGCTGTTTTGGCTCATGGTGGAGGCTTCTATCGCACCGGCTCCCCGGCAGGGTGTCCAGCCTGCGATTGGCGCCCGACCGGCCGGCCCGCGCATTGCGCTGGCTCAAGGTCAGCCGGCGCCAGTGCACCACGCAGGCCGTTTCAGTGCGGGCTGCCGCCGCCGCCGCCCGTCGACTGCTGCTGCTGCTGCTGCTGCTGCTGCTGACCCTGTTTTAGCCGATCGAGCATCGCGCCCATCTGCTGGTGCAGCAGGTTCACCGCTTTCAACGGCCGCACCATCACCTTGAAGTCGATGATCTGGCCGGCGTCGTTCCAGCGGATCAGGTCGATGCCGTTGATCTGGGTGCCGTCGATTTCGGTGGTGAATTCCAGCACCGCGTCGTCCGCGCCGACGATCTGTCGCTCGTAGCGGAAGGCGGCGTTGTTGAGCACCTGCATCGCGCCCATCAGGTACTGGAAGGTGATGGCCTTGCCGCGCTGCGGGGTGTGCACCACCGGCGAATGGAAGACCACGTCGTCAGCCAGCAGGCGCGACAGGGCGGCCGGGTCGCGCGAGGTCACGACATGGTGCCAGGCGCTGATCACGGATTCAGGGGGCATGGGGCTCATCGGGCTCATCGGGCTCATGGGGGTCTCCAGGGTCAGGGCGGGGCCGCCGGCGGCAGCTTGGTCATTGTGGCGATGATCCGCCTCGCGCACGGCCGCCCCCAGAACGTGGACTTGCGACCAGCAGGGCGTCCGGTCTATCGTGCCCAGCCGCTGCGGGCCAGCCAACGCGGCACCCACCCACCCCCATCACCGGAGAGCCGCCATGCCCACACCCGCCAGCCCCTTCGTCTGGTACGAACTGATGACCTCGGATGCCGCGGCGGCCGAGACCTTCTACCGCAACGTGATCGGCTGGCAGTGCGCCGACGCCGGCATGCCCGGCATGAAATACACCCTGCTGTCGGTCGGCGAATCGGCCATCGCCGGCCTGATGGACCTGCCCGCTGAAGCTGCTGTGGCGGGTGCCCGGCCGGGCTGGCTGGGCTACATCGCCGTCGACGATGTCGACACCCGCCTGGCGCAGTTGCTGCAGGCCGGCGGGGCGGTGCACCACCCGGCGCAGGACATCCCCGGCGTCGGCCGCTTCGCCACCGTGGCCGACCCGCAGGGCGCGGTGTTCTGCCTGTTCAAGGGCCATTCGGACGAAGCGCCGCCGCAGCCGGCCGCGGGCACGCCCGGCACCATGGGCTGGCACGAGCTGTATGCCGGCGACCAAGACAGCGCCTGGGCCTTCTACAGCAGCCTGTTCGGCTGGACCCAGGACGAAGCCATCGACATGGGCGCCATGGGTGTCTACCAACTGTTTGCCGCCAGCGCCGGCGGCCCGGCCATCGGCGGCATGATGACCTGCCCGCCCGAGGTGCCGCAGCCTTGCTGGCTGTACTACGTCAATGTCGAGGCCGTCGACGCCGCCGCTGCGCGCGTCACCGCCGCCGGCGGCCAGGTGGTCAGCGGGCCGATGGAGGTGCCCGGCGGCAGCTGGATCGTGCAGTGCGTCGACCCGCAAGGAGCGATGTTCGCCATGGTGGCGCCGCAACGCTGAGGCGCCGGCGGGCGGGCCGGCGGGCCTGCCGCTGCCTCACATGCTGCGCCGGTACTGCCCGCCCACCTCGAACAGCGCCGAGGTGATCTGCCCCAGGCTGCAGCAGCGCACCGCGTCCATCAGCACATTGAACACGTTGTCGTTGGCGATCACCGCCTGCTGCAGCCGCTGAAGCATGGCCGGTGATTCGGCGGCATGGCGGGCGTGGAAGTCGGCCAGCCGGGCCAGCTGCGATTCCTTTTCTTCCTCGGTCGAGCGGGCCAGCTCGATCTGCTTCGGGTTCGGGTCAACGTGGGGGTTGCGGAAGGTGTTGACGCCGATGATCGGGTACTCGCCGGTGTGCTTCTGCATCTCGTAGTGCATCGACTCTTCCTGGATCTTGCTGCGCTGGTAGCCGGTCTCCATCGCGCCCAGCACGCCGCCGCGGTCGGCGATCTTCTCGAACTCGGCCAGCACCGCTTCCTCGACCAGTTCGGTCAGGTCGTCGATGATGAAGGCCCCCTGGTTGGGATTCTCGTTCTTGGCCAGGCCCCATTCGCGGTTGATGATCAGCTGGATCGCCATCGCACGGCGCACCGAGTCTTCGGTGGGCGTGGTGATCGCCTCGTCGAAGGCGTTGGTGTGCAGGCTGTTGCAGTTGTCGTAGATCGCGATCAGCGCCTGCAGCGTGGTCCGGATGTCGTTGAACTGGATCTCCTGCGCATGCAGGCTGCGGCCGCTGGTCTGCACGTGGTATTTCAACTTCTGCGATCGTTCGTTGGCGCCGTACTTGTCGCGCATCGCCACCGCCCAGATCCGGCGAGCGACGCGGCCCAGCACGGTGTACTCCGGGTCCATGCCGTTGCTGAAGAAGAAGCTCAGGTTGGGTGCGAAGTCATCGATGTGCATGCCGCGCGCCAGGTAGGCCTCCACGAAGGTGAAGCCGTTGGAAAGCGTGAAGGCCAGCTGGCTGATCGGGTTGGCGCCGGCCTCGGCGATGTGGTAGCCGCTGATGCTGACCGAGTAGAAATTGCGCACGTTGTGGTGCACGAAGTACTCGGCGATGTCGCCCATCACCTTCAGGCTGAACTCGGTGCTGAAGATGCAGGTGTTCTGACCCTGGTCTTCCTTCAGGATGTCGGCCTGCACCGTGCCACGCACGTTGGCTTGCGCCCATTCACGGATCTTGGCGACTTCGGTGTCGGTGGGCTGGCGGTGGTTGTCGGCGCTGAACTTCTCGATCTGCTGGTCGATCGCCGCGTTCATGAACATCGCCAGGATGCTGGGCGCCGGCCCGTTGATCGTCATGCTGACGCTGGTGGCCGGGTGGCACAGGTCGAAGCCGCCGTACAGCACCTTCAGATCATCGAGCGTGGCGATCGACACGCCCGAATTGCCCACCTTGCCGTAGATGTCGGGCCGGCGGTCGGGGTCGTTGCCGTAGAGGGTGACCGAATCAAATGCGGTGGACAGGCGTTTTGCCGGCATGCCCTCGCTGACCAGCTTGAAGCGCCGGTTGGTGCGGAAGGCATCGCCCTCGCCGGCGAACATGCGGGTCGGGTCTTCGCCTTCGCGCTTGAAAGCAAAGGTGCCGGCGGTGTACGGAAAGCTGCCGGGCACGTTGTCGAGCATCAGCCACTTCAGCAGCTCGCCATGGCATTCATAGCCGGGCAGGGCGACCTTGCGGATCTTGCTGCCCGACAGCGTGGTGTGGACCAGCGCAGTGCGGATCTCCTTGTCGCGGATCTTCACCACGTACTCGTCGCCGGCATAAGCCTTCTGCATTTCGGGCCACTGGGCCAGCAGCTTGGCGGCGGCCGGGTCTTGTTTGGTCGCCCGCTCGTCGGCCAGGCGCAGCACGGTGTTCTTCGCGCCATCGCGCGCGCTGTCGTCGTCGTTGAGCATGCGGGCGGTTTCCCGCAGATGCTGCAGCTCCCGCGCCAGCTTGGCCTGGGCGCGGGCGCGGGCCTTGTAGCCGCGCACGGTGTCGGTGATCTCGGCCAGGTAGCGGGTGCGCGCTGCCGGCACCACCGGCGTCTGGTGCGTGCTGTGCTGGGTGTGCACCAGCGGCAGACGGCCCTCGCTGACCGGCAGGCCCAGCGCGGCGAGCCGCACTTTCAGCGCCTGGTACAGCGCGGTCACGCCGTCGTCGTTGAAGCGGCTGGCCATGGTGCCGAACACCGGCATCTGGTCGGGCGTGACGGTGAAGGCTTCGCGGTTGCGCTGCACCTGCTTGGCCACGTCGCGCAGCGCGTCGGCCGCGCCCTTGCGGTCGAACTTGTTGATCGCGACGAACTCGGCGAAGTCGAGCATGTCGATCTTCTCCAGCTGGCTGGCGGCGCCGAACTCGGGTGTCATCACGTACATCGGCACGTCGACCAGCGGCACGATCGCCGCGTCGCCCTGGCCGATGCCCGAGGTCTCGACGATCACCAGGTCGAAGCCGGCCACCTTGGCCGCGGCCAGCACGTCGGGCAGCGCGGCGCTGACTTCGCTGCCGGTGTCGCGGGTGGCCAGGCTGCGCATGTAGACCCGCTGGCCCGAATCGCCCGCCGCCATCTGTGCGGCCGGTTTCGACCATGGCGCGATCGCGTTCATGCGGATGCGGTCGCCCAGCAGTGCACCACCGCTCTTGCGGCGTGACGGGTCGATCGAGATCACCGCGATGCGCAGCGCGTCGCCCTGGTCGAGGCGGATGCGGCGGATCAGCTCGTCGGTCAGGCTGGACTTGCCGGCGCCGCCGGTGCCGGTGATGCCCAGCACCGGCGTCTTCGACAGCTTGGCTGCGGCATGCAAATCAGCGACGAGCCCGGCCTCGGCCTTGCCGTTCTCCAGCGCGGTGATCAGCTGCGCCAAGGCGCGCCAGGCCGGCTCGCTGTGGCCCTGGATCGCTGACAGGCTGGTCGGTGCGTAAGGTGTGAGGTCGCGGTCGGCGCGCATCACCATCTCGCCGATCATGCCGGCCAGGCCCATGCGCTGGCCGTCCTCGGGGCTGAAGATGCGCACGCCCAGGTCGGCCAGCGCGCGGATTTCGGCCGGCACGATCACGCCGCCGCCACCGCCGAAGACCTGGATGTGCTCGCCGCCGCGGGCCTTCAACAGCTCGACCATGTAGCTGAAATACTCGTTGTGGCCGCCCTGGTAGCTGCTGACAGCGATGCCCTGCACGTCTTCTTGCAGCGCCGCGGTGACCACCTCGTCGACCGAGCGGTTGTGGCCCAGGTGGATCACCTCACATCCCATGCCCTGCAGGATGCGCCGCATGATGTTGATGGCCGCGTCGTGGCCGTCGAACAGGCTGGCCGCGGTGACGAAGCGCACCTTGTGGGTCGGGCGGTAGTTGGCCAGGGCTTTGAATTCGGCGGACAGGTCGGTCATGGGCGGTCTCCAGGGGCGGCGTTGCTGCCGTGGGTCGGCGGGCGGTGCGCGGTGCACGTCATACGGAACCAGGCGCCGCGGCGGGCACCCGACAGTCGATCACGGTGCCGACCCTCACGCCAGCAGGGCTTGAGTCTAGGCCCGGCTGGGGCCGCCGACGATGGCGCGAACGCTCAGCGCCCTGACACCATTTGCCACAATGGGCCATGCCCCATCCCGCCGTACCGGCCGAGCGCAGCGTGTCGATCGCTTTCGTCTGCAGCGCAGTGCAGGCGCTGGGCGCCGATCAGCGGTGCGCCGCCTTGGCGGTGGCCGGGATCGCCGAAGGGGCGTTGGCGCAGCCGGCGGCGAGGGTGCCGGCGGCCGCTTTCGCCCGCCTGTGGATGGCGGTGGCCGAGTTGCTGGACGACGAGTTTTTCGGCCTCGACGCCCGCCGCATGAAGGTGGGCAGTTTTGCCATGTTGTGCCATGCGCTGGTGGCTCACGCGACGGTTGGCGCCGCGCTGCGGCAGGCCACGCGGGGCTTCGGGCTGTTCTTCGACGACATCGCCGCCCAGTTGCGCGTGGCTGGGCGCACTGCCACGCTGACCATCGACAACCGCATCGCCGCCGGCCGGCACGACGCCGCCGCGCTGGATGCCCGGCGCTTTGCCGACGAGACCTTGCTGGTGATGCTGCAGGGCCTGCTGTGCTGGCTGGCCGGCCGGCGGGTGCCGCTGAGCCGGGTGGACTGGGCGCACCCGGCGCCGGCCCATGCTGACGAATACCGGCGCATGTTCGCGCCGCTGCAGCGCTTCGGCGCGCCGGTCACTGCGGTGCATTTCGAAGCCCGGGTGCTCGATGGCGCGCTGCACGTCAGCGCGGCCAGCCTGAAAGCGTTCTTGCGCGACGCGCCGCAGTCGGTGTTTCTCAAGCAGGTGGTGGTCAGCGGCCTCAGCGACCGGGTGCGGCGCCAATGCCGCGACGCGCTGGACCGCGACGACCCCGCGCCCACGCTGGCCTTGTTGGCACAGTCCTGCGGGCTGTCGCCGGCCACGCTGCGCCGCCGTCTGGAGGCCGAGGGCTCGGCCTGGGGGCAGCTGAAGGACGAGGTGCGGCGCGATCTGGCCCTGCAGTTGCTGGCCGAGGGCCGGCGCAGCGTGGGCGACATCGCCGCCCGCCTGGGCTTCAACGATGCCAGCACCTTCTACCGCGCCTTCCGCAAATGGACCGGCAGCGCGCCGGGCGCTTGGCGCAGCGCGGCCCGCGCGTCGGCTGGGTAGACTGGCCTGGAGATGAACAAAGCCTTCACCAAGGAGCCCGAGGGCGACCAGGACGACGACGACGGCGGCCCCGGCCTGCCACCGCTGCCGCCCGGCGGCAAGAACTACATCACACCGGCCGGCTACAAGCGCCTGCGTGACGAGTTGATGGCCCTGATCGACGACGAGCGGCCGAAGATCGTCGAGATCGTCTCCTGGGCCGCCAAGAACGGCGACCGCAGCGAGAACGGCGATTACCTCTACGGCAAAAAACGGTTGCGCGAGATCGACCGCCGCATCCGCTTCCTGACCCGCCGGCTCGAAATCGCTGAGGTCGCCGACCCGGCGCTGCACCACGGCCACGACCAGGTCTATTTCGGCGCCACGGTCACCTACGCCAACGCTCGGGGCGACGAGCGCACGATCACCATCAAGGGCATCGACGAGGCCGACAACCTGGCCGGCGAAGTGAGCTGGATCTCGCCGATCGCCCGTGCCTTGCTGAAGGCCCGCGAAGGCGATGAGGTCAAGTTGCAGACCCCCGGCGGGGTCGAGGTGCTGGAGGTGCTGGCGGTGCGGTACCCGGCGCCGAGCGGGGTCGGCTGAGCGGTCTGCCGGGCCGCACGGCCCGCGCACGACGGCTCAGGGTTTGACGCGCGCGGCGCGCAGCACCGGCGGCGCCCGTTTCACCGTGCGCAGCACGTCGGCCAGGTGCTGGCGGTCGCGCACGGCCAGCAGCAGGCGCAGCTCGGTGGCGTCGTCCCGGGCTTCGTTGTCCATCTCGATGTGGGTGATGTCGGCCTCGGCCGCGCTGACCGCCGAGGCGATCTGCGCCAGCGCGCCCTTGCCATTTTTGACCAGCAGCTTGACGCTGGTTTCGAAGTTGCGCGAGGGTTGCTCGGCCCATTCGACGGCGATCCAGCGTTCGGGGTCGCGGTCGGCCAGGCGCTTGCCGATGCTGCATTCGGCGGTGTGCAGCAGCAGGCCTTCGCCGCGGCCCAGGTAGCCGCGGATGTCGTCACCGGGGATCGGCCGGCAACAGGTCGCCAGCTGCACCGACGCGCCTTCGGTGCCGTCGATCACCACGCCGGGCTGTGGCGCGGCCACGTCCTCGGCCACACCGAAGCGGTTGAGCGTCAGCGTCACCGCGTCGGGCCGGCTGCCGCGCTCGGCCATCAGCAGCGACAGCCGCTTGGCCACGATGGTGGCGATCTTGCGGCCCAGGCCGATGTCGACCATCAGATCGGTGCGGCTGCGGCTGCCGCTCCAGCGGATCAGCAGCTGCCACAGCGTCTGCGCGGCCGCGTCGTCCAGTTCGGTCGACGGCACCGCCAAGCCTTCGGCGCGCAGCGCCTGGGCCAGCAGCTTCTCGCCCAGGCTGTACGACTCCTCGTGCTCCATGGTCTTCAAGAAGTGGCGGATCTTCGACCGCGCCCGGCCGGTGCGCACGAAGTTCAGCCAACCCGGGTTGGGCCGCGCGCCGGGCGCGGTGACGATCTCGACGACGTCGCCGCTTTTCAATTCGGTGCGCAGCGCCACCGGTTCGCTGTTGACCTTGGCCGCCACGCAATGGTCGCCCACGTCGCTGTGGATGGCGTAGGCGAAGTCGACCGCGGTGGCGCCGCGCGGCAACGCCAGGATCTTGCTCATCGGCGTGAACACGTACACCGCCTCGGGCACCAGGTCGATCTTGACGTGCTCCAGGAACTCGACCGCATCCCGGGTTTCGTCCTGGATGTCGAGCAGCGACTTCAGCCACATCGAACCCAGCCGCTGGGCCTCGCCAGCGGCCGAGCCGCCGGACTTGCCGCTCTTGTGGTCGCTCTTGTACAGCCAATGTGCGGCAATGCCGGTCTCGGCCACCGCGTGCATCGGCTCGGTGCGGATCTGGAACTCGACCGCCGTGCCCAGCGGGCTCACCAGCGTGGTATGCAGGCTCTGGTAGCCGTTGACCTTGGGGATCGCGATGTAGTCCTTGAAGCGCCCCGGCACCGGCTTGTACAACTGGTGCAGGATGCCCAGCGCGAGGTAGCAGTCCATCAATTGCGGCACGACGATGCGGAAGCCGAAGATGTCGTTGACCTGGGCAAAGCCGTCGTGCTTTTCGCGCATCTTGCGGTAGATGCTGTAGACGGTTTTCTCCCGGCCAGTCACCTGCACCTTCAACTTGTGCAGCGCAAAGCCCTTGTCGACCTCGGCGCGCACCCGTTCGACGATGTCGCGCCGGTAGCCGCGGGCGCGTTGCACCGCCTTGGCCAGCGCGGCATGGCGCCAGGGGTAGAGGTGCTCGAAGCTGAGTTCCTGCAGCTCGCGGTAGATCATGTTCAGGCCCAGCCGGTGGGCGATGGGCGCGTAGATGTCCAGCGTCTCGCGCGCGATGCGGCCGCGCTTGTTGGCCGGCATCGCCGACATCGTGCGCATGTTGTGCAGGCGGTCGGCCAGCTTGACCAGGATCACGCGCACGTCGCGCGCCATCGCCAGCAGCATCTTGCGGAAGCTTTCGGCCTGGCCTTCCTCGCGGGTGCTGAACTGCAGCTTGTCCAGCTTGGTCAGGCCGTCGACCAGCTCGGCGGTGGGCGCGCCGAATTTCTCGATCAGCTCGACCTTGGTGATGCCGCAGTCTTCCATCGCGTCGTGCATCAGCGCGGCCATCACCGCCTGGGCATCGAGCCGCCAGTCGGCCACCAGCCCCGCCACCGCCAGCGGGTGGGTGATGTAGGGCTGGCCGCTGGCGCGGAACTGGCCCAGATGGGCGCTGTCGGCGAACTTGTAAGCCTCGCGGATCAGCTTGACCTCGGGCTTGCCCAGGTAGGCCAACTTGCCTTCCAGCGCGGCGAAGCTGGCCACCTCGTCCTTGGCCGACGACAGCGTCGGCGTAGGGCGCGACCGTGCCTGCAGCATGGCGGGCAACAGCAACTCGGCAGCGAACGAACGAATACCCATGCCCGAATTTAGCCTGCTTTGGCCGGATGCTTGACCAATGGAAGGCCTGTCCGGGAAATAACAAAGGGCGCCCGCAGGCGCCCTTGGCTGGATACGGGCGCTTGCCAGCGCCGGTAACCAGGACTCAAAGCGGCACGCGCCGCAGCATCTCGATGCCGATTTCGCCGGCGGCGATCTCGCGCAGCGCGGTCACGCCGGGCTTGTTCTTGCTCTCGATCTTGGGCGCGTGTCCCTGGCTCAGCATGCGTGCCCGGTAGGTGGCGGCCAACACCAGCTGGAAGCGGTTGGGGATCTTGATGAGGCAATCTTCGACGGTGATGCGGGCCATGGGCTTGCCTTCTGTTGGGGTGAATTCAGTTCAGGTGAACTCGGGTGATCCGGGCGCGGACCTAAATAAGGTTCAGCGCCGAGAAAACCTGCGTCTTGTTGCGGATCTGCGTCGCATACCGCAAGCGCTGCGAGTGCACGACGGTCTTCAGGTCGAACAAGGCCGTCTCGAATAAACCGTTGATTATAACGAAGTCGAAATGCCGTGCCTGTGCCACCTCGTTGCGGGCGTTCGCCATGCGCTGCGCGATGATCTCGGGCGGGTCTTCGCCGCGGCGGTTCAGGCGTTGCCTCAGTTCGTCCCAGCTGGGTGGCAGGATGAAGATCAGCACCGCGTGCGCGAACAGTTGCTTGATCTGCAGTGCGCCCTGCCAGTCGATCTCGAGCACCACGTCCTCGCCGCGCGCGAGCCGGGCGTCGATCGCGCTGCGCGAGGTGCCATACAGATTGCCGTGCACCTCGGCCCATTCGAAGAAATCGCCCTGGTCGGCCATGCGTCGGAACTCGGGTTCGGTGATGAACCAGTACTCGCGTCCGTCCTGCTCCTGGCCGCGCGGCTGGCGGGTGGTGTGCGAGACCGACACCGCCAGGTGCGAGTCGAGTTCGAGCAGCGCCTTGACGAGGCTGGACTTGCCGGCCCCGCTGGGTGCGGCGACGACGATCAGGTTGCCGGGGGTTTCCATCACCGGATTTTCACCCAAGCCGGGCCTTGGGCCGCCCGGGGCGGGCCTGGGTGTCCGTTCAGGTGATCATTCAGGCGGTCTTTCAGGCGGTCTTTCAGGCGGGCAGCGGCAGGCCCGGCGGCAGCCCGCCGGTGGCCAGCAGGTGCGGGTCGTCGAGCAAGTCTTGCGGCCGGGTGCTCGAGGCGTGGAGCAGGCCGATGGCCTCGAAGCGGCGGCTCAGTTCGGCGGCATGGTTCGGCGGCCGACAGCCTGGCCCGGCGCTGGCGCAATGCCGGCATCAACCCGTCGCGGGCCAGCACCCGCCCGTCGTTGCTGGCCAGCCGGGTATCGCCGCCCCAGGCGGCCAGTCCGAACTGGTAGCACTGCAGCGCCAAGGGTCCAGCGTGCGCAGCGAGGCGGCGGCCAGGCCCAGCTTGGCCGTCGTGGCGTCGTGATTCAAAGTGCGGTGGCAGCGGGCAACGGTCGATGCTGGACTGTTTCAGCGCCGGGGTGCCAGCGCGCGCGCTGCCCACCAGCCCAGCAGCACCAAAGGCAGCGCGATGCCGAACGACCAGCGGATGCCCCAGGCCGTGGCCACCCAGCCCAGCAGCGGCGGGCCGACCAGGAAGGCCAGGAACGCGGTCTGCGCCAGCGCCGCCACGTTGAGCGCGGCCGGCCGGTCGGTGGCCTGGGCAGCGGCCGACATCGCCAGCGGAAAGACCGCGCTGGTGCCCAGGCCCATCAGCACGAAAGAGGCCAGTGCCAGCGCCGGGTGGGGCGCCAGCAGCACCCCCAGTGCGCCGATGCCCAACAGGCCCTGCAGCCAGCGCGCCACGCGAACCGGGCCGTGGCGCTCGACGATGCTGTCGGCCCACCACCGCGCCAGGGCCTGGGCGCCGGCGCCCAGGGCCACCGCCAGCCCGGCCATGAAGGGCGTGGCGCCGAACACGTCGCGCATGTAGATCGCCGACCACTCGACGCCGGCGCCTTCCAGCACCATCACGGCCAGCGTGGCGGCCACCAGCATCATCGTGGTGCGGGTCGGGCGCGCCCACTGCGGGGCCTCGCCGGCGTGGCTGTCGGGGCGCTGCAAGGCAGGCTGGAAGCCGGCCAGCAACAGCGTCGTCAGCGCGGTGACCAACACCACCATGGCGGCCAGGTGGGCTTGCACGCCGACACCCAGCTGGGCCAGCGCCGCGCCGATCAGACCGGCGGCAAAAAAGCCGATGCTCCAGAACGCATGGGCGCGGCTCATGATGCGCCGGCCCAGTTGGTGTTCAACCCGGTCGGCCTCGAGGTTGACGACGATCTCGACCGCGCCGATGCACAAGCCGGCAGGCACCAGCAGTGCATACAGCGCCCAGGCGCCGGGCGCCCAGGCCGCCGCCGCATAGACGCCGGCGATGGCCGGGATCAGCCACCGCAGCGCGCGCCGGTGGCCCAGCCGCAGCAGCCAGCGGCTGGCGAAAGTCAGCGACACCAGCGTGCCGGTGGCGGTGCCGATCAGGGCCAGGCCCAGCGTGCGCTCGTCGAGGCCCAGTGCACGCTGCAGATCACCCAGCCGCGGGAAGATGCCGCCGATCGCCATCGCATACAGCGCGAAGGCGCTGTACACCCGCTGGGTCGGGGTCAGGCTTGGGAAGGGGCGCATGGCGGGAGCTCGGGGCGCCGCATCATCGCACTGGCCGGCCGTCGCCCGGGCGCCGGCATTCGACACGGACTCGGCGCGGATTCGGCGCAGATTCGGCGCAGTTGCGGCGCCGATGCGGCGTGGATGCGGCGCAGTTGCAGCGTCGAATTGCCAAGGGTCTGCCATCGGTGCGCCCGTACACTGGTTGTGTGAATTCAATTGGCCGACGATGAAGACCAGATCCAGTGGCGCGGCACCGCCCAAGCCCGCCAGCGTCAGGGCATCGGTCACGGCGACGCTGGAGATGGTGGCCCTGGCCGCCGGCGTCTCGCCCAGCACGGTGTCGCGCATCCTCAACGGCACGGCCGTGGTCAGCAGTGACAAGAAGCAGGCGGTCGACGACGCGATCGCCCGGCTGGGCTTCGTGCCCAATCCGATCGCCCGCGGCCTGGCCGGTGGCCGCAGCTTGAGCGTGGGGGTGGTGACCCAGGCGATCGACAGCCCGTTCTACGGCGCCGCGCTGCGCGGCATCGAAGACCAACTCGACACCGCCGGCTACAGCCCGCTGTTCGTCAGTGGCCACTGGAATGCCAGCGCCGAGGCGCGCTGCATCGACATGCTGCGCTCGCGCCGGGTCGACGGCATCATCGTGTTGACCGGCCGCCTCACCGACGCGGCGCTGAAGGCCTGCGCCAAGCACCTGCCGGTGGTGGTGACGGGCCGGCAGTTGAAGGCGCCGGGCCTGTTCGCACTGAACTTCGACAATGTCGAAGGCGGCCGGCTGGCCACCCGGCACCTGATCGAGCTGGGCCACCGGCGCATCGCCTTTATCGCCGGCGATGCCGAACACCCCGATGCCACTGACCGGCTGCGCGGCTACCGCCAGGCGCTGGAAGAAGCCGGTCTCGTCTTCGACCCGGCGCTGGTGGTGCCCGGCGAGTACCACGAGGTCAGTGGTCTGTTGGCGGTCGACCGGCTGCTGGAAACCCGCCAGCGCTTCACCGCCATCTTTGCCGCCAACGACCAGATGGCCTCGGGTGCGGCGCTGGGGCTGCACCGCCGGTCGCTGCGGGTGCCCGAGGATGTGTCGCTGGTCGGCTTCGACGACCTGCCCAGTTCGCTCTACACCATCCCGCCGCTGAGCACGGTGCACCAGCCCGCCTACGACATGGGCCGTCTCGCCGCCACCGCGATGCTGCAGTTGCTGGCCGGCACCGCGCCCACGGTGGAAGTGCCGCCGCCGCGGCTGATCGCCCGCGAGTCGAGCCGCCGCCTGCGCGGCTGAGTCTGGGCGGCTGACGCCGACCCGGCATGGTTGAATCCGGGGCGGCTGACGCCGACCCGGCGTGCCCGGTCCGCAGCCCGGCCGGCCCGCTGGCACGCCGGGCTGCCACGGCGAGAGGGCGCCAGCCCTGCGCGCTTACCCTGGATTGACACCGCTTGCCCCGCGCTTCTATAGTTTGAAAGCGCTTTCAGAACGGCGCCCATTCGATTAACACCCGCGATCGACGGCTTGGCCATCGACCGGTTGCAGACCACGGAGACCAGCATGCGGGCAGGGCAACGACCGATCGAGGCAGGGCAGGGCGCGCCGGCGCGTCGGCTGGCGCCACTCGTGCTGGTTGGCCAGGCCGCTTGGGGTACCGGTTGGTGTGCCGGTCCGGCTGCCTGGCCGGCAGCTTGTCCCGTAGTCGGCAGCGCCACCGCGCAGGCATCTTCCTGATGCGCCAGTTCTCCGCTTCGTCGATCCCGAAAGCCCCTGCCGAGTGTGCCCGCAGGGGCGGCCGCGCCGAGCTGGGCAGCTTCTGGCGCAACTTGCTGCAGCGGGTGGTGCTGGTCGGGCTGCCGTCGCGGCCGCGGATCTCGGGCTTGACGGCAAGCGCAGTCAAGTAGGCCGCCAACCGACGCCCGGCCACTCGCCACACCCTTGCCGCTTCTGCCTTCCGAAACCATGTACCAGCCCATTGAACCGACCACCCGATTCCCGCGCGACTTCGTCTGGGGCGTGGCCACCAGTTCGTTCCAGATCGAGGGCGCTGCCCACGACGGCGGCAAGGGCGAGTCGATCTGGGACCGGTTCTGCCGCCAGCCTGGGGTGATCGCCGACGGCAGCAACGGCGACATCGCCTGCGACCATGTGCACCGGCTCGACGCCGACCTTGACCTGATCGCCTCGCTGGGCGTCGACGCCTACCGCTTCTCGGTCTCGTGGCCACGGGTCCAGCCGCTGGGCAGCGGCGCCTGGAACGAGGCCGGTCTGGCCTTCTACGAGCGCCTGGTCGACGGCCTGCTGGCCCGCGGCGTCAAGCCCTACCTGACGCTCAACCACTGGGACCTGCCACAGGCGCTGCAGGACCAGGGCGGCTGGGCGTCGCGCAACACGGTGCAGCACTTTGTCGACTACGCGCTGGGCATGCACCGCCGGCTGGGCGACCGGCTGGCCGCCATCACCACCCACAACGAGCCCTGGGTGATCGCCAAGCTGGGCCACGAGGACGGTGTGTTCGCACCCGGCCTGCGCAGCCGGGCGCTGGCGATGCAGGTCTCGCACCACCTGCTGCTGAGCCACGGCCTGGCGTTGCAGGCGTTGCGCGCGGCTGGTTGCCGGGCGCAGCTGGGCATCGTGCTGAACCTGTCGCCGGTGCAGCCGGCCACCGATTCGCCGGCCGATCTTGCCCGCGCGGTGCTGGAAGACGGCCTGCTGCTGCGCTGGTACCTCGACCCGCTGTTCAAGCGCGGCTACCCGCAAGACGTTATCGACCACCTGGGCGCCGATGCGCCCCGCATCGAACCGGGCGACCTGGCGGCGATCGGCACGGCGATGGACTTTCTCGGCATCAACTACTACTCGCGCAGCGTGGTCAGTGCCGGTGCGCCTTTCGACGTGCACCGCAGCGGGCTGCCGATCACCGACATGGGTTGGGAGGTCTACCCCGAGGGCCTGACCGACCTGCTGCTGCGCCTGCACCGCGACTACGCCGTGCCGCCGATCTTCGTCACCGAGAACGGCGGCGCGTTCAAGGACCAGTGGGTCGACGGCCGGGTGCACGATGCCGACCGCGCCGACTTCATCGCCAGCCACATCGCCGCGGTGGGGGCGGCGTTGGGCCAGGGCGTGCCGATGGCCGGCTACATGGTGTGGAGCCTGCTCGACAACTTCGAGTGGGCCTCGGGCTATGCCAAGCGCTTCGGCATCGTGCATGTCGACTACACCACTCAGCAGCGCACGCCCAAGGCCAGCGCACGCTGGTACCAGCGCTTCCTGCAACGCCAGCGCGCCGACCGCCCGACGGCGGCTCCGGCCGCGACGGGCCTCTGACATGCGCCGGGTTTCGCCGCACGGCCACCACCGTGTCGACGCCGGGCAGCAGGTCGGGCCGGCGCCCGGTGCGGGCTGCGCCCTGGCCTTTGATGCCGACCCAACATTGGCCGCATGACGGGCTGCACAAAGCGAAAGAACGCAGTGGCAAAGACGGCACCCAAGAAGCTACCGGGCTGGAAACTGGTCTGGCATGACGAATTCGATGGCGATGCGGTCGACCCCGGCAAGTGGGACTTCGACCTCGGCAACGGCTTCTACGACTACAAGAACCACGCCTGGGTCGCCGGCTGGGGCAACGACGAACTGCAGTACTACACCCGCGAGCCCGAGAACATCACGGTGCGCGACAGCTGCCTGCGCATCCGTGCGGTGAAGGCGCCGCTGCACGGCTGCGGCTACACCTCGGCCCGGCTGAAGACCAAGAAGCGCGACGGCACGGTGTTGTTCGCCACCCACTACGGGCGGGTCGAGTTCCGGGCCCAGGTGCCCTGGGGCAAGGGCCTGTGGCCGGCACTGTGGATGCTGCCGGTGGACGATGCCTATGGCGGCTGGGCGGCCAGCGGCGAGATCGACCTGATGGAGATCGTCGGCGAGCAACCGCACGAGGTGCTCAACAGCATCCACTTCGGCAGCAGCTTTCCCAAGCGCTCGCTGATCACCACCGTGTACCCGCTGCCCGGGGGCAGCCAGGTGTCCGACTGGCATGTCTACGGCGTGGAATGGGAGCCGGGCGAGATCCGCTTCTACGTCGACGGTGTGCAGACCTGCACTTACGACCACTGGTGGAGTTGCAGCCGGCTGTTGGACGGTGCCGGCCAGGAGCCGGGCAGTCCAGCCGACCTGAACCCCTGGCCGGCGCCCTTCGACCAGCCCTTCTACCTGGTGATGAACGTGGCCGTGGGCGGCAACTTCCCGGGCGTGCCGAACGACCAGACGCGGTTTCCGGCCGAACTGGTGGTCGACTACGTGCGCGTCTATGACAAGGTCGGCGGCTACGGCCCTGCCAAGCCGATCGGCCAGGGCGTGTTGCCGTGGCAGGTGCAGCCCGCGCCAATCGCCGAGGCTGCGCCCAAGCGGCCTCGCAAGGCCCCGGCCAAGGCCCTGGCCAACAGCCCGGTCAAGGCCGCACCCGACACGCCTCCCGACATGCCACCCGGCACGCCACCCGGCACCCCACCCGGCACACCACCCAACAAGACCCGCGCCAAGCCGCGCTGAGAAAGCCCACCATGTCCCGACCAGGATCCCCCCCGAACAGCGTCACATCGCAGGCCGCGGCGCAGACACACACGCAGGGCGAGTACCTGCAGCCGGTGCAAGCGGTGCATTCCGGCGCCCGACCCGAGGCTGGTGCCGGGCAGTATGGCCGCTGGGCCCAGGTCGGTCCCGAGGTCTGGACCCAAGAAACGCGCGACGCGCTGACCGCCGAGTTCAGCGCCACGCTGCAGCGCGGCGTGCACGGCCTGTGTTTCAGCCCCTACCTCGAAGGCCAGCAGCCCGGCGACCAGATCGGCGCGGCGCAGATCCGCGAGCGGCTGCAGATCATCCGGCCGCACACCGGCTGGGTGCGCAGCTTCTCGTGTACCGATGGCCACGAGCAGACGCCGCGCATCGCGCATGAACTCGGCTTCAAGACGCTGGTGGGCGCCTGGCTGGGCACCGACGCGACCATCAACGAGGCCGAGCTGCAGGGCGTGATCGCGGTCGCGCGCGCTGGCCACGCCGACATCGTGGCCGTCGGCAATGAGGTGCTGCTGCGCGAGGACATGAGCGAGGACGCGCTGCTTGCCTGCATCCAGCGCGTGAAGGATGCGCTGCCCGGTGTGGCGGTGGGCTATGTCGATGCGTATTACCTGTTCGAGAAGCACCCGCGCGTCACCGCCGCCTGCGACGTGGTGCTGACCAACTGTTATCCGTTCTGGGAAGGCTGCCCGCGCGAGCAGGCGCTGGCCTACATGCAGACCATGGTCGCGCGCACGCGCGCCGCCGCACCGGGCAAACGCGTGGTCATCAGCGAGACCGGCTGGCCCGACCAGGGCAGCGCCTTCCACGGGTCGGTGCCGTCGCGCGAAGGCGCGATGCAGTACTTCGTCGACACCTGCCGCTGGGCGGCCGACGACGGCATCGAGGTCTTCTGGTTCGCGGCCTTCGACGAAGCCTGGAAGGTCGGTGCCGAAGGCGACGTCGGCGCCTTCTGGGGGCTGTGGGACAAGGACGGCGTGCTCAAGTTCGGCTGACACCGACGCAGCCACCACCGAACCCGATGAATCCGCCGAAACCACCGAGCCTGATGAACCCGCAGAACCCGCTGACCCTGCCCTCGGGCAACGCCATCTGCTATTCGGGCTACCGCGACGGCCAGAACCCGGGTGAGAAAACCTACCCCTCGCTGGCCGAGATCCGCGAAGACCTGGCGATCCTGCGTCGCCACTGGCCGCTGCTGCGCCTGTACGACTGCAGCCCGCACGCCGACCGGGTGCTGCAGGTCATCGACGAAGACCGTCTGCCGTTCCAGGTGATGCTGGGCGCCTACCTCGGCGCCGAGATGAACAACTTCGGCTGCCCCTGGGGCGCCACCTTCACTGAAGAGCAGCTCGACGCCAGCCGCGCCGAGAACGCCGCGGAGATCGACCGGTTGATCGCGCTGGCCAACCGTTACCCCGACATCGTGTTCTCGGTGGCGGTGGGCAACGAGGCCACGGTCGACTGGACCGACCACTTCGTGCCGGTACCGTCGATGATCGGCTACGTGCGCCGTGTCAAGGCAGCGGTGCGCCAGCCTGTCACCTTCTGCGAGAACTACGTGCCCTGGCAGTACAAGCTGCGCGACCTCGTGCCCGAGCTCGATTTCATCTCGGTGCACACCTACCCGGTGTGGGAATACAAGCACATCCACGAGGCGCTTGACTACACCCGGGACAACGTCGCCAGCGTGGCGCGCTTGTACCCGGGCAAGCCCATCGTCATCACCGAGGCCGGCTGGTGCACCAACAGCAACGGCCGCGGCATGCACGCCGAGCACGCCGTGCAGGAGCTGCAGGCCACCTACTACGCCGACCTGATGGCCTGGACGCGCGCCGAAGGCCTGCTGTGCTTCGTGTTCGAGGCCTTCGACGAGAACTGGAAGGGCTCGCCCGACCCGCTCGAGCCCGAGAAGCACTGGGGCCTGTTCACCGCCGACCGCCGGCCCAAATTGGTGATGCAGGCGCTGTACCCGGAGCCTGCGCCGCCGACCGCCTGAACCCGAACCCGAACTTGACCCTGACCCTGACCCTGACCCTGAAGCTGAAGCTGAACCAGAACCCTGCGCGGGCCTCGCAGCCACCGACGCACTCGCCACAGAAAGCACGCCATGACCGCACCCGCCGCCACCGCCGCACACAAGGTCCCGTTCGGGCACAAGATCGCCTTCGGTCTGGGCATGCTGGCCAACCAGATGTTCCCGGCCGCGCTGGGCATCTTCATGGTGGTGCTAGTGCAGGACATGGGCTTCCCGACCTGGATGTGGGGCATCCTGTTCTTCCTGCCGCGCGCCTATGACGCCATCATCGACCCGATCATGGGCTTCATCTCCGACAACACGCGGTCGAAGTGGGGCCGGCGCAGGCAGTACGTGTTCATCGGCGCCATCATGCTGGGCATCGGGTTCATCGCGATGTGGCAGCTGCACCGCGCTGATGGCTTGACCCACAACTTCCTCTACTTCCTGTTCTGGTCGCTGGTCTTCTTCACCGGGCTCACCGTCTTCAGCATTCCCTACGTGGCCATGGGCTACGAGATGAGCGACGACTTCCATGAGCGCACCAGCATCATGGCGGTGGCGCAATGGATCGGCCAATGGGCCTGGGTGATCGCGCCGTGGTTCTGGGTCGTGATGTACGACCCCAAGTGGTTCCCGAATGCCGACACGGCCACGCGCACGCTGTCGGTCTGGGTGGGCGTGGCGTGCATGCTGCTGGCGATGGTGCCCGCCGTGTTCCTGCCCAGCCGCTCGACCAGGGACGACACCCACCTGATCCCGCTGACCCTCGCGAACATCGGCATGGGCTTCAAGGAGCTGATGGCCGGCTTCAAGGAGGCCTTCGCATGCGTGCCCTTCCGCAAGCTGTGCTTCTCCACCTTCCTGATCTTCAACGCCTTCAACACGGTGGCGGCGTTCTCGTTCTTCATCGTCGTCTATCACCTGTTCAACGGCAACACCGCGGCCGCCGGCATCTGGCCCACGCTGTTCGGCAGCATCGGCGCGCTGGTCACCACCTTCGCCGTGATTCCCACCGTGGCGTGGATGTCCAAGAAGATGGGCAAGAAAAACGCCTTCATGGTGTCGCAGGGCATCTCACTCATCGGCTACGTGCTGCTGTGGTTCCTGATGGTCCCCAGCAAGCCCTGGATGTTCATGTTTGCGCTGCCGTTCTTCTCGTTTGGCATCGGCGGCCTGTTCACGCTGATGATGTCGATGACCGCCGATGTCTGCGACCTGGACGAACTGGCCACCGGCAAGCGGCGCGAGGGCATCTTCGGCGCGATCTACTGGTGGATGGTGAAGCTGGGCTTTGCCGTTGCCGGCTTGCTCAGCGGCGCCATCATGTCCTTCGTGGCCTTCACACCGGGTGCCGCCGCGCAGCCCGAGGGCGCAGTGGACGGCCTGCGGCTGTTCTACTCCGGCGTGCCCATCGTCGGCACCATGTTGGCGATGTGGATCATGCGCACCTACGACCTGGACGAGAAGCGCGCGATGGAGGTCAATGCCGAACTGCAGCGGCGCAAGCAGCGCGCCGGCGGGTCTTCGTCGCAGAGCTCGGGTGCCCGGCCCTGGCTGGCCGAAAACGGCCTGCTGCTGCCGGGCGCCGAGCCGTCGGCGCTGGCGGGCAAGACGAGCGACGAGATCCGCACGCTGTACGCCGAGCAATTCCAGCGCGGTCTGTACGGCCTGTGCTTCAGCGCCTACACGCAGGGCCAGCGTTCCGGCGACCCGCTGTCGCAAGCGCAGGTGCGCCGGCGCATCGAACTCATCGCACCTCACACCCGCTGGGTGCGCTCGTTCGCCTGCACCGAGGGCCACGAGTTGATTCCCCGGCTGGCCCGCGAGAAGGGGCTGGACACGATGGTGGGGGCCTGGATCAGCACCGACCGCGCGCGCAATGAACGCGAGATCGAGGCGCTGATCGCGCTGTCCCAACAGGGGCTGGTGGGCATTGCGGTGGTCGGCAATGAAGTGCTGCTGCGCGGCGATCTGCCCGAGGCGGAGCTGCTGGCTTACGTCGCACGCGTCAAGGCCGCGGTGCCCGACGGTGTGCCGGTGGGCTGCGTTGACGCCTACTTCCAGTTCATGGAGCGGCCCGCGCTGACCGCCGCCTGCGATGTGCTGCTGCCCAATTGCTACCCGTTCTGGGAGGGTGCCGACATCGCCGTGGCCGCGCAGTACCTGCGGCGCATGCATGGGCTGGTGAAGGCCGCCGGCGGCGACAAGCCCGTCATCGTCACCGAGACCGGCTGGCCCGGCAAGGGCCAGGCCATGGCCGGCGCCGTGCCGTCGGCCGACAACGCGATGCGCTACTTCATCGACGTCCAGCAGTGGGGGCGGCGCGAGGGGATCAAGCTGTTCTACTTCTCGTCGTTCGACGAGCCCTGGAAGCTGGCGCAGGAGGGCGAGGTGGGCACGCAGTGGGGCCTGTGGGACAAGGACGAGCGCCCGAAATATGGCGCTTGACGGTCTGTCTGACTGTTTGTCTGGATGTGGCGTGAATGTGGCCTGCACGCGATCTGAAACTGACCTGCGGTGGTCGAGCCCGCATCAATGTCTGGCCGGTTCTGTCGGCGCCGCTACAAACCGAAAGTCTTCGATGAAACTGCACTTCGAACCGTTGGCTTGTGCGCTGGCGGCGGCCCTGCTGGCCAGCGCCTGCGGGGGAGGCGGTGGCGGCGCGGAGGCCGACACGACGCCGCCCACCGTCGCCATCACCTCGGCGGCGGGGCCGGGCGGCACCGTGCTGTTCAGCTTTGCCTTCAGCGAGAACGTCGGCAACAGCTTTGCCGCGGAGGACGTCACGGTCACCGGAGGCGGCACGGCGGCGGCAGTCAGCCGGCTCGACGCGACGAACTACACCCTCAGCGTGCAGCCGGTGAGCAGTACCGTGAGTGTCACGCTGGGCGCCGGACGATTTTCCGACGCTGCCAACAACGCCAATGTCGCTGCTGCGGCGCACAGCTACACCGATCCGGGCAGCAGCGTGCCGGCCGGCTACCGGCTGGTCTGGGCCGATGAATTCAGCACACCGGGCCTGCCCGACAGCGACAAGTGGGCCTACGACACCTTCCGCAACCCGGTGGGCTGGTTCAACAACGAGCTGCAGTACTACGCCGCCGCCCGGCTGCAGAACAGCAGCATTGCCGACGGGGTGCTTTCCATCACCGCGATCCGCGAGCGGCTGAGCAGCGCGGCAGACTACGGCAACCAGAACTTCAGCTCGGCGCGGCTGATCACGCAAGGCAAGTTCAGCTTCACCTACGGCTTCGTCGAAGTGCGCGCCAAGCTGCCTTGCGGCCTGGGCACCTGGCCCGCAATCTGGACGCTGGGCATTCCCGCCGACAACTGGCCGGTCAACGGCGAGATGGACATCATGGAACAGCGCGGCGCGTCGGCCGCCGACAAGGCCAGCGTGCTGGGCACCCTGCACATGCCGGCGCACTTTGCCGGCGGTGGCCTGACGGCATCCCGGTCGGTGCCCGACGCCTGCACGGCCTTTCACCGCTACCAGTTGACATGGACGGCCAACCAGATCCAGATCGGCGTCGACGGCGTGGTCTACAACACCTACGACAAGCCGGTCGGTGGCAACGCCAGCGCTCGCACTTGGCCGTTCGACGTGCCGCAGTTCATCCTGCTGAACCTGGCCATCGGCGGCGACCTGGGCGGGTCAGTGCCCGCAGGCTTCACCAGCGACCGGCTGCAGGTCGACTACGTGCGGGTGTACCAGCCGTAGGCCGCCGTGCCGTCAAGCCGGCCGAGTGTGGGCCGCGCCGTCAAGCCGGCCGAGCGTGAGCCGCGCCGTCAAGCCGGCCGAGCGTGGACCGCGCCGTCAAGCCGGCGCGAAGGCCACCTCGGCCCGTACCGCCCGCACGCCCTGTGGGCTGAAGCGGAGCGTCGGGCAATCTTGCCAGCCCGCCGCCGTTTCGATGTGCAGGCGGGTCTGTGCGCCGCGGCAATAGCTGTAGGGCACGCGGGCCCAGGTGAATTGCAGGCTGCCGCCGTCGGGGATTTCGGCGGCATCCAGCAGCAACGGGTCGAAGTGCACCAGGCCATCGCGCATGCGCAGGCCCAGTTCGCCCCAGCGGGTGAGGATCTCTTCCTTGACCTGGCCGGTCATGCCCGGTTGCTGGGCGCCGCCTTCGCTTGCCGTGTGGCTGTACGGGTCGGCCGGAAAGGCGCCATAGGCCGCTGCGCTCTTGCGATAGCCCAGGCCGTCGCGCACCCGGCGGTAGTGGGCGATCAGCGCCGGCAAGGCCGGGCTCTGTTGGTCGGCGGCGCTGAACACCTGCTCCTGCACCGCCAGCAGCAGCTTGGCGACCATGTGCCAGTAGATGCAGCCCAGCCCCTCGTAGCCGAACATCGTGCCCGAGCGGCCGGTGAAGGCGTGGTGGTTCAGCAGCCGTTCGTAGGCGTCGGCCAGCGGGTGCAGCGCCTCGGCGCCCAGGTCGGCACCGGTGGCTTCCAGGTCGCCGCGGTTGGCCAACGCCGGGGCGAAGCGCACCACGTCGTCGGATTGGCGCTGCAGCAGGTCGCTGCGGCCTTCGGCCAGCAGGCGCTGCACCACCGGCAAGGCCAGCGCGTCGGCGTCGAGCCGGTTGCGGGCCAGGAAGCCGGGCAGGGGCCGGTCGGGGTAGAGCAGAAAGCTCTGCCGGCGCGGGCAGAACAGGTTGCTGGCGAACAGGGCGTCCAGCAGCCGCACGGCGGCTGCGGCGTCGAACAGGCCGGACGACAACAGCGCCACCTGGCCTTCGAGCATCAGGTAGAGCGTGTCCACCGCGGCGCGGCCTTGCGCCAGATCGACCAGGTTGTAGCTGTGGAACAGGCCGTCGTCGCGGCGGCAGCGCTGCAGCGTGGCGTCGACCAGCGGCAGCAGGCTGCGGGCCAGATCGGTCAGCAGGCCGGCTGGCGCCACCGCCCGATCGCCGCCCGGGTAGCGGCCGTCAGCGCCCTGGTAGCCGGCGGCGCGCCAGGGGTCGAGCAGGTGGCCGGCGCCGTCCAGGAAGGCGCGGCGTGCGATGCTGTCGTCGACGGCCGACAGCGGCGTGGCCCGCACCAGCGCAGCAAAGCCGGTCAATGCGGTCAGCGTGGCGGGTGCCAGTGCGAACGGCGCATCGGCGCCGGGCAGCGCCACCACGAAGTGCAGCAAGCGCCGCAAGTAGGCCAGCGTGACGACCGACAGGCCGTTGCCCACCAGCGCGTTGTTGGCGTCGTTCCATTCGGGCCGCTGGGTGTGCAGCCACACGCCGCCGCCGGGCACCAGGCTGCCGGCCTTGGCCAGCAGGATGATCGCCAGCTTCTCGGCCAGCGTGGCCAGCACCGGCGCGCCGTGCGCGTCGCAGACCAGCAGGCCGTCGTTGCCGCTCAGCCGCGCGGCCGCGTGCGATCGCCGGTGTGCGGCCTCGTCGAAGGTGATCGTGGCCTTGGGCGTGGCGGTCTGCTGGTCGTGCGGTTTCAGGCGGTAGGGCACGTCGGCAAAGCTGAACAGCGCGCGGTTCCACAACCCTGGCAGCAGGGCCGGCTCGTGGGCCTGCGCGGCCTCCAGCAGGCGCAGCAGGTAGACCACCTGGTGGTCGCCCCAGTAGCCGATGTTGCTCCAGGGGTTGTCGGGCTCGACCACTTCCCAGTCGATGCCGGCGCGGCTGATGCGGTAGGGGTTGTAGCCGTCGGGCGTCATCGCGCCCAGAAAGGCGGTGATCATCGATCCGGCATAGGCCGGCTCGCTGGGCAGCAGCGCCTCCCAGTTCTGGAAGATGTCGCGCCAGTTGCCCTGGTAGTCGACGGTGCGCGCGCCGGCAGCGTCGCGCACCCGGATCGAGAACTTGTTCCACGGCCGGCTCGGGTCGCCGTGGCGGCGGCTGAAGGTCAGGGGCAGGTATTCGAGCAGCAACCGCTCGGCCTGCGGGCCGATGGCGCGCGCCGCCCGCAAGGCCTCGTGGCGCTCGATCGTGGGCGGCCAGACGGCCGGGTGCTCGGCGGCGTGCTGCGCCAGCGCGTCGGCCACCGCATGGCTGCGCTGGCGCACGAAGGCCAGCAAGTCATCCCGCTGCAACTGCGTGCCGGCGACGAAGACGCCGCCGCGCATGGCGTTGAACAGCACGTTGGCGCGGTGGTGGGCGGCGGCCATCGGGTCGCCCGATCGTTGGAAGCCATCGGCCCGGGCCAGCAGTTCGTCCAGCCCGGCCTGGTTGGCGGCCAGCGCGCTGTGGATGTCGGCCGGGCTGCCGCCGCCGACGGCCAGGCGGCGGGCCAGCTCGAAGGCCTGCACCTGCGAGGCCGGGCCGTCGACCACGAGGTGCCAGTCGATGCCGCAGCTGGCCAGATCAGCTTCGAAATTCACCAGGAAGCAACCTCGCCGGCCGCGGGTCAAAGTTTCTGTCTGCACCTGGCCGTTGCTGCAGAAGGCCGCCACCTGGTCGTCGGACAGCAACGTGCGGGTGCCGGCGGGCAGGCCGGCGTGCCAGGCGCACAGCGCCTCGAAGGATTCCTTCGGTTCGGCGCGATCCCAGATCTGCGCGTAGAGCGTGAACAAGCCCAGCCGGCCGCCGGCGGCCGATTCGTTCCACTTGTAGGCGTCGGTCAGGCAACTCATCGTCGACGAGTGTTCAAAGCTGACGCCGGGCGGCACCAGGTTCAACAGGCCGTCCAGCACCTGCACGCGAATGGGCCCGGCGCCGGGATGGGCGCTGGCGTCCAGCAGTTGCAGCCGGGCGCTGCGCACCAGGCCCAACCCGGCAGCACTCGACCATTCCTGCTCAAAGGCCAGCCCGGCAGTGGGGTGTTCTTCGCGCAAGCGGATGCGGTTGCCCGACAGGTTCTTCCAGACCGACCGCGGCCCGCTGCCACCGGCCTCGCAGGCGGCGAAGGGCTGCCACAGCAGCGCCCCATGGCTAGCGCCAGGCAGGCGGATCCAGGTGCGGGGCCCGGTGTGCTGCCAGCGGCGGTGGATCTTGTCGACGGTCTCGTAGGGCAAGAAGGCGCCGTCGGGGTCGCGTCGACCGGCGGTCAACGAGCCGGCCGACGACAGGAAGGCCCACAGGTCGCTGTCGCCGGCCAGCGTCATGAAGAACGGCCGCTGCGGGTCGGGCTGGTCGATGCGGTACCAGTTGTCGCCGCAGGTGTCGACAAATTGGCCGCGTGCTTCGGTCATGGGCATGATGAACAGGGGCTGCAGGTCAGACAGGTGGTGATGGCGCGGGCGGGCAGGTCGATGCACACCCGCTGGTCGTCGATGCGCAGCAAGAAACGCACCGGCGACTCGCTGCGGTTCATCACCACGGTGGCCACGCTGCCGTCGGCATGGACGAAGGCGGTGCACTCCAGCACCTGCCGGTTGGCCGCGCACAAGACGCGTTGGGCACCCGGGCGCACATAGCGCGCGAAGTGGCCGATGTAGGCGTACGAGCTTTGCGGCAGCAGGCGATCGGCATGGGTGTCGGCCAGCAAGGGTGCGCTGCAGAAGTTGCCGACATGGTTGGGCCCGCCCTGTTCGTCGAGCAGCAGGTTCCAGTCGATCCAGCCCACGGTCCAGTGGTTCAGGTCCTGGATCATCGAACGGGCGTAGCGCTCGCCCAAGGCCCAGGATCCGGTGTGCGGGCCGCCTTCCTGGCAGCCTTCGGTGAACAGCAGCTGCTTGTCGGGCCAGGCGTCGTGGGTCAGCTGCACCTGGTCGAACTGGTCTTCGACATACCAGTGAAAGCCGGCGCCCCAGACGTAGCGCGCCGCTTGGCGGTCTGCGTAGACCACGCTGGCACGCTCGACCAGGCCGTCGCGGTTGTGGTCCCAGATCACGATCTTGACCTCGCCCAGGCCGGCCGTATGCAGCGCCGGGCCCAGGTGGTCGCGCACGAAGTCGCGCTCTTCCTCGGCGCTGTAGAGGCAGCTGTCCCAGCGTTGGCTGGCCATCGGTTCGTTCTGCACCGAGACGCCCCACACCGGCACGCCTTCGGCCTGGTAGGCCTGGATGAAGCGCACGAAACACTGCGCCCAGGCGGCGTGGCAGTCGGGCCGCAGCCGGCCGCCGCCGTTCATCGCGCCGCTGGTCTTCATCCAGGCGGGTGGGCTCCAGGGCGACACCAGCAGCTGGATCGGCCGGCCGGCCGTGCGCAGCGCGGCATGGATGAACGGCAGCAGAGCCTGGCGGTCGCGGGCGATGCTGAAGCTGGCAAGTGCCAAGTCGTCGGGCTGCTCGACATGGGCGTAGTTGCCCAGCGCGAAATCGCAGCTGTTCATGTGCACCCGGCACAGCGTGTAGCCGTGGCCGCGCGCGGGGCCGGGGTCGAAGCAGGCCGTCAGCAGCTCGGCCTGTAGCGCCGGGCTCAATTTTTGCCAGGTGACGGCAGCAGCCTCGGTGAATGCGCCGCCAAAGCCCAGCACGGTCTGGAACCGGCGCGAGGTGTCGACCCAGACGCGGGGCAGGTCGTCATCGGCGGCGGTGGCCGCAGGTGGCGCGGGGTGCTCGGCCAGCGCTTTTTCGTGGCCGCGGGCGGTGATGAAGCAACGCATCAGCGGGCGCCTTTCATGCGCAGCTGCTCACCAGGCCGGTGTGGCCTGCTGTTGCGGCGGGCCTCATGCAGCGGCGGTCAGCCGCGCCAGCATCGCCGCCGTGACCAGCGTGATGCCGTTGTCGGTGCGGTGGAAGCGGGCGGCATCGTGCGCGGCGTCGACGCCGACCGCCAGGCCGTCGGGGATGTGGCAGCCGCGATCGACCACCACCCGGTTCAAGTGGGCGTGGCGCCCGACCTCGACCCCAGGCAGCAGCACCGACCATTCGACCCGCGCATGGGAGTGCACCCGCACCGCCGAGAACAGCACCGAGCGCAGCACCTGGCCCGAGACGATGCAGCCACCCGACACCAGGGATTCGACCGCCGCGCCGCGCCGATCGGGCTGGTTGTGCACGAACTTGGCCGGCGCCAGCTGTGGCTGATAAGTCCAGATCGGCCAGCGCGTGTCGTAGAGGTTGAGCAGCGGATCGGTCGCGGTGAGATCGATGTTGGCGTCCCAGTACGAGTCGATCGTGCCGACGTCGCGCCAGTACGGCGCCTCGCCCGGTGTGCCGCCGACGCAGCTCAGCGCGAACGGATGGGCCGACGCCTGGCCGGCTTTCACCGCGCGCGGGATGATGTCCTTGCCGAAATCGTGGCTCGAGTTCGGGTCGGCCATGTCGCGGGCCAGTTCGGCATACAGGTAGGCGGCATCGAAGATGTAGATGCCCATGCTGGCCAGCGATCGGTCGCTGCGGCCGGGCACACAGGGCGGCTCGGCGGGCTTCTCGACGAAGTCGGTGATGTGCCAGTTCGCGTCGACCGCCACCACGCCGAAGGCCTTGGCTTCGTCGCGCGGCACTTCGATGCAGGCCACCGAGCAGGGCCGGCCCTTGGCCACGTGGTCGGCCAGCATCAGCGCGTAGTTCATCTTGTATATGTGGTCACCGCCCAGCACCACCACGTACTCGGCCTCGTAGCCATCCAGGATGTCCTGGTTCTGCGACACCGCGTCGGCGGTGCCGCGGTACCAGGTTTCCTCGTCCATCCGCTGCTGGGCCGGCAGCAGGTCGACGAACTCGTTCATTTCGCTCTTCAGGAAGGCCCAGCCGCGCTGCAGATGGCGCAGCAGGCTGTGGCTCTTGTACTGGGTGATCACGCCGATGCGGCGGATGCCCGAGTTCAGGCAGTTGCTGAGGGCGAAGTCGACGATGCGGAACTTGCCGCCGAAGTAGACCGCCGGCTTGGCACGCCGGTCGGTCAGTTCCTTCAGCCGGCTGCCGCGCCCGCCTGCCAGCACCAGCGCGATGGCGCGCTTGGGCAAATCGAGCTGCTGGGCCAGCGAATTGGCCGATTCGGGTGCGGTCGCGGGTGCGGGCATGGGCAGCGTGAGTCCGGCGTGCGCGACCTACTTCGACCAGTGAATGTTGTCGATGAAGACCGGCGTCTTGTTGCCCTTGATCGTCGTGTTGCCGGTGAAGTCGTAGACGTCGTTGACGACGAACGGGTTGGTGACCTTGGTCAGATCGAACTTCGCCAGTTGTGCCGTGTTGCCGAATGACGGCGCACCGCCGACCTTGAGGGCGCTGATCGGGATCGACACCTCGTGCCACTGGCCGTCGTTGACGAAGCCGTAGCCGTCGGCATTGGTGTTGCTGAGCGTCAGGTACACGTCGTAGGCCGTGTTGCCGCTGCCGGTCAGGAAGCCGAAACGCAGCTCGCCGGGGTAAGCCGTCTTGATGCGGAAATTCAGGCGACCGGCAGCTTCAAATTGACTCAGGTCGGTGGAACTGCTGCTGGTGGCGAACAAGCCCCAACCGTAGCTGGCGGGCGAGGGGCCGACCTCGAGGTAGTGCAAGCCCTCCCCATCGGCAGCCGTGCCGACGAACTCGCCGGCAAAGGCGGTGGCCGGGCTGTCCCAGCCGAAGAACCGAAGCTTCAGGTCCTCCAGCAGCGCCGCCCTGGGAATCGCGTCGACCCGCACCTCACCGGCCGTGACCGTGTCGGAGTACAGCGTGTAGCGGTTGGCCGTGACGACGTTGTCGACGATGGTGGGCGCGTAGACCGCGTCGGCTTGGGTGTAGGTGGGCGGCACGTCCCACTGGCTGGCGGCGTACAGCGCCGGATCCTGGATCACGTAGCGGGCCTTGCGCGCGACGGTGAACAGTCCCCACTTGTCGTCGTCGCCCTTCCAGGGCTCGTCGAAGGCCTCGAAGTAGACGATGCTGACCGGGCCGGCACCGCTGGTCTTGGCGTCTTTGCCCCAGGCGTTCAGGCGGTCGATGTACATCTTCTGATTGACCGGATGGGCGCGGTTGGCGGTGTTGCCCACCGGCACGGCCTTCCAGCCGGTCTCGCCGACGATGATCGGCTTGGCCTGCTGGCCCAGGCTGTCGAGGTGGGCACGGACCGCGGCGTATTCGCTCTTGGCGGCGGCAATGGCGGCATCCATCATCGCCACGGCGCGCTGGGCTTCGGGCACGGCTTGCTGCTGCCAGTCCCAGTTGGGCACCGCCGGCGGCACGGTGTCGAGCAGCGGGTAGGTGTGCATCGAGACGAAGTCGACGGCGTCGATCACCAGGCGCGGCCGGTTCCGTTCCGAGCTGTTGCCGGCGAAGAAGGCCCAGTTGTCATCGGTGGTCAGCGGCTGGGTGACGCGATCGCGCACCGACTTGATGTAGCCGGCGACCACGCCAGGCGTCGAGGCGATCGCATAGCCGCTCCAGGACACAAGCGTCTCGTTGCCCACGCTGACGGCCAGCACGATGTTCTTGTAGTCGTTGGCCAGCTTCACCGCGCGGTCGGTCTCTTCCTGGTTGAACTTCTTGTTGGCTGCCACCTGCGCAGTGGTGCGGGGGTTCTCCACCTCGCTGAAGATGTAGGCACCCAGCATGACCTTGAAGTCGAGCTTGTCTGCGGCAATGATGCGCAGCAGCCGAGCGGCCACCTTGTCGGAGCTGTCGAACACCCGCAGCAGCGTGAAGCCACCCTGCGCCAGCAGCGCCAGATCCTCGCGCACCATCTCGTCGGTGATCTCTTCTGTGTCGCGATTGCCGCTGCGAAACGGCGAATAGGCCACGGCCTTGCGGCTGCTGAAGTCGGCGCTCAACGGGCGGATGTCGACCCCTGAAGGCGGGACAGTGCCGCCGCCGCCGCAGGCAGCGAGCAGACAGGCCATGACCGTGGCCAGCACCCAGGCAAGCAGCGCGCGAAGTGGAGGGGCAGTTGTGACGGGCATGGTGTTCGAACCGGTGGATTTCATGGCTTTGGACCTCGGTCGGACCCGACTCAGAAGGCGTACACGACGCCGACGCCGACGTAGTTGCCGCTGCGGGCCACCCGGGAGTCGACATTGGTGAACGCGGTGTTGCCGGGCATCGATATCGGCGCCAGGCTGCAGGTGCCCGCAACGCGGTCGGGTTGGCCGTTGCAACCGCTGGAAACGGCATCCAGGCCATAGCGGACGTAGCCGCCCATGCCGTAGACCTGCAGGCCGCGCAGCGCGCCTGCGAATTCATAGGTCAACTGCACCGTGTTCCAGGTCACCGAGTTGCTTTGGCCGCTCTCGGTCGGGTTGTCGGTGCTGGCGGTGCCCAGGTAAGTCATGCCGGTGGCCGCCACCCATTGGCCCATGCGGTAGCGCAGGCCCAGCAGCACGTCGGTGGAACTGGCCGAATAGCCGCGGTAGACGCCGCCGCCCAGGTCCTTGGTCCAGTCGACGTTGAACATGCTGTTCCACTGGGCATTGTTGTTCTGGAAACTGGTGATCGTCGCGAAGGCACCGCTCCAGCGGCTGTGCTTCAAGCCACCCGAGATTTCCCATTGCGGCGTCATCTGGTAGCGGGCCATCACCAAGGCCACGCTCTGGCCCGAACTGCCGAGTTTGGCGTCGTCTTCGGAGAACGGCGTCAGGCCGGTGAAGGGCCCGTGGGTCCAGGCCGACGGCGTGCCGTTGCGGGTGTCCTGGTAGGTGGCATCGATCACCAGATCACCGCGGTGGAACTGGGCATAGAACTCCCAGAACTGCGGCTTGTTGATCTTGAAGTCGGTGTTGCCCATGTCGTAGGTGGCTTCCAGCACCAGGTCGCCTTCCAGCACGTCGAGCGGGCGCGCGGTGTAGCGGATCGCCTTGGTCAGCAGCCCGTAGCCGGCGCCGGCCGAGCCCCAGACGTCGGACAGACCGACATTGCTGCCGTACGGGTAGTCGGCAATGCTCCAGGTGCGGGTGGTCATCGCCCCGACGCGCAGGCTGCCGTAGGCCTCGTGGCTGAGCGCGATGTTCTTCTCGTACAGGAAGCCGGGAATGTCCTCTTTGCCGTCGCGCCAGCGCTGGCTGAGCAGGCCCGACAGCTTGAAACCGCCGCCCAGGTCGAACTTCAAGCCGAAATAGGGCTGGATCAGCGTGGTGTGCAGGCCGCGGCTTTTGAACTCGGCACCCGGCACCAACTCATCGGCCCAGTAACGCTGCTTGTTCTCTTCCGGGAACTTCTGGCAATTCGGGCAGTTGTTCGAGTTGTGCGTCGCCTCGACCTTCGCGAAGCCGTTGATGCTCAGCGGCCCGAAGTCCACCGCATGGCTGGCCGCGGCCGGCAGCAGCGCAGCGGTGGCCAGCGCCGTGTACAGCAGACCGCGCCGGGGTGCCGTCGTCGCCAGGGGTCGGCGCTGGGAGATTTGGAGTTTCATGGTGTGCGTCGCGATGGTGGAACCAGGACAAGAGACGGCGAGGAAAGCCTCAAACGTGAAAGCGCTTTCAACACCGATTGGCGAGGGTAGGGGATCGGGCCCCCGGCCGTCAATCTCGGCGAGGACCGTGTTTTCCCTCGATTGAAATCCGAGCACGCGGCGAGTCCTCCGTGCGGCCCCGGCGTTGAACGCAGCGCCTGCGCGAATCACCCCGTCAGCGCGGCTGCGGGGAAGCCCGCGGCGCGGGTAAACCTGAGGTCAATCGTGAAAGCGCTTTCACTACCATCCGCAGCGACAGCAAACGACTGCCGCGAAGGACCTTTCCGTGTCAACAGCCCGCGCCCTGCCCAGCATCCTGTTCATTGTTCTCGGCCTGATGGCAAGCGCCGGTGTGGCGGCCCAGCCCGTCAAGCTGGGTGCTGGCACCTACTACCTGGCACCGAAGGGGAAGGACGCCGCGCCGCCCGCGGCCACCGGCCGCACCGAGGCGATGATGAAGCGTGCAGCACCCACCAACCAGTGGTATTCGACCCTGCTGTTCGCCGCCGAGCCGGAGGCGCTGTTCGTGCAACCGCTGACAGTGCGCACCACCAAGGCCGGGCTGGAACTGGCGCTGCCGTCCAAGACCGTGGTGCCCACCGAGCGCAAGGATGTCGAGATCCACTACCCGCATCGTGACCCGATCGTGGTCTCGCCAGTGGCCTTTGCGGTCGGACCGGCCAAGCTGGCCAACGCCAGCGACTGGTCGATCGACATCGCGATGGGGCAGGGCGCCGACGACATGACCGTCACCGTGGCCCATGGCAGCCCCTACGCGCAGATCAGGATTTCCCGCGGCGATGTGCGCCTGCGCCTGCCGGCGGCCGGCGAACGGCTGCACGCAGCTGTCGACGGCCGCGCCCTGGCGCTTCGCGTCGGCGGCAAGACCTATGCCATGTTCGGCCCCACCGGGGTGGTCTGGGAGCAGGTCTCGCCGACCGAGTGGATCGGCCGCCTGCCTGCCGGCAAGGGCTATGTGTCGGCTGCGGCGCTGCCCGACGACAAGGCCGAGACGCTGACGCTGTTCACCCGCCATGCCTATGCCTTCCTGAAGGACACGCGGGTCGACTGGCGCTACGACGCCGCGGCCAGCCGCGTGGTCAGCAGCTTCACGGCCAGCACGCAGGTGATGGAGGGTGCCGACAACGGCCCGCTGCTGGGCCTGTACCCGCACCAGTGGTTCAACAACGCCTCGGTGGCCGACAAGCTGGGGCCGGCGTTCGACACCATCCGCGGCAAGATCCGCCTGCTGGCGGCGCCGCGCTTCGAGGTCACCACCGCCTACAACGGCTTCGTGCCGCACTGGCCGGCGGTGCCAGCCGGCCCACGGCTCGATCAACTGACCGATCAATTGAAGGCCGACCTGCGCAAGCGCCGCGAGTTGATTCCGGTCAAGGAGAACAAGGACAACTGGCGGGTCAGCGCCTATTGGCAGGGCAAGGGCCTGACCCGCACCACCCAGCTGATGGCCGTGGCCGAACAGCAAGGTGACCTGGCCGGGCGCGATCAGTTGCTCGGCATCGCCAAGGAGCGCATGGAGTTCTGGTTCGGCGGCCAGAGCAATGCCTCGTACTTCCACCTCGACAAGCGGCTCGGCACCGTGGTGACCTACCCCGACGAATTTTTCGCGGTCGAGCAGATGAACGACCACCACTTCCACTACGGCTACTGGATCCGTGCCGCGGCCGAGATCGCGCTGCGCGATCCGAGGTGGGCCGCCAAAGACCAGTGGGGCGGCATGGTCGACCTGCTGGTGGCCGACATCGCCACCGCCGAGCGCGGCCGCGCCGACTTCCCGTTCCTGCGCAACTTCGATCCGTACGAGGGCCATTCCTGGGCCTCGGGCATCGGGCTGGGCGCCTGGGGCAACAACCAGGAGTCGTCGTCGGAGGCCATCAATGCGTGGGCTGGCCTGGTGCTGTGGGCCGAGGTCACCGGCAACCAGGCGCTGCGCGACCTGGGCGTCTACCTGCTGGCCACCGAGGCCGACGCGATCAACCACTACTGGTTCGACCTCCACGGCCTGGTCTTCGCACCCGAGTACAAGGACGTCGAAGTCAGCATGCTGTTTGGCGGCAAGTACGCCCACAACACCTGGTGGACCGATGAGCCGCGGCAGATCAAGGGCATCAACTTGTTGCCAGTGACCACAGCGTCCGCCTACATGGGACGCGAGCCGAACTACATCCTGCGCAACATCGGCACGCTCAAGGGCGATACCGAGCGCTACCTGTCGCGCGGCAAGGGCTACTCCGAGGTGCCGAAAGACGTCTGGCAGGACATCTTCGTCAAGTACCTCGCGCTGGCCGATCCCGCTGCTGCGCTGGCGATGTGGGACCGCCATGGCAGCGTTGAGCTCGGCGACACCCGCAGCCACACGCTGCACTGGATGCTGAGCCTGCAGGCCATGGGCACGCCTGACTTCAGCGTGACCGGCGATGCGCCGCTGAACGCGGTGTTCAAGCGCCCCGACGGTCAGAGAACCTACCTGGCCTTCAACGCATCGGCGGCGCCACTGACCGTGCGGTTCAGCGACGGCAAGGTGTTGACCGTGGCGCCGGGCAACCTGGCGCGTGCGAACTGATGAACGCTGACCGCCCCCTGCCCCTGCAGTCGGGCGGCCTTGTCGCGCTACCAAGGGAAATCCACGATGCCGCGCTATTGCCAACCAGCCGCTGCATTCATATGCTGTTGTGAAAGCGCTTTCATACACCGGCGGCCTTTTGTTTCCAGCTGCAGTCGGGCGGCTCTGATGTCCCGACCTTCACGTCCCGACCCACACCCACCCCGTCGAACCCGGATCGACCCCACGCAAGCAGGAACCACGCAATGACTCAGCATCCCAAGCACTCCTCCCTGTCGGCCTGCGCGCTGGCGGTTTCATTGCTTCTGTCGGCTTGCGGCGGTGCGGAGTCGACCGACACCGTGGCGCCCACCGTCGCCATCACCGACAACGTGTCGGGTGCCACCGCCGCAGGTGCGGTGACCTTCACCTTCACCTTCAGCGAAGACGTCGGCACCAGCTTTGTCGCCGAAGACATCACCGTCACGGGCGGCACCGCCGGCACGCTGACCAAGGTGGATGCGCTGCACTACACGCTGGTGGTCACGCCTGCGGCCGGCGCCACTGGCGCGATCAACGTCGCCGTCGCGGCGCTGCGGTTCACCGACCTGGCCTTGAACGGCAACGCGGTGGCGGCATCGGTTTCGCAGGCTTACGACACGATGGCGCCTGCCACCGACCCCACCACCGCCGCCGCGACGCCCACCGCGTTGGCTGCCGACGTGCTGTCGATCTACAGCGACGCCTACACCCCGGTCGCCGGCGTCAACCTGCGGCCCGAATGGGGCCAGTCGACCCAGGTCAGCGAGGTCGTGATCGCGGGCAACAAGACCCAGCTTTACACGGCCTTCAACTACGAGGGCATCACCTTCACGCCGATCGACGTGTCGGCGATGACCAAGCTCCACATCGACGTCTGGACGCCCGACCTGACGGCGCTGGATGTCTTCGTCCTGGCCGGTGGCGCCGAGCAGTCGGTCAAGCTGACGCCGACGCTGGCGGGTTGGAACAGCTTCGACATCAACCTCGGCGACTACACCACGCTGGACAAGGCCGCAGTCAAGGAGCTGAAGCTCGTCTCGACCGGTGGCAGCAAGGTCTACCTGGACAACATCTACTTCTGGAAGGCCGCAGCGCCTGTCAGTTGTGGCACCACCGCGCCGACCTGCGCCCCGACCACGGTGATTCCGGCCGGCGCGGTGACGATTTACAGCGACGCCGGCAATGTCAGCGGCCTGGATGCCTTCCCCAACTGGAACCAGAACCCGCCGGTGGTCGGCAGCGAACCCACCATTGCGGGCAACAAGGTGTTGAAGTACACCTTCGGCGCGCTCTACCAAGGCATCGACTGGTCGGCCAGTCCTCAGAATGTCTCGTCGAAGGGCATGCTGCACCTGGACGTCTGGTCGGCCGACGTGGCCAGCGTCAAGGTGTCGCTGATCGGCGGTGGCTCCGAGAACGGCATCACCAAGAGCCTGACGGCGGGCAGCTGGAATTCGATCGACATCGACCTGGCGCTGTACACCTCGCCCGACAAGACGCAGGCCATCCAGGTCAAGCTGGAGCCGAATGTCGCCGGCACGATCTACGTTGACAACCTCCACTTCCACGGCACGGCTGCTGGCGGCGGCGGCGGTAGCGGCAGCAATACCTTCACGGGCGGCATCTTTTCCAGCGACTACTCAGGCAACCTGGGCAACGGTACCGCCAAATCTGACAAGGGCGGTACTGTCGGCTTCTTCGTCGACCCGCGCCTGTTTGCCGTCAAGGTCTTTGAAGACGGTTCGGTCTGCGGCACTGCGTGCAACCCGGGTGGCGTGTACAACTTCTACTACGGCATCGGCAGGCCAGCGACGCCGACCTACACCGACGCCTACTTTGGCGGCTACGTCAACGCGCCGGGCAACACCACGGCCGACGCGTCGGCCTACGCCAAGGTCAAACTGAAGTTCTGGGGCGATGCCGAATCCTGGGAGAAGCCCAACTTCACGGCCCAGGTGGACGTGGTTCTGCAAGGCCCGGCCAATGCCGCTTGCACCAACCCGTCGGGCCGGCCCGAGATCACCAAGGCGGTGCCGGCGCAGAAGATCGGTGCTGGTTCGGACTACGTCATTGCGAAGACCGACTTCGTGCTGACCGCCAATTGCGGCGGCGCCTACACCGTTGATAGCCTGTGGTCTGCTGTCGGTGCGGTCGTGGTGCGCCTGACCGGCAGCGGCAACCTGAACTACGTCAACCTGACGAACAGCACGCCGCCGTCCTATCCGACCTTCCTCAACATCGGACCGATCGCGTTCATCAACTAGGCACAGTGGTTCATGGCGCCTGCCGCGTCGCCAAACTGCACCGCGGCGGGCCATCTGGCCGCGCCGGGCAGCAGTCTTTGCCGCCCGCAGGCGCTCCCTGTCAGTCCTTGCGCACCGGACACTGCTGTCCAACCCAGGAATTCATCATGCCGTTCTCCCTCCGCCTGACCCTGACTGCGGCTGCAGTCTCACTACTGGCATCGTGCGGTGGCGGCTCCGCGGATTCGCCGCCGCTGCCCACTTCGGGCCGGGTGGTGGACGGTTACCTCAGTGGCGCGACCGTGCTGTGCGACAGCAACGGCAATGGCGTGGCCGACGAAGGCGAGGCGCAAGCCACCACCAATTCGGGCGGTAGCTTCACGTTCGCATCGCCCGGCTGCGCGGCTGGCATGATGGCCTTCGGCGGCACCGACATCGACACCAAGCTGGCCTTCAAGGGCCTGTTCAAGGCGCCTGCCGGTGCGACGGTGATCACGCCGCTGACCACCCTGCTGGTCGGCGGCATGAGCCAGGACCGCGTGATCGCCACGCTGGGCCTGGCCGCCAACACCGACATCGTCAACGCCAACCCGGCGCTCGACACGGCGCTGTTGAGGCAGTCGCTGGCAATCCAACAACTTCTGATCAAGACCGCCGAGATGTTTGCGGGGCTTGGCGGCGTCAGCACCGACGCGGCGCTGCAGGCCGTCTACACCGAGGTGGTGGCTTCGTACGCCATCCTGCTGCAAGGCGGCGGCACCCTGATCAGCGGCAATGGCATGGATTCGATCCTGGTCGCCCAGTTGGTCAAGGCGGCGTCGACCCGGGTCGCGGGCTCGGCGACGATCCCAGCCCAAGTCAAGACCGCGCTGGCCAACGTCAGCGCAGAGTCGCTGGGTATCGTGGCTTCAGGCGGTTTGACGGCCCAGGCGCTGAACGTCCTGAGGTCGACCGATGCGGGCCTCACGGCGGCGGCAACCGCCAGCCAAAGTGACGCAACGGTCACCGACTACGTGAAGGCCAATGCGGCCAAGTTGGCGGCCGCGCCGACCGCAGCCACCCAGGCCCTGGCAGCGCTCCTGACCGCCGCGGTGGCCGACGCATTGGGCACCGACCCGCAAGTGCCGGTGGAGCCTGGCTCGCCTGCCGCGCCAGCCGCGTTCCCTATCACCTTCGACGGCGCAGCCCCGGTCATCTTCCTCGGCTTCAACGGCGGCGAAGGCAGCACGGTCGAGGCCGGACCGGCTGTGGCCAGCGGCAAGTCGATCAAGATCCTCCGGTCGGGTGGCGAGGTCTATGCGGGTGCGTTCATCACCACCGTGGCCATGCCGCTGGCGGCCGACCGCAAGACCTTCACCGCGCGGGTGTATTCGCCCAAGGCAGGCGTCCCGATGCTTTTGAAGGTGGAAGGTGCCAACGGCCTGACTTCAGCCGATTTCCCCGCGACCACACCCGTCGTGGTGGGCTGGCAGACGCTGACCTGGGTGGCGACGGGCCTCGATCCGAGCAAGGTCTACAACAAGCTGACGCTGTTGCCGAACTTCGGCACGGTCGATGCCGCACCGGGCCAGTCTTACTATTTCGACGACATTGCGCTGGTCACCGACAGCACCACGCCGCCGCCGTCCACCGACACGCCGCTGCCGATCAACTTCGACAGTGCACTGCCGACCACGTTGGGCCAGTTTGGCGCCGGCGCGGCGATCTCGGTGGCTGCAGGCCCGACGGGCGGCTCGGGCGATGCAGCCAAGTTCATCAAGTCGGCGGGCGACACCTGGGCAGGTTTCTACTTCCCGACGGCGACCATTCCCTTCACCACCACCAGCCGGACCCTCACGGCCCGTGTCTATTCGCCCAAGGCCGGTGCCGTGATGGTGATGAAGGCCGAGAACGGGAATGTCTCGACGGGCATCTCCAGCGGAGAGGTCGCTGCGACGGCGACAACCGTGGTGGGCTGGCAGACCATGACCTGGGTCTTCACCGGCAAAGTGGATCTCAGCAAGACCTACAACTCGATCGCCATCATCCCGGACAGCGGCGTCGTCGGGTCCGGCCAGTCCTATTACGTCGATGACGTGACGCTGGTCTCCGATTCGGCCGTCGTCCCGCCTGCGCCCGGCTACCTGGCACTGGTGAGCGACTCGATCAGGCTGGTCAACGGATCTGCCCAGACGGTCTACACGATGAGGGAGTTCGAATCCGATGCCGGCATCCGCGTGGGCTGGCCGATCCCGTCGCCGATGTTGATGAAGGTGGCGTTGACGGATGTTGGCAACTTCAGCCTGCCGGCCGGCCTGAAGGTGAGTGCCGCGGTGTCGATCACCGAGATGGTGGCGGGTGGCAAGGGTGAAATCCAGGCCTACATCGCCAACGTCGACATCAGGAAGACGGCCACCGGCCTGGAAATCGCCGTGCCGACAAGCTCGGCAGACTCACTGGCCTACACCGTGTCGACCGACGCCAAGAAAAAGCTGGTGATCGATTTCGGCGGCGGCGTGAAGGGTGTGGGCAACACGCTCACCACCGCGGTGAACATGACCAATGGCCTGGTCTTCGGCGAGGTGGTGCAGTACGCGATCAACAACATCAGCGGCCAGGGTTTCACCGGCATCTACGCGCTGCGCGGCAAGTACCGGGTGAAGGTGGTTCTGATGGAGACGCCGAAGCTGCCCGGTGGCTTCCCGCTGCGCAGGGCCGACGGCACCGCACTGCCGACCAAGGTGGTGGTCGTGCCGACCGTGCTGGGCGCAGGCGGCGTCGTCTCGGCGAGCAAGACGTTCGAAGGGCCTGGCCTGGAAGGCTACGTCACTTTGACCGACTGACGTGGCTGCGACGCGGGTCATTCCCACAGGCGGCGAGTGGCCAGCCCGCTCGAGTGCCATGGCCCGGCCTGCCGCCCACTGGGGCGGGCCGGGGCTGCCCGTGCTGCTGCTGGCGCTGTTTGCGGGCCCGGCGGCGTTCGCCGCCCCTCTGGATGCGCTGCTCACCGCCACGCCCGAGCGATCAGACCCGCGGGGCCGGATCGAGGTGGGCTACGACAAGGCGGTCGGCGCGCTCGATTTCTCGACTTCGGCCGACCCCTTGGGGCAGGTCGCGTCGGCCACCGAGGGTGACTACCGCGGCGGGCAGTTGCACGCGGCCTGGCGGGCGACCGACCGGCTGTGGCTGTCGGGCGGGTTGTGGCAGCGTCAGATCAAGAATGCCGTCGACCGCTTCGACTACCGCAGCTGGCAGCTGGCTGGCCAGTACCGCTTCAACGACGCGGCCGGCGCCGTGCCGGCCGTCGCACTGCGCCTGTCGGCCTGGGGCGACAGCGCGTCGGAGACCGCCGCCACCACGCCGGTGCGGCTGCCGGGGGCGGTGCTGAACACCGTGACGGTGTCAAAACCCAGCGACCGGCAGATGCAGGCCGATCTGATCGCCACCTGGCCGCTGTCGTCGCAGCTTGATCTGACGGCCTTGATCAGCGGCGGCGTCACCCGTTTGTCCTACGGCGGGCTGGCCGCCACCACCCGCATTGCCGATTGCAACTACGACTTGACATTCACCGGCAACGACATCTTCGGCGCGCTGATCGAGCCCTGCGCCGGCAGCGGCGGCGCGGTGATCAAGCAGTTCTACGACAGCAGCGGCGACTACGGCGTCGACGTGGCGCGTGAAATCGCCTGGAGCGGCCGTTTCATGCAGGTCGGTGGCAATGCGCAATGGCGCAACGACGCCTGGCTGCTGACCGGTGGCTACCTCTACTACAGCATCCGCCGCGACGATGTCGACGACATCCTGGCCCGCCGCGGCAACCCGGTGGTGCGGCACAACCACCAGCTGATGCTGGAGGCCGCTTACAAGTGGCATCCGACCTGGAGCCCCTTCATCCGCGCGCAGATCAGCAGCAACCTGTTCTTCAACAACGTGCCGGTCACCTACAACGCCAGCACGTCGGGCAGTTTCACCAGCGGATTTTCGGTCGTCACGATCGGATTGCGCGCCGGGTTCTGACCCGGCGCGCGCTCAGCGGGCCGCCTTCGGGGCCAGGCAGGCAGTGCGAGCCGTTCGTCCAGGCTGATCGTCGTCCGTTGGGGGCCTGGTGTCGAACCGGCCCCGGTCAGGGCTCGAGCTCGAGGGCCACCAGGATGCGCGACACCATGTTGTAGGCGGCGATCACACCGACCAGCTCGAACATCTGGCTGTCGCCGCCCAGTGCATCGCGTGCCCGGGCAAAGGTGGCATCCTGCACCTGGACGCGGCGCGTCATCTCAACCACCAGTGCCAGCACGGCCTGCTGGGTGGCATCGAACACCGGGTCGTTGGCCAGCCCCGGCTCCTCGCCCAGACGGCGCAGCGCGGCCAGCTGGGCCTCGGTCGCCCCCGCCGCACGGTACAGGGGCGCGTGGTGGTGCATCTCGAAGTCGGCGCCGTTCAGGGCCGCCACGCCGCACATCGCCAGTTCGCGCAGCAGCGGCGGCAGCGCCAAGCCGGTGCGCACCCGGCCCATGAACTCGCCCCAGCCAGTGGCGAATACCGGGCTGTGCAGCAGCAGGCGGTCGAGGTCCAGCAAATCGCCGCCGCGTCGCTGGCGGATGGCGGCCACCAGGTCGGGCGGGCCGACCTGGTCGTCGGTGAGCAGGGGCAGGCGGGTCATGGTGATCCTGGTGGGCTTGGACAGGCCGGATTCTGGCGCGCGCCCGCCGGCCCACCGTGACGCCTGAGCGTCAGCACCCCGGTGGTATCGTCGAGCGCATGATCGATTCCCTGCTGCTGTCGGCCGCGCGCATCGCCACTTTCGAGCACCAACGCGGCCTGACCAACGCCAGCGGCTTTTTCTTCGAACGCGACCAGCGCCTGTTCCTCGTCACCAGCCGACATGTCCTGATCGACGAGCCGACCGAGCACCACCCCAACCGCATCGAGATCGAGTTGCACACCGCGACGGCCGACCTCGGCAAATCGGCGCGCTTCTCGCTGCTGCTGTACCAGGACGGCAAGAGCCAGTGGCGCCAGGGCACCGACTCCGGCGGCGAGATCGACGTCGCGATGATCGAGATCCAGCGCGGCGCGCTGCCTGAGGACTCGCTGCTGTACGCCTTCACACCCGAGCATCTGGTGCCCCTGACCGAGGCGGTGGAGGTGGGCAGCTCGGTGCTGATCGTCGGGTTCCCGCTGGGCTTCCACGACACCTTGCATCACTTGCCGGTGGTGCGTCAGTCGGTCATCGCCTCGGCCTTCGGCATGCGCTTCCAGGGCCAGGGCTACTTCCTGACCGATGCGCGCACCCACCGCGGCACCAGCGGCGCACCCGTGGTCATGCGCGACCACGACGCCGATGCCGATGCCCAACTGCCCTGGAAGCTGCTGGGCGTGCATTCGGCGCGGCTGGACATGGCCGACCGCGACAAGGTGCAGGATGAATCGCTGGGCCTGAATTGCGCCTGGTATGCCGACATCCTGATGAAGCTCAGCGAAGCCTGACCGCGAACGGCCATGAAAAAAGCGCTGGCCGAACTGATCGGCCAGCGCCTCTTGGTGCAAACCTGATCGCTCAGGCGGCCTGGGCAGCGTACTGCGGTGAATCCTGGGTCGCCACCGACCGAATGTTTTGTGCCAGGTTGCCCTTGGGCCCCTGCACCAGCTCGTAGCTGACGCTACCACCCTGCTTGAGGGTGCGGAAGCCTTCCATCTCGATCGCCGAGAAATGGGCGAAGACGTCCGGTCCGCCGCCCTCTGGCTCGATGAACCCAAAGCCCTTGGCGTCGTTGAACCACTTGACTGTGCCTACCAACATCGTTTGCTCCCGGATCACCCTCGACTCATGAAGGTGTGTGGAAATTTTGCGGAAGGTGCTGACACAGTGACAAGGCGGAAAACTGGACCGGTTGGAGTCGTGTTTCCCCTACAGGCAGCATGACGGCCGGCAGCAGGGTCCAGTCCATGGGTGACGGTTGTTTAGCATCTGGTCAAGTCAGGCGGCGCTTTTCATGCCTTGCAACTTTGGTTTCAGGCGCAATATCCGATCCAGCCAATGGCACAGACCACGACTCGATAGAATGAAGCATGCCTCAGGAAGAACCACCCGCACCACCGCCAAAGCCGCCGGCACAGCCGCGCCGGGGCGACAACGGCGCCGTGGTGGTCGAGCGCAAGACCGCACGCACCAAGCCACCCCAGATGTACCAAGTGGTGCTGCTCAATGACGACTACACGCCGATGGAGTTCGTGGTCATGGTGTTGCAGCAGTACTTCAAGCGCGATATCGAATCGGCCACGCTCATCATGTTGAAGATCCACCACGAAGGTCGGGGTGTCTGCGGCGTCTATTCCAAGGACGTCGCGGCCACGAAAGTTGAACTCGTGTCCGCCGCGGCTCGCCGCGCCGGGCATCCGCTGCAGTGCATTATGGAGGCCGCATGATTGCGCAAGAATTGGAAGTCAGCCTGCACATGGCATTCGTCGAGGCGCGCCAGCAGCGCCACGAGTTCATCACCGTCGAGCACCTGTTGCTCGCGTTGCTGGACAACCCGTCCGCTGCTGAAGTGCTGAAGGCCTGCGCGGCCAACATCGACGACCTGCGCAAGAGCCTGACCACCTTCATCAAGGAAAACACGCCCACCGTAGGCGGCACCGAAGAGGTGGACACGCAGCCCACGCTGGGTTTCCAGCGGGTGATTCAGCGCGCCATCATGCATGTGCAGTCCACCGGCTCGGGCAAGAAGGAAGTCACCGGTGCCAACGTCCTGGTGGCGATCTTCGGCGAGAAGGACTCACACGCTGTCTACTACCTGCACCAGCAGGGCGTCACCCGGCTCGATGTCGTCAACTTCATCGCCCATGGCATCAAGAAGAGCGAGCCCCCCGAGCCGACCAAGGGCAGCGGCGAGCCCGGCAGCGGTGAAACCGAGAAAGAGGACACCTCGGCCGAATCCGGCAAGGGATCGCCGCTGGATCAGTTCACCCAGAACCTGAACCAGCTGGCCAAGGACGGCAAGATCGACCCGCTGATCGGCCGTGACCACGAGGTTGAGCGTGTCATCCAGATCCTGTGCCGCCGGCGCAAGAACAACCCGCTGCTGGTCGGCGAGGCAGGCGTGGGCAAGACGGCCATAGCCGAAGGCCTGGCCTGGCGCATCACCCAGGGCGACGTGCCCGAGGTGCTGGCCAACGCCACCGTCTACTCGCTGGACATGGGCTCGCTGCTGGCCGGCACCAAGTACCGCGGCGACTTCGAGCAGCGCCTGAAGGGGGTGCTCAAGCAGCTGAAGGACCAGCCCAACTCGGTGCTGTTCGTCGACGAGATCCACACGCTGATCGGCGCCGGCGCGGCGTCGGGCGGCACGCTGGATGCCTCGAACCTGCTCAAGCCCGCGCTGAGCAACGGCACGATGAAGTGCATTGGCGCGACCACCTTCACTGAATACCGCGGCATTTTCGAGAAGGATGCGGCCCTGTCGCGTCGCTTCCAGAAGATCGACGTGGTCGAGCCGTCGGTCGAGCAGACGGTCGAAATCCTCAAGGGCCTGAAGTCGCGCTTCGAAGACCACCACAACGTGAAGTACGCGTTGGGCGCACTGCAGGCTGCGGCGGAGTTGTCGGCCAAGTTCATCAACGACCGCCACCTGCCCGACAAGGCGATCGACGTGATCGACGAAGCCGGCGCCGCTCAGCGCATCCTGCCCAAGAGCAAGCAGAAGAAGACCATCACCCGCAATGAAGTCGAGGAGATCGTCGCCAAGATCGCGCGCATCCCCCCGGCGTCGGTGAGCAACGACGACCGTGGCAAGCTGAAGAGTCTGGACCGCGACTTGAAGAGCGTGGTGTTCGGTCAGGAGCCGGCGATCGACGCCCTGGCCGCGGCCATCAAGATGGCGCGCTCCGGCCTGGGACGGCCCGACAAGCCGATCGGCTCGTTCCTGTTCTCGGGCCCCACCGGCGTGGGCAAGACCGAAGTGGCCAAGCAGCTGGCCTACATCCTGGGCATCGAGCTGATCCGCTTCGACATGTCCGAGTACATGGAACGCCATGCCGTCAGCCGCCTGATCGGCGCGCCGCCGGGCTACGTCGGGTTCGACCAGGGCGGCCTGATGACCGAGGCGGTGACCAAGAAGCCGCATTGCGTGCTGCTGCTCGACGAGATCGAGAAGGCCCACCCTGACGTCTACAACGTGTTGCTGCAGGTGATGGACCATGGCGCGCTGACCGACAACAACGGGCGCAAGGCCGATTTCCGCAACGTCATCATCATCATGACGACCAATGCGGGCGCCGAAACCATGAACAAGTCGACCATCGGCTTCACCACGGCGCGCGAGCAAGGCGACGAGATGGCCGACATCAAGCGCATGTTCACGCCCGAGTTCCGCAACCGGCTGGACGCCACCGTCAGCTTCCGGGCGCTCGATGAGTCGATCATCTTGCGCGTGGTCGACAAGTTCCTGTTGCAGCTGGAAGCCCAGTTGACCGAGAAGAAGGTCGAGGTCACCTTCACCGATGCGCTGCGCAAGCAATTGGCGAAGAAGGGGTTCGACCCGCTGATGGGCGCGCGCCCGATGCAGCGTCTGATCCAGGACACCATCCGTCGCGCGCTGGCCGATGAGTTGCTGTTCGGCCGCCTGGTCGATGGTGGCCGCCTGACGGTGGATGTCGACGACGAAGGAGCGGTCAAGCTCGACATCCTGCCGCCCAAGAAAAGCGACAAGCCCAAGACCGAGCCGACACCCGCCTGACCGGCGACCTGTCCGGCCGCCTGCAGGGCGCCGGTCAAGCCGCGGTGAAAGCCGCGGTGAATGCCGCCGGATCCTGTCGGAAATAGCGCGCCAGCAGCCCGTACAAGTCGGGATGCCTGGCGCGCATCTCGTTGGGCGTGACGAAAAAGCTCTCGCTCGCCACCGCGAAGAACTCGTCGACGCTGGTGGCGCCATACGGGTCCAGCAGGGTTTCGTCGCCGCTGTCCACCTGTTCGCAGAAGCGCTGGTAGGCCGGGTCGATGACCGAGGCCCAGGCTTCACGTTCGGTTGCATCGGCCAGTGGCGGCATGCCATCGGCCTCGCCATCGCCCATGTCGAGCACATGGGCAAATTCGTGGATCACCACGTTGTAGCCCCAGTCGGCAGATTCGCCTGAACCGGCCACGTCGCGCCAGCTGAGCATCACCGGGCCGCCGGCCATGGCCTCGCCAGCCAGCACTTCATCCCAGGCGTGCACGATGCCGTCGTCGTCGGTGATCTCGCGCCGGGCCACCACCTCGTCGGGGTGCACGACGATGCCGACGAAGCCGGCGTAAGGCGCCAGGCCGAACCGCAGCACCGGCAGCACCGCCTGCGCGGCGATGCAGACGGCGATCTGGTCGTCGATCTCCAGGCCGCCGCCACCGGTGAACTCCTTCTGGTCGAGGAACAGGCTGGCGAGTCGGCGCAACTCAGCCAGATCGTCATCCGACCGTGCAGCCAGGAACGGCAGGCGCGCCAAGGTCAGTCGCCACAGCGGATCAGGAATGGCGCGGCGCGACAACACGCGTGCCTCGCGGTGGGCCTGCCAGCGGCGCAGCAGTGACTTCACGGGCGTGGCTTCAAACGGGGCCGGGCGGCCGCCAAATCCAGCACAGCCAGCCCGCCTGCGGTCAGGCGCAGCGCCCGCGCCCTGGGCGGTGTGGCCTCGAAGTCCCAGTCGCCCAGCACATGGCGGCAGCCGCCACCGGGCAGGGCGTGCAGCGCCGGCCGGTGGGTGTGGCCGTGGACCATGATGCGGGCATTGGCCTGCGCCAGCCAGCCGGCTGCCGCGCCGTTGTCGACATCGCTCCATTGTTCGGCCGGCATCGCGGCCTGGCGCACCGCACTGGCATCGCGCATCGCCCGCGCCTGGCGCTGCCGCTCGTCCAGCGGCAAGGCCAGGAACGCGGTCTGCCAGTCGGCACCGCGCACCTCGGCACGAAAGCGCTGGTAGTCGGTGTCGGCCAGGCACAGCGCGTCGCCATGGGTCAGCAGGAAACGCTCGCCGAAGGCCAGCAGCACGGTGGGGTCGGCCAGGCGCCGCACGCCGGCCTCGGCCAACAGCATGTCGCCGACCAGGAAGTCACGGTTGCCAGGCAGAAAGGCCAGCACCCGCTGGTGGCTGGCGGCCTGCAAGACGGCCAGGCACTCGGCTTCGAACCTGCCGTGGCGGGCATCGTCGCCCACCCAGACCTCGAACAGGTCGCCCAGCATCAGCACGGCGTCGGCCGGCGTGCCGAGCAGGTGGTCGCGCCAGGCCGCGAAGGTGCGCGGCTGGTCGGCGTGCAGGTGCACGTCCGACAGCAAGTCGATGGTCTTCCAGGCAGGGTCGGCGTGGAACTGCGCGAACACCGGCCCGCCGCCGTTCAACCTGCTGACCCGGCCATCAGACGATCTCGACCGCCTTGACGATGGTCACGGCTTCCTTGGGCACGTTCTCATGACCGCCTTTGTTGCCGGTGGCCACGCGCTCGATCTGGTCGACCACCTCGGTGCCGCTCACGACCTTGCCGAACACCGCATAGCCCCAGCCCTGCGAGCTTTCGCTCTTGAAATTGAGGAAGTCGTTGTCGGTGCCGTTGATGAAAAACTGCGCGCTGGCCGAATGCGGCGCGCTGGTGCGGGCCATCGCCAGCGTGTACTTGTTGTTCTTCAGGCCGTTGTTGGCCTCGTTCTGGATCGTGGCGTTGGTGGGCTTCTGCTGCATGTCGGCCGTGAAACCGCCGCCCTGGACCATGAAGCCCGGGATCACGCGGTGGAAGATGGTGCCGTCGTAGTGGCCGCTGTTGACGTAGGTCAGAAAATTCGCGACGGTCAGCGGCGCCTTGGCGTCGTCGAGTTCGATGCGCACGACACCCGCGCTGGTGGTCAGTTCTACGGTCTTGGTCATGTCATTTCTCCTGGATGAGGGTGGCTTGTTGAATGATCACCGGTTGCCTGGGCACGTTCTGGTGCCCGGCCTGGTTGCCCACGGGCACGGTCTTGATCTTGTCGACGATGTCCATGCCTTCGACGACCTTGCCGAAAACGGCATAACCGTGGCCGTCTTGCGACTTGGCAGCATCGAGGTTGAGGTTGTCGCCGACGTTGATGAAAAACTGCGCCGATGCCGAATCGGGCACCGAGGTGCGGGCCATTGCCAACGTGCCGCGCAGGTTCGACAGGCCGTTGCGCGATTCCAGCGGGATCGGCGCGCGGGTCGGCTTTTCTTTCATGTCGGGGGTGAAGCCGCCGGCCTGGATCATGAAGCCGTCGATCACGCGGTGGAACACCACGCCGTCGTAGTGGCCGGCTTTCACGTACTGCACGAAATTGGCCACCGTTTTGGGCGACTTGTCGGGTGCGAGCTCGATCACGATGTTGCCCATCGACGTGGCGAGCTTGACTTTTTGCGCCCAGGCGGGGGCGGCCAGGGTCAGGGCGGCGGCCAGGGTGGTGGCCATGGCGGTGGCAAGGTGCGGGAAATTCATGCCTGTTCTCCTTGCGGAAGGTGGTGGGGGGAGGCGGACCGGTGAGGACCTGCGCGCCCTCGCATTCAGCGGCTGACGGTCAGTTCACGCACCCGTCGCAGCTTGGTCTTCAGCGCCGGCTCTGCACTGGGGCCGCTGCTCGCCGCCTCGTAGGCCTGCTGCGCCAGGCGCACAAACACGTCACCCAGGTTTTCGTGGGCGGTGCGGTAGGTCGGGTCCAGCCGCAGCGCGGTTTCCAGCAGGCTGCGGGCACGGTCGAGCCGGCCCTTGCCGGCCTCGATCACCGCCAGGTTGTTGTACGGCTCGGGCTGGTCGGGGAAATCCTCGGTCAGGCGCTCGAACACCTGTACCGCGTCGGCCGTGCGTCCGGTCTCCGCCAGCAGCACGCCCTGCAGAAACCGCAGGCCGGCGTCGCCGGGCCGCGCGGCAGTGGCCAGGTCCAGGCGCTGGAGGGCGGCGCCGGTATCACCGGCACGAAATTGCTGTTCTATCTCGCGGGCGCTGGCCGCTGCCTGGGCATGGGCCGGCATCGTTGCTCCGGGTACCAGCAGGCTCAACGCAGCAAGCGTGGCGACCCAGGCGGGGAGCCGCTTCGCGCGTCGACGGCAGCATGGCGGCGCCCGCAGGCGGGGTGATGCAAGTGGGGACGAGGTCGGCAACGGGGCTGTCAAGCGGAAGGCCGGGCAAGCGGATCGCAGGTTGATCAAAGGCAAATCGGGCCCCGGCCAGCGGAGCTTTCCGAGGCGGTCGTGCGGGGTCGCGAGGCTATACTAATTCGATTGTATCGACCCTTCGCAAGGGCCCGCTGCCGGTGGGCCGGATGCTTCGGCCCCGGGGCCGTACCGCCGTCCTGCCGTCGCCGCAACCCCGATTTCTTCCTGTCCACGGCCGCCCATTCCCGCAGCCGCTCTCCGCATCGGCCGATGACGCTTCGCCTCCACAACACGCTGACCCGCCAGCTCGAACCCTTCGAGCCGATCACCCCCGGCCAGGTGCGCCTGTACGTCTGCGGCATGACCATCTATGACCTGTGCCACATGGGCCATGCGCGGATGATGATGGCCTTCGACGTGGTTTACCGCTGGCTCAGCGCCAGTGGCTACCAGGTGACCTACGTCCGCAACATCACCGACATCGAGGACAAGATCATCCAGCGCGCGGTGCAGCGCGGCATCACCATCCGTGCGCTGACCGACGAGATGATCGCCGCCATGCGCCAGGACCTCGCCGCCATCGGTACCGTGCCGCCTAGCCACGAGCCCCGCGCCACCGATTACGTGCCGCAGATGCTGGCGATGATCGGCACGCTGGAGGACAAGGGCCTGGCCTATCGGGCAGGCGGCGGCAAACCGGGCGGCGACGTCAACTTCGCGGTGCGCAAATTCCCGGGCTACGGCAAGTTGTCGGGCAAGAGCCTGGACGACCTGCGCGCCGGTGAGCGGGTGGCCGTGACCGAGGGCAAGGACGACCCGCTGGACTTCGTGCTGTGGAAGGCCGCCAAGCCCGGCGAACCGGCCGATGCCACCTTCGACGGCGGCGAGCGCGGTTATGGCCACGGTCGGCCGGGCTGGCACATCGAGTGCTCGGCGATGAGCTGCGCGCTGCTGGGTGAGCGCTTCGACATCCACGGTGGCGGCATGGACCTGCAGTTTCCGCACCATGAGAACGAGATCGCGCAGAGCGAGGGTGCGCTGGGCCATCCGTTCGTCAACTATTGGTTGCACAACGGCTTCCTCAACGTCGACAACGAGAAGATGTCCAAGAGCCTGGGCAACTTCTTCACCATCCGCGAGGTGCTGCAGAAGTTCGACGGCGAGTCGCTGCGTTTCTTCATGTTGCGCACCCATTACCGCAGCCCGTTCAATTTCAGCGACCAACTGCTCGACGACGCCCGCACGGCCTTGCGACGGTTGTACACCGCGCTGGATGGCATCGACCTGGCCGTCGACCCCATCGCCATCGACTGGGCGCGGCCACAGGCCGCCGCGTTCAAGACCGCGATGGACGACGACTTCAACACGCCGGGTGCATTGGCCGTGCTGTTCGACCTGGCCAACGAGTGCAACCGCAGCCGATCGGCCGACACCGCCGCGCTGCTGCGTGCGCTGGCGGCCACGCTGGGTGTGCTGCAGCAGGCACCTCGGGTGTTTCTGCAGGCGGCAGTGGCTGCGGGTGGACTGGACGAGGCCGGCATTGCCCGCCTGATTGCCGACCGCGCCGCGGCCAAGGCCGCGAAGAACTTCACCGAGGCCGACCGCATCCGCCAGGTTCTGGCCGCGCAGGGGATCGAGTTGAAGGATTCGGCTGCCGGCACCACGTGGGTGCGCTCATGAGTGCGCTTCGCCCTGCCGTCCGAAGGACCGCTCGTTCCCGCTGGGCGGGACGGCGCGTAGCGCCATGGGTGCACCCTTGAGCGTGACCGGGCCCACGCTCGCGGCGCCAGCGGTCACGCCAGGCTCGCCGGCCGACCAAGCGCTGCCGACGGTGACGCCGCCCTATTGGGACGACGCCTGCCGCCATTTGGCCAAGCGTGACCGGGTCATGAAGAAGCTGATCCCCAAGTTCGGCGAAGCACGGTTGAAAAGTCGCGGCGACGCCTTCACCACCCTGGCGAGGTCCATCGTCGGCCAGCAAATCTCGGTCAAGGCCGCGCAGTCGGTGTGGGACCGGTTCACCGTCGCCGTGGGCGGCCCGTCGACCCGGCTGGCACCGGCCGCGGTGCGGGGGCTCGACACGCCTGCGCTGCGTGGCGCCGGCCTGTCGGCGCGCAAGGCCGAATACCTCAGCGACTTGGCCAAGCACTTCGAGTCGGGTGTGGTCCATGTGCAGCAGTGGCAGCAGATGGACGACGAGGCCATCATCGACGAGCTGGTCGCCATCCGCGGCATCGGCCGCTGGACGGCCGAGATGTTCCTGATCTTCCATTTGATGCGGCCCAACGTGCTGCCGCTGGACGACCTGGGCCTGATCAAGGGCATCAGCCAGGGTTATTTCAGCGGTGAGCCGGTCTCGCGCGCCGAAGCCCGCGAGCTGGGCGACGCCTGGGCCCCCTACCGTTCGGTGGCCACCTGGTACATCTGGCGAAGCCTCGACCCGCTGCCGGTAGACTATTGATCGATTCACCACCGGTCCGGCGCAGGCGTCCGCCGGGCCACCCCCAGGGCGATCCCGCCCTGCGCAGCACGAAGGCAGACCCGTGAGCAAACGACACTTCCTCGACTTCGAGCAGCCGATGGCCGAGCTCGACAACAAGATCGAAGAGCTGCGCTTCGTGCAGAGCGAGTCGGCGGTCGACATCTCCGAGGAGATCGGCAGGCTCGACAAGAAGAGCCAGCAACTGGCCAAGGACATCTACGCCAACCTGACACCCTGGCAGGTGACGCAGATCGCCCGCCACCCGCAGCGGCCCTACACGCTGGATTACGTCACCGAGATCTTCACCGACTGGCAAGAGTTGCACGGCGACCGCGCCTTTGCCGACGACCAATCCATCGTCGGTGGGCTGGCGCGATTCAACGGCCAGGCCTGCATGGTGATCGGCCACCAGAAGGGGCGCGACACCAGAGAGCGGGGCCTGCGCAACTTCGGCATGGCGCGGCCCGAGGGCTACCGCAAGGCGCTGCGGCTGATGAAGCTGGCCGAGAAGTTCGGCCTGCCGCTGTTCACCTTCGTCGACACACCTGGCGCCTATCCGGGCATCGGCGCCGAGGAGCGTGGCCAGAGCGAAGCCATCGGCCGCAACATCTTCGAGATGGCGCAACTGGAGGTGCCGATCATCGTCACCATCATCGGCGAAGGCGGCTCGGGCGGCGCGCTGGCCATCAGCGTGGGCGACCAGGTGCTGATGCTGCAGTTCTCGGTCTACTCGGTGATCTCGCCCGAAGGTTGCGCGTCGATCCTGTGGAAGACCTCCGAGCGTGCACCCGACGCCGCCGAGGCACTGGGCATCACCGCCCACCGGCTGAAGGCGCTGGGCATGATCGACAAGGTGGTCAGCGAGCCGGTGGGCGGCGCGCACCGCGACACCCGGCAGATGGCCTCGCAATTGAAGCGCGCGCTGGTCGACGCGCTACGCCAGGTCTCGGATTTGAAGCTCAAGGACCTGCTGCAACGGCGCTATGACCGCCTGCAGGCCTATGGTCGCTACGCCGACACCAAGGACCGCTGACGGCGCGGCATGTTCGACGCACCGCAGGCCGGCCCGGTGGTGACCGGGACGGTGGCGGTCGCCTTCAGCGGGGGGCGTGATTCGCTGGCCCTGCTGCACGCAAGCTGCCGTGCAGCGAACACACTCGGCCTGCAGGTGGTGGCGCTGCACGTGCACCATGGCCTGCTGGCTGAGGCCGACGACTGGTTGCGCAGGGCCCAACGGCTGTGCCGGCGCTGGCAACGCCGCGGCTGGCCGGTGCGGCTGCGCTGGGCGCGTCTGGCCGGATCGCCGGCGCCGGGCGACAGCATCGAAGCCTGGGCCCGCCGGGGCCGCCTTGCCGTGCTGGACCGTCTGGCGAAGGAGGAGGGCGCCACGCTGCTGCTGCTGGCCCAGCACCGCCGTGACCAGGCCGAGACCTTTCTGCTGCAGGCCTTGCGCGGCGGTGGCCCGGCGGGTTTGTCGGCGATGCCGGTAGAGGCCGAGCGGGCGGGTCTGGTCTGGGCGCGGCCCTGGCTCGACCAGCCGCGCGAGGCCATCGAACACTACCTGCGGCGTTTCCGTCTGCAAGCGGTGGACGACCCGTCCAATGCCGACCCGGTTTTTGCCCGCAACCGTCTGCGCCTGCAGGTTTGGCCAGCGTTGACAGCGGCTTTTGGCGATACCGAAATCGCCTTGGCGGCAGCGGCCTGCCGCGCCCAGGAAGCTGCCGCCGCGTTGGTCGAACTGGCCACGCTCGATCTGGCGCCCTTGGTCGACGCGCCGGGGCGGTTGCAGGTGGCAGGTTGGCGGCAGTTGTCAGCTGCGCGCCAAGCCAATGCGCTGCGCGCTTGGTGGTCGATGCAGACCGGTTCCGGTGCGCCGCAAGCCATGCTGTCTCGCCTGCTGGCCGAGGTGCCGCTGCGCGGCGCGGCGCGGTGGCCCGCCGGGGGTGGGTTCGAATGCCAGCTTTACCGGGGCTGGCTGCAGGTGGCGCCGCCGGTGGCCGGTGGCGGGGGCGTATCGCGGCCCGCGGCGCTGGCGGCGCTTCCGGCACTTCCGGCACTTCCGGCGCTTCCAGCCACCCCGGCACGCATGCCCGCCGCCATGCTCGCTTGCCCGTCGGATTCGATGGCGCTGGATTGTTCGCGGCCCGGGCGCTGGGTCTTGCCCGGTTGGCCAGGCTGCATCGAGGTCAGCCTCGTCGATCCGGCCGGCGCCCACCCTGGCTTGGCGCCGTCGGCTTTGAGCGCTGTCCAGCCGCGTGCGCGTGCGGGCGGCGAGCGGTTCCAGGCCCGGCTGGACAGCCCGCCGCGCAGCCTGAAGAAGCAGTTCCAGGCGGCTGGCGTGCCGGAGCACCAACGGGCCGTGCCGCTGCTGTGGACGGCTGATGGGCAATTGCTGTTCGTGCCCGGTCTCGGGCCGGATGCGCGTTGCTGGGCGGCCGCCGGGCAACCCGCGCTGGCGTTGCGCTGGTGCCCCGATGCGGGCTTGTCAGCCCCGCTCAAGCCCGCTGGGTAAAATCGCCGGTTGCGCACCGGGGCCGCGCCACGCCTGCAGGTCGGATCCGATCCGACCCCAGGCACCGATGGAGCCCCTTCCGTGGGACCGCAGGTCCCAAAGAACCCCCAGCAACCATGGCACTGATCGTTCACAAATACGGCGGCACGTCGATGGGCTCGGCCGAGCGCATCCGCAGCGTTGCCAAACGGGTTGCCAAATGGGCCCGCGCCGGCCATCAGATGGTCGTCGTCCCGTCCGCGATGAGCGGCGAGACCAACCGCCTGCTCGGGCTGGCCAAAGAGGTGCAGCCTGCCCAACTGGACGCCGCCGCGATGCGCGAGCTGGATGCCATTGCCGCCACCGGCGAGCAGGTCTCGGTGGGCCTGCTGGCGCTGGCGCTGCAGGCCGAAGGCCAACCCGCCGTCAGCTACGCCGGCTGGCAGGTGCCGGTGCGCACCGACGGCACCTTTACCAAGGCCCGCATCGAGTCGATCGACGACAGCCGCGTGCGTGCCGACCTCGACGCCGGCCGCGTGGTCATCATCACCGGCTTCCAGGGCATCGACGAGACCGGCTCGGTCACCACGCTCGGGCGTGGCGGCTCCGACACCTCGGCGGTGGCGGTGGCGGCGGCAATGAAGGCCGCCGAGTGCCTGATCTACACCGACGTCGACGGCGTCTACACCACCGACCCCCGGGTGGTGCCCGAGGCCCGGCGCATGAAGACCATCAGCTTCGAGGAGATGCTGGAGATGGCCAGCCTGGGCAGCAAGGTGCTGCAGATCCGTTCGGTCGAGTTCGCCGGCAAGTACCGCGTGCCGTTGCGCGTGCTGTCGAGCTTCACGCCCTGGGACATCGACATCCACGAAGAAGCCCAATCGGGCACCCTGATCACTTTCGAGGAAGATGCCAACATGGAACAAGCAGTCGTCTCGGGCATCGCGTTCAACCGCGACGAGGCCAAGTTCACCGTCGTCGGCGTGCCCGACAAACCCGGCATGGCCTACCAGATCCTGGGCGCGGTGGCCGAGGCCAATATCGACGTCGACGTGATCGTGCAAAACGTGTCGCACGACGGTCGCACTGACTTTTCATTCACCGTGCACCGAAACGATTTCCAGCGCACCAACGACCTGCTGAAGAACAGCATCGTGCCCAACACCGGCGCGGCGCAGTTCACCGCCGACCCGCGCATCTGCAAGGTGTCGATCGTCGGCATCGGCATGAAGAGCCACGTCGGCGTGGCCAGCACGATGTTCCGCACGCTGGCAGAGGAGGGCATCAACATCCAGATGATCACCACCAGCGAGATCAAGACCTCGGTGGTACTGGACGAAAAGTACATGGAACTCGCCGTGCGCGCGCTGCATCAGGCCTTTGGCCTGAATGCCCCCAGCCCCCTGGCATGAGCGCGGCGCGGGCCGGTGCTGCAATGAACATCCGGCGCGGCGGCGAAACCGTCGTTTTGCTGGGCTAGAATGGTGGACCTGCCCGGAGACGTGACCGAGTGGCCGAAGGTGCTCCCCTGCTAAGGGAGTATGGGGCTTAAAACTCCATCGAGGGTTCGAATCCCTCCGTCTCCTCCAGCGCAGTTTGACCGACCCTTCCCCCGAGCCCCGCTCGGCTGCGAAGGGTTTTTTTTGGGTGGCCGATCGTGGCGGAGGCGCAGGTCGGATCTCGCTGAGGTCGGCCGCTGGTGCCGGCCGCTGATGTTGGTCGCTGGTGCCTGGCTGGTGCAGCCCGCTACCGCTCAGTAATGCGGCGGCAACTCGTCGCGCAAGTTCCGCAAGGGCCTGCCGGCCGGATCGTCGGGCGCTTGTTGCCGAAGGTCGGCCACCTCGCGCAACAAGGCGTCGATCTGGCGTTGCTGGCGCACGATCACTGTGTTGAGCTGGTCGACCAGTTCCTCGGTGAAGCTGGCCTTGATTTCCAGGTCGGTCAGGCGTTGGTCTAGCGGGTTCATGCAACGGCATCGTACCGCCCTCGCGCCCGCTCTGTAGGACGGGGCCCGCTCCGCTTGTCGGCGCCTGTCGCCAAAACCAGCTGGCCGTCCCTGAGGGTGCGCTGGCAGACAGTACCGCGCGGTCGTACAACACAGACTGCCGGGCATGGCTGCCGATGTCGCCCGCCCGGGCATGGCTGCCGATGTCGCCCGCCCGGGCGGGCTGCCGACGTCGCGCGCCCGGGCGGGCTGCCGACGTCGCCCGCCCGGGCGCCGAAGCCGACCACCGTTGGAGCCACGCCTTGGACACGCAGCCTGTCGCCACCCCCAGTCACTTTGCGGCTGAGCACACCCCGCTGTCGTCATTCCAGCGAGGCTCGGCGCGCGCCAAGCGCGAGGACCTGCCAGCCGACTGCGCGCTGGCCTGCATCGCCGCGTTCTACCCGTCGGAGTCGGCCATGCGTGATGCCGTGCGCATCCTGCTTTCGCAACACGGCCTGAAGCCACCGCAGTTGGCGTTGCTGGGCCCGCGCCACGCTGACCCGGCGGTGTTTGCCCGTCAAACCTTGCGTTGGTCCGGCGCCCGCGCTGACGGTTCCGCGTTGCCGCAATTGCTGGCGATCGCCGCCGGCTTGTCGATCCTGGCCCTGGTCATCGGCTGGTGGGTGCTGGCAAGCGACACGCCGCTGGTGGCGATGCTGGTGGGTCTGGTGGTGCTGGCGCTGGCGGCCGGCTTGCTGGGCGACCGTTTGCTCTGGCCCTGGGGCGACCCGCCGCGCGCCAGGCGTTTCGAGACCAGCGTGCGGCACCAGCTGTCGCAAGGGGTCTGGGCGCTGGTGGTGTACCGCATCCCGCGCAGTCGCCAGGCCGGTGTGGTGGCCCTGTTGCGAGGCGCCAGCCTGCGCTGGTGCGCGGTGGCCCGACCGTCGACGCGCCTCTGAGCGCAGGCTTGCGCGACGGACCCTGGCGGCACCCTGTGCGGTCGGTCCGCAACGGTCAGTCGCCAGCCTGCACCGCCCGCCAGCGTCGGCAAGCCAGCACAATCGCCGTTTGGCGCCGCCAGCCTGGCGGGTGCCGACCCGCAAACCGGAGCGATGCATGGCGATCTACGAACAGCGCACCTACACCGTCATCGTCGGCAAGATGGCCGAGGTGGTCGCGCTCTACCAAACCGAGGGTTGGCCGGCCGTGGCCCGGCACCCGGCCAAGCTGGTGGGTTACTTCACCGGTGACATCGGTGCGATGAACCAGCTGGTGCACTGGTGGAAGTTCGACGACGACGCCGACCGGCGTGCCTTCTGGGCCGCGTTGTTCGCCGACCCGGCGTTCATGGCCTTCGCCCGACAGTTGCGGCCGCTGTTGGCCTCGCAGGAAAACAAGTTGCTGATGGCGGCCCCGTGGGGGCCGCAGCCCTGACCGCCCGGCCCGCCGTGCGAGGATGCGGCATGGACAAGCCCTTTGACGTGGTCGTCTTCGGTGCCACCGGCTTCACCGGGCGCCTGGTGGCCGAGGTGCTGACGGCCCGCGCTGCCGACGGCCGCGGCCCGCGCTGGGCGATGGCCGGCCGCAATGCGGGCAAGTTGGCGGCGGTGCGGCGAGCCATCGGCGCGCCCGACAGCGTGCCGCTGATCGAAGCCGACGCCAACGACCCCGCCGCGTTGGCCGCCCTGGTCGCGCAGGCGCGGGTGGTCATCACCACCGTGGGGCCGTACCAGCGCCATGGCGAGGCCTTGGTCAGCGCCTGCGCGCATGCCGGTTGCGACTATGTCGACCTGTGCGGCGAGCCCGTGTGGATGGCCAGGATGATCCCGCGGCTGCAGGCGCCGGCGCTGGCCAGCGGCGCGCGCATCGTGTTCTCCTGCGGCTTCGACTCGATCCCGTTCGACCTCGGCGTGGTGTTCCTGCAGGACGAGGCCCGACGGCGCTTCGGCGTCCCGCTGACCCGCGTGCACGGCCGCGTGCGGCGCATGAAGGGCGGCGCCTCGGGTGGCACGGTGGCCAGCCTGCTGGCCACGCTGGAGGAGACCGGGCGCGACCGCGCGGCCGCCCGCACGATGGCCGACCCGTTTGCGCTGACGCCGGGCTTTCGCGGCCCGCCGCAGCCCGACGGCGGCGGCGCGGTCTACGACGACCTGGCCCGGTCCTGGACCGGGCCGTTCATCATGGCGGCGATCAACACCAAGAACGTGCACCGCAGCAACGCGCTGCGCGGCCATCCCTGGGGCACCGATTTCGTCTACGACGAGCGCATGCTGCTGGGCGACGGCACTGCGGGCCGCGTCAAGGCCGGGTTGCTGGCCGGCGCCACGCGGTTGCAGAACGGGCTGCTGGGCTTCGGCCCCAGCCGCCGGCTGCTGGGCCGGCTGGCGCTGCCACAGCCCGGCCAGGGCCCCAGCGCGCGTCAGCGCGAGACCGGCAGCTACGACCTGCTGTTCATCGGCCAGACCACCGACGGGCGCACGCT
>JBBQVF010000006.1:0-79501 GCA_038211805.1 Burkholderiales bacterium | reverse complement strand
TGGCCGCACGAGGTGGAAGACATCCGCGACGAGACCGGCAAGGTCACGCAGGCGCGGGTCAAGGCGGACGGCACGCTGGTCGACTACGAGGGCGTGGGCACGATGTCCAAGTCCAAGAACAACGGCGTCGACCCGCAGGCGCTGATCGACCAGTACGGCGCCGACACCGCCCGGCTGTTCGTGATGTTCGCCAGCCCGCCCGAGCAGACGCTGGAATGGAACGACGCCGGGGTCGAAGGCGCGCACCGCTTCTTGAAGCGGGTGTGGAGCTTCAGCGCCCGGCACGCCGACCTGCTCAAGCGCGCCACCGGCCGCAACCTCGGCCGCGCCCCGCTGCGTGCCGAGGCCGCGGCGCTGCGGCGCGAGGTGCACCTGGTGCTGCGCCAGGTGAGCCACGACTACGACCGCATGCAGTACAACACCGTGGTGTCGGGCTGCATGAAGCTGCTGAACGCGCTGGACGCCTTCAAGCCCGACAGCAGTGACGGCGATGCCGCCGTGCTGTGCGAAGGCACGTCGGTGCTGTTGCGCGCGCTGTACCCGGCCTGCCCGCACATCACGCATGCGCTGTGGTCCTCGCTGGGTTTTGCCGGCGCGGTGGCCGACCTGCTCGACGCCCCCTGGCCCGCGGTTGACGAGGCCGCGCTGGTGCAGGACGAGATCGAGCTGGTGCTGCAGATCAGCGGCAAGATGCGCGGCGCGATCCGCGTGCCGGCCGCTGCCGACAAGGCGGCGATCGAAGCCGCGGCGCTGGCCTCGCCCGAGTTCGCCAGGTTCTCGGACGGCCAGCCGGCCAAGAAGGTGGTCGTGGTGCCCGGCCGACTCGTCAACGTGGTGGTGTGACGACGCATCGCATGGCCGCAGCGCTGTCACGCCGCACCTGGCTGGTCGGGTTGCCGCTGGCGCTGGGTTGGCCTGTGGCACTGCCGCTGCTGGGCGGCTGCGCCTTCAAGCTGCGCGAAACCCCGCCGATGCCGTTCGCGCGCATCGCGCTCAGCGGCTTCGCTGCGCGCTCGCCCTTCGAAGCCGAGCTGCGCGCCCGGCTCGCCGAATCGACGCAGGTGGTCGACACGCCGGCGCAGGCCGAGGTGGTGCTGCAGGCGCTGAGCGACCGGCGCGAACGCAGCGTGGTCGCCTCCACCGGCGCCGGCCAGGTGCGTGAATTGCAGCTGCGGCTGGGCTTCGAGTTCCGCCTGACCTCGCCCGGCGGCCGCGAGCTGATCCTGCCCACCGACCTGCTGCTGTCGCGCGACATGAGCTACAGCGAGACCGCGGCGCTGGGCAAGGCCCAGGAAGAAGGCGAGCTGTACGCCGCGATGCAGTCCGACATCGTGCAGCAGGTGCTGACCCGGCTGGCGCGGGCCGACCTGCGGCCGGGCATGCCGGCCCGCGCCGGTATCGCCGCACCTGGTGCCGCACCCGCTGCCGCGCCCGCTGCGCCGGCATCTGCCTCCCGCCGCTGACCCCCGCGCCGTCCCACCCGAGACCACCCATGCAACTGCGCGCCGAGCAACTGACCGCCCACCTCGCCCGTGGCCTGCAGCCGATCTACACGCTGCATGGCGACGAGCCGCTGCTGGCGCAGGAGGCGGGCGACCAGATTCGCGCGGCCGCGCGGGCGGCGGGTTATGTCGAGCGCAAGGTCTTCACTGTCAGTGGCGCGCATTTCGACTGGTCGGGCCTGTTGGGCGCGTCGCAGGCGATGAGCCTGTTCGCCGAGCGGCAGCTGATCGAGATCCGCATCCCCACCGGCAAGCCCGGCAAGGACGGCAGCGAGGCGCTGCAGCGCTACTGCGAGCACCTGTCGGGCGACGTGCTGACGATCGTGCACCTGCCCAAGCTGGACCGCCAGCAACAGCAGGGCGCCTGGTTTGGCGCGCTCGACCAGGCCGGCGTCAGCCTGCAGGTGCTGCCGGTCGACCGCCGCCTGCTGCCGGCCTGGATCGCCCAGCGCCTGGCCACCCAAGGCCAGCGGGTGGCCGAGGGCGAAGCCGGCCAGCACACGCTGGCATTTTTTGCCGACCGGGTCGAGGGCAACCTGCTGGCCGCCCACCAAGAGCTGCAGAAACTGGCCCTGTTGTACCCGGCCGGTGAACTGGCCTTCGAGCAGGTGGAATCGGCGGTGCTGAACGTGGCCCGCTACGACGTCTTCAAGCTCGGCGAGGCGGTGATGGCCGGCCAGACCGCGCGCGTGCTGCGCATGCTTGACGGCCTGCGTGCCGAGGGCGAGGCCGCCGTGCTGGTGCACTGGAGCCTGGCCGAGGACATCCGCGCCCTCAAGCGGGTGAAAGACGCGCTGGCCCAGGGCAAATCGCTGCCGGTGGCTTTCAACGAGGGCCGGGTCTGGGGTGTCAAGCAGCGGCTGTATGAACGGGTGCTGCCGCTGCTGGCCGAGCACCAGCTGGCCCACCTGGTGGAGGCTGCCAGCACCTGCGACGGCATCATCAAGGGCCTGAAGCACCCGCTCTGGCCGCTCGACCCGTGGGACGCGCTGCGCCGCCTGGCCCTGCTGCTGGTGCAGGCGGTGGCCACGCCACCGGCGCCGCGTGGCAAGGCGCCGCTGCTGCGCGCCGGGCCGCGGCTGGCGCTGGAAGCTTGACGTGCTCGCGTCTGGCAGCGGTGCGGCCTGGCGCGGCACGGCGCTGGCCTGAGGGGCCAAAACGTTCGAGCGGCCTTGGCGCGGGCGCGGATTTCTGCCGCCCCACGCGCCTGGCCGTTCAGGGCGCGGCGGGAATGTCGCAGGCCGCGCCGCTGCAGGTCAGTGCGACAAACACTTCCGACCGGATCAGCCAGCGGCCGTCCCGCTTGACCCATTGCGCCGAGTAGCGGCCACCGATCACCGGCGCATTGGTCACGCTGCCGGGGTGGCCCGACCAGCGACCTTCCTCGTAGGCCAGTGGCCAGTGCGGGCTGACCTGCACGGCCACCGGTTCGCGCTGGTAGATCAGCCGGTTGGGCGACGGCGTGGCCGGCGGCACCAGCAGCTTGCGCGCCGCCTCGGCGCCGTCCACCGGCTGGCCCAGGGCACGGCGGATGGTGATCTCGGGCGCCCACCAGGTGACCACCTTGTCCAGGTCGTCCAGCGCCATGGCCCGGGTCTGGGCGGTACGGGCGCTGCGGATGTCGGCCTCCTCGCGGGCCAGGGCCGCGGCGTCGCGCGCTGGGGCGGCGGTCTGCGCGAAGGCGGCTACCGCCGCCAGGCAGGTCACGGCCACCGTGGCAGCGCTGCGCAGGCCTGCCAGCACCGCGCCGTTGGATGAAGTCGGGGGCATCGAAACTCCAGAAGCACGCCGTGTCGGCAGCCACGATGGTAAGACGCGCCGAACGCCGGTGTGGGTCACCCGCGTCGGCAACCCGGTCAGTAGCCTGCGCCGCGTGACACCGCGTGCTGTGGTGGCTCGCCCCGGGCCAGCAGCTCGATGTTGCGGGCCACCGCCGCGGCCGCGCTGCGCGCATCGGTCAGCGCCGCGACATGGGGCAGCACCGTCACCTGCGGATGGCGCCAATAAGCGTGCTCAGGCGGCAGCGGTTCGGCGTGGAAGACATCGAGCACCGCATGCCCGACCTGGCCGCTGGCCAGCGCGGCCAGCAGGTCGGCGTCGACCACATGGGCGCCGCGGGCCAGGTTGACCAGCCCCGCACCTCGCGGCAATGCGGCCAGCAGGCGGGCATCGAGCAGGCCGCGGGTGTCGGGCGTCAACGGCAGCAGGTTGATCAGCACCTGCGCCCGCGGCAGCGCCGCCGCCAGCGTCGCCGTGCCGCTGTGCAGCGTGACGCTGGCCAGCGCCGGGTCGACCGCGTCGTCTGCAGACGAAGAGGAGGGCGAGGAGGGCGAGGAGGACGAGGAGGACGAAGCGCTGCGCCGCCATGCCGCCACCGGGTAGCCCTGCCGCGCCAACGCGCTGGCCACGGCGCGGCCCATTTGCCCGAAACCCAGCACCAGCACCGGCAGCTCGTCGGCGCAGCGCTGGCCGAGTTGCCGCCACAAGCCCGCCCGCTGCTGAGCGCCATAGGTGAAGAAGCCGCGGTGCAGCGCCAGCGTGGCCCACAACGCGGTTTGTGCCATCGCCTGGTTCATCCCAGGGTCGACCATGCGCGCGATCGGCACCGCTGGCGGCAGGCTGGTGTCGGCCAGCAGCCGGTCGATGCCGGCCCACAGGCTCTGGATCAGGCGCAGCCGCGGCAGGCCGGCCAGGCCGCCCGGCGGCGGGTTGGCGACGATGGCCGCGGCGATCGAGTCGTCGGGCACCTCGCCGCGCGCCAGGCACAGGCGGTGGCCGGGCAGCGCGGCGCGCAGGGCTGCGGCCCACTCATCGCGCTCGGCATCGCTGAAATCACCGGCCAGCAGCAGGTTCACGGCGGGCCCTGCAGCAGCGCGGAGGCGCGCGTCAGCAGCCCTTGCAGCGCCGCGGCCACGGTGGCCTGGCGCACCGCGGCGCGGTCGCCCTCGAAGTGCTGCTGCAGCGCATCGGTCTGCACCGCGCCGGCGGCGTCGCGCCAGGCCCAGGCCAGCCACACCAGGCCCACCGGCTTGGCCGGGCTGCCACCGCCCGGGCCGGCCACGCCGGTGACGGCCACGGTCAGCGCGGCCGCTGAGCGCCCCAGCGCGCCGGCGGCCATCGCGTGCGCCACCGGTTCGCTGACGGCGCCGTGGGCGGCGATCAGGCCGGCGTCGACGCCCAGCAGGTCGGTCTTGGCCGCGTTGCTGTAGGTGACGAAACCGCGATCGAACCAATCGCTGGAGCCGGCCAACTCTGTGCAGGCAGCGGCGATCAGGCCGCCGGTGCAGCTCTCGGCGGTGGCGATGAGCGCGCCGCCTGCGCTCAGCCGGTCGGCCAAGGCGGCTGCCAGCACGGCGATCTGCGCGGTGATCCGGGCGGTTTGCGCGCCGATCCGCGCCGCGGTCAGCGTGGGCCGGCCCGGGCCGGTCATGCCACCACCCGCAGCCAGACTGCGATCACCAGCAGCGTGCACAGCGCGGCCACCAGGTCGTCGAACACGATGCCCCAGCCCTGACGCCAGCCGATCGCCTGGCCCGGGCGCAGCTTGAACAGGCGGTCGGCCCAGCCCACCGGGCCGGGCTTGACGGCATCGAAGAAGCGGAACAGGCCGAACGCCACTGCCTGGCCCCACAGGCCCGCCGGCATCACCAGCCACAACACCAGCCAGAACGCCAGCACCTCGTCCCAGACGATGGCGCCCGGGTCGGCGCTGCCCAGGTGCTGGGCCGTGCGGGTGCAGGCCCACACCCCGACCACCAGCGCGGCGAGCAGCAGCCCCGCCCACTGCCGGTCGCTCAGCCAGGGGTCGATGACCAGGAACGAGGCCCAGGCCCACAGCGTGCCCACGGTGCCCGGCGCCACCGGCGACAGGCCGCTGCCGAAGCCCAGCCCCAGCCAGCGCGCCGGGTGGCCCAGCATGAACCGGGCGCTGGCACGGCGGGGCGGGGTCAGGATGGCGGTGCTCATAGCGGTCGTCCTGGCGCAGGCCCGTCAGGTCCCGCCCGCGACGGCAAAGTGGTCGAAACCGCGCAGCGCCAGGCTCAGCGGCTGGCCTTGGCCGTCCACCACCCGCAGGCCGGGCGTGGCCTCGATGCGGCCGATGCAGCGCACGGCCACGCCGGCCGCGGCGGCGGCGGCACGCACCGACGCCTCGGCCGCCGGTGGTGCGGTGAACAGCAATTCATAGTCGTCGCCGCCACCCAACGCGCAGTCGAGCTGCAGCGCACGCGGCTGGCGGGCCAGCACCGGGCTGATCGGCAACTGGTCGGCGACCACCGTCGCGCCCACGCCCGAGCGACGCAGCACATGGCCCAGGTCGCCGGCCAGGCCGTCGCTCAGGTCGATCGCGGCGCTGGCCAGGCCGCGCAGGCTGCAGCCCAGCGCCACCCGCGGCTGCGGCTGCTCCATCGCCCGGCGCACCGCTTCGAAGTCGGCGCCGTCCAGCGTGACATGGCCGCGAAACGCCTCCAGCGCCAGCCGTGCGTCGCCCAGGCCACCGCCCGGCGGGTGGCTGACCCACAGCGCGTCACCGGGCTGCGCGCCATCGCGCCGCAGCGCCTGGCCGGGCGGCACTTCGCCGAACACGGTGATGCAGAGGTTGAGCGGGCCGGCGGTGGTGTCGCCGCCCACCAGCTCGACGCCGTGCTCGTCGGCCAGGCAGAACAGGCCCTGCGCCAGGCCGGCCAGAAAGGCTTCGTCGACCCGCGGCATGGCCAGCGCCAGCGTGAAGGCCACCGGCGTGGCACCACAGGCCGCCAGGTCGCTCAGGTTCACCGCCAGCGCCTTGTGGCCCAGCCGCTCGGGCCGCACGGTGCTGAGAAAGTGCCGGCCCTCGACCAGCATGTCGCTGGAAATCGCCCACAACATGCCGGCGCGCGGCTGCAGCAGCGCGCAGTCGTCGCCCACCCCCAGCACCGCCTGTCGCGAGGGCCGGGTGAAGTACTTCTGGATCAGGTCGAACTCGCCGAGCGCCATGGTGTGGATTGTCGCGCAGGCCTGCCAGGCCTGGTTTTCAGCCCCGGTTCAACCCGGTGGCTCGCGCAGCAGGTTGGCCAGCTCGACCGCCGAGCGCACGTTCATCTTGTCGAACAGGCGGGCTCGGTGCACTTCCACCGTGCGCACGCTGATGTCGAGCTCATCGGCGATCAGCTTGTTGGCCAAGCCGGCGATCACGCGTTCCATCACCTCATGCTCGCGCTCGGTCAGGTCGGCCAGGCAACGCTGCACCGCCTGCCGGCCGCGGCGGCGCATGATGGCCTGGCCACTGACGGCCAGCGCCTGCACCACGCGGTCGACCAGCGCGTTGTCGGAGAACGGCTTCTCGACAAAATCGAAGGCGCCGCGCTTGACTGCCGCCACCGCGGTGGGCACGTCGCCATGGCCGGTGAGGAAGATCACCGGCAGCGCGTCGATCAGGCCCCGGTCGACCAGGCGGTCGAACAGCACCAGCCCGCTGGTGCCGGGCATGCGCACGTCGAGCAGCAAGCACGAAGGCGCGTCAGGCCAGCCGGCGGCCAGGTCGCGGGTGGCGAGGAAGGCCTCGAACGCCTCGGCGTGGCCGAAACCCTCGGACAGCAGCCGGCGCGTGCGCAGCAGCCAGGCCAGCGCGTCGCGCACCACGGTCTCGTCGTCGACCAGGTAGACCATCGGGATGCCCAGCGGCGGCTGCAGGGGGGCCGGCATGCTCATGGCCGTCAGTATGGCGCGAACGCGCGCAGCCTCAGGGCACGGTCTCGCATGGGGCGGCCGGGCCGGCCGGCACGCTGGCCCGCGGCGCCACCAGCGCCAGCGTGAAGCGGAATTCGGTGCCGCCGGCCCGGCTGTCGCCAGGGCCGCCCATGCCACCCGGGCGCGGCGGCAAGGTGTCGAAGTCCATCGCGCCGCCATGCTGCTCGACGACGGTGCGGCACAGCGACAGCCCCAGCCCCATGCCCTCGGCCTTGGTGGTGAAGAACGGCGTGAACAAGCGCTGCGCCACGTCGGCGGCGATGCCGGGGCCGGCGTCGATCACCGAGAAGACCACCCAGCGCCCGCCTTGCGCGCCCGCGACCACCCGCACCCGCAACGTCAGCACGCGCTCGGCCAGCGGCGTGGCGTCCTCCATCGCCTGGATGCCGTTGCGTGCCAGGTTCAGCAGCACCTGCTCGACCATCGTGCGGTCGACCTTGACCCGCGGTGCCGGTTGCGCCACCTCGACCTCGACCCGTGCGCCACTCTTGCGCGCCTGCAGCCGCACCAGCGGCAGCACCGATTCGATCAGCAGGTCGGCGGCAAGCACCTCGTGGGCCTGGTGGCGGCGGCGCACGAAGTCGTGCACGCTCTTGATCACCCGGCCGGCGCGCTCGGCCTGCTCGGCGATGCGCTCCAGTGCATGGCGCAGCATCGGCAGCAGGTCAGGATCAGCGGGCAGGCCGCCAGCGGGGGGGATGGCGGCGGCGTCGGCAGCCACCGCACCATCGGCTTCGGCATCGGCATCGGCATCGCCACCCAGTGTCGCGCCCGCCGGCAGCGCGTCGGCCAGCAGGTTGAGCGACCCGGTGGCGTAGCTGGCAATCGCCGACAACGGCTGGTTCAGCTCATGGCTCAGCAGCGAGGCCATCTCGCCCACGCTGGCCAGCCGGGCGGTGGCCTGCAGCCGTTCCTGCTGCTGGCGCGACAGGTCTTCGGCACGGCGCTGGGCCGACAGGTCGAGCACCGCGCTCATCCAGCCGGTGTGCTTGCCCACGCCGTCGACCAGCGGCGCCTCGTAGATCATCACCGGGAAGCGCTCGCCGTTGCGGCGCATGAAGATGGTTTCGTAACCCTCCTGCGGCGGCGCGGTGTCGGCGCCGGGGCGCAGCCGCTCGGCCTGGCGGCGCTGGTATTCGGGCACCTGCTCGGGCGGCCAATACAACGGCAGGCGGGCTTGCTGCAGTTCGTCGGCCGACCAGCCCACCATCGAACAAAACGCCGGGTTGGCATAGACGATACGCCCGTCGCGGTCGCGCGCACGCAGGCCGGTCAGCAGCGAATCCTCCATCGCCTTGCGGAAGGCCAGCGCCTCGGCCAGCAAGCCCTCGGCGCGGGCGCGGCGGCGGCCGTCGCGCACCAGCAGCAGCACCACCACGAACAGGCCGATCGACAGCCCCAGCACCAGCGCGGTGGCCAGGTTGGGAATCAGGCTGGGCCGGCGCTCCATCGCGTCGGCGCGCAGTTGCAGCGCGGCGCCGGGCAGGTCGACCAGGCGCTCGGCGACGAACACGCCCGCACCCCGCACCGCGCCGCTGCGCGCCAGACGGGTACCGTCGCCCTCGACAAAGCTCAGTTCGTGGCGGCGACCCAGTTCGGCGCCGCGCACTTCTTCCAGCAGCTGCGGCAGCACCAGCGTGGCCACGGTGTAGCCGACCAGACGGCCGGCTTCCTGCATCGGCACGCAGACATCCACCACCTCGGCGCCCTGCCCGCCGGTCATCGGCACGAACTGGCTGCGCGAGAACACCGGCGCCACCGCGCGCCGCGCCGTGCTGCAGGCCGCCTCGACCTCCAGTTCGGTCTCGGCGCGCGGCCAGTGTGCAAACAAGGGGTCGCGGAACGGGCTCTCCACCGCTTCGACGACACGCAGCAGGCCGTCGCGCCGCTCGATGCGGCCCAGTTCGGGTTGGTTGCGCAACAGGGCATCGGCGTTGCGCGGCCAGGCATCGGGCTCGTCGCTGCGCCGCTGCAAGCCTTGCAGACCCTGCAGCAGGCGCTGGGTGCGGCGGCGGATCTCGCCCATCGCCGCCACCGCCACCTCCTCAGTGCGCTCCTGGGCCAGGGCTTCTTCGTAGCGCAGCGTCAGCACCACCAGCAGCGACTGCACCACCAGCAGCAGCGCCACCAGGGCGACCCACAACCACAAGCGCGTGCTGCGTGCCAGGCGCGCAGCACGCGCCCAGGCACCCGATGCGGCGCGTGCGGACAGCGGTGGCCGCAGCGGCGGCAGGGCAGGGGCGGTCATCTGGCTTGCAGTATTCCGCGGCCGGCGGCTTGTACGGTTACGCAGTTTCGCGCATGGCGGGCGGCCGGTTGCGCGTCACACTCGGTGGCCCTCGCCAGGGTTCGCCCCCTGCCGGGCGGATGCCGGGCGCAGCGGGCCCACTTGTAGGAGGCTGTCGGGCTTGGGGACGGGCCTGCACCCTGGCCCTTCGGGTTGAAGCTGGAAATGGGCTGATCCGTCGTTGCCAATGCGCGCCATGCCGCCGGGCATGGCTGTGCTTGGCGCCTAGGCTGAGCCCACTTCCAGCTTCAACGCCGGCCCGTCCCCAAGCCCGACCGCCTCCTAGAATCTTCACCTTCGTCGCCCAGGATGCTGCCATGCCCACCACCGAAGAAAAGCGCGCGGAACTGCGCCGTGCCGCACTCGAATACCACGAGTTTCCGACCCCGGGCAAGGTGGCCATCGCCGCCACCAAGCAGATGGTCAACCAGCACGACCTGGCGCTGGCCTATTCGCCCGGCGTGGCGGCAGCTTGCGAAGAGATCGTCGCCGACCCGGCCAACGCCTGGCGCTACACCTCACGCGGCAACCTGGTGGCGGTGGTCACCAACGGCACCGCGGTGCTGGGCCTGGGCAACATCGGCCCGCTGGCCAGCAAACCGGTGATGGAGGGCAAGGGCGTGCTGTTCAAGAAGTTCGCCGGCATCGACGTCTTCGACCTGGAGATCAACGAGACCGACGTCGACAAGCTCTGCGACATCATCGCCGCGCTGGAGCCCACCTTCGGCGGCATCAACCTCGAAGACATCAAGGCACCCGACTGCTTCTATGTCGAGCGCAAGCTGCGCGAGCGCATGAAGATCCCGGTCTTCCACGACGACCAGCACGGCACGGCCATCGTGGTGGGCGCGGCGCTGCTCAATGGACTGAAGGTCACCGGCAAGAAGATAGACCAGATCAAGCTGGTCACCTCGGGCGCAGGTGCGGCGGCACTGGCCTGCCTGAACCTGCTGGTCAAGCTGGGCCTGCCGAAGAAGAACATCTTCGTCACCGACCTGGCCGGCGTCGTCTACCTCGGGCGCGTCGAATTGATGGACCCGGACAAGGACGAATTTGCGCAAGACACACCGCACCGCACGCTGGCCGAGGTGATGGTCGGTGCCGACGTCTTCCTGGGCCTGTCAGCGGGCAATGTGCTGAAGGCCCCGGTGGTGGCCACGATGGGGCCGAACCCGCTGATCTTCGCGCTGGCCAACCCCACGCCCGAAATCATGCCCGAGGCCGTGAAAGCAGTGCGCGGCGACGCCATCATGGCCACCGGCCGCACCGACTACCCGAACCAGGTCAACAACGTCCTGTGCTTCCCGTACATCTTTCGCGGCGCTCTGGATTCGGGCGCGACGACGATCACCAACGAGATGGAGATCGCCGCGGTGCACGCCATCGCCGACCTGGCCCAGGCCGAGCAGAACGACCAGGTGGCTGCCGCCTACGCCGGCACGACGCTGGTGTTCGGCCCCGAGTACCTGATCCCCAAGCCTTTCGACCCGCGCTTGATGATGAAGATCGCGCCGGCGGTGGCGCGTGCGGCTGCCGCGTCGGGCGTGGCCGCGCGCCCGGTGACCGACTTCAACGCCTACGAGGAAAAGCTGCAGAGCTTCGTCTATGCGTCGGGCAACGCGATGAAGCCGATCTTCAGCCAGGCCAAGCGGGCCCAGCGCCGCAACGTGGCGTTTGCCGAGGGTGAAGACCGCCGCGTGCTGCGCGCGGTGCAGGTGGTCGTCGACGAGGGCCTGGCGCGGCCGTGGCTGGTCGGGCGCGCGAGCGTCATCAACAGCCGCATCGAGAAGTTGGGCCTGCGCCTGCAGGCCGGCCGCGACTACGAGATCGTCAACATCGACGACGACGCCCGCTACCGCGACTACTGGCAGACCTACCACCGCCTGACCGAGCGCAAGGGCGTCACCGAGCAGTTCGCCAAGATCGAGATGCGCCGACGGCTGACGCTGATCGCCGCGATGCTGCTGCACAAGGGCGAGGTCGACGGTTTGATCTGCGGCACCTGGGGCTCGACCACGCAGCACCTGGCCCACATCGACCAGATCATCGGCCGGCGCGCGGGTGTCGACACTTACGCCTGCATGAACGGGCTGATCCTGCCCGGGCGCCAGGTGTTCCTGGTCGACACCCACGTCAACTACGATCCCACGGCGGTGCAACTGGCTGAGATCACCGTGATGGCCGCCGAGGAAATGCTGCGCTTCGGCGTGCAGCCGAAGGCGGCTCTGCTGTCGCACTCCAGTTTCGGTTCGTCCAACCAGCCGTCGGCTGTCAAGATGCGCGAAGCGCTGGCGCTGGTCCAGGCCCGCGCGCCCTGGCTGGAATGCGACGGCGAGATGCACGGCGACGCCGCGCTCGACCCTGCTGCCCGCCACGAACTGATGCCGCGCAGCGCGCTCACCGGCGAGGCCAACCTGCTGGTGATGCCCAACATCGACGCCGCCAACATCAGCTACAACTTGCTGAAGACGGCTGCCGGCGGTGGCATCGCGATCGGCCCGGTGCTGCTGGGGGCGGCCAAGCCGGCCCACATCCTGACACCGTCGGCCACCGTGCGGCGCATCGTCAACATGACGGCACTGACCGTGGCCGACGCCAACGCCGCCCGCTGACGCCCAGACCCGCCGACTGAATCACCAAGTTGGTGCGGCGCCTGGCGCCACCGCCGAATTCGCAAAGAAATGTTGATGACAAGGCCTTGACAGCCGTCAGGGGCGCTTGTTTCAAGGTCATTTCAAGCTAGTGATCACTCACTCAATTCCCTGATGCGCTGCCCAAAATTGAGGCAGTGGCTTGAGTTTTCAGGGCCGTTCCGGTAGCATCCGACTCTTAGATTTCAGGGTAAACCAGTGGACAAGGCCGCTCGGTCATCGATTTGGACGTCTCTGCGCAAGCTGGGAATCCTGTCGGTGGTGGTTGGAACGGTGCTGGTCAGCGCCACGGTGCAAGCCAGGGGTCCATTGGACAACCTGGGCACAGTGGCACTGGCTGCACTGCCCGCCGAGGCCCAGAAGACGCAAGGCTTGATTCGCACCGGTGGCCCGTTTCCTTACAGCAAGGACGGCGTGGTCTTCGGCAACCGCGAGCAATTGCTGCCGCGGCGCGAACGCGGCTTTTACCGCGAGTACACCGTGCCGACGCCGGGGTCGAGAGACCGCGGCGCCCGGCGCATCGTGTGCGGCGGCCAGCGTCCAACGTTGCCTGAAGCCTGTTATTACACCGCCGACCATTACGCGAGCTTCAAACGCATCGCGCCGTGACCGGCATGTTGATTCAGACCTTTTCTTGACTCTGGAGGAACGCGACCATGCTGCTGCAGACCGTCCGTCCCAATATCGTGCAGGCGATTCGCGCCTACCGCGTCGAAGACCTGATGACCGCCGCCGAAGGCGTGGGCCAGCATTTCCTGTATGCCAACCTCACCGAGGCGCAGACCAAACAGGATGTGCTCGACAAGATTGCCGAGTCGTTTTTGTTCCCGGCCCATTTCGGCAAGAACCTGGACGCCCTGTTCGACTGCATGACCGACCTGGTGCACCGCGCCGGCAGTCAGCCGGGCTTCGTGGTGGTGCTCGAGCAGTTGCCCGACAACGTCCGCTTCGACCGCGAGGCGCGCGAGCAATTGCTCGACGTCTTCCGCGACGCGGCGGATTTCTGGAGTGAGCGACGCATCCCGTTCCGTTGTTTCTATTCGTTCGCCGTGGCTCGCGCCAACGAGAGCAGCGCCTGGGAGCGTGTCAACGAGGTCGCCGTGGTGCCGGAAAAGCCCATCCCCAAGGCCCCGCCCAAGAACGGCGCCAATCCCAACTTCGGCATGAACATGCCGATGATGAGCAGCGCCTTCGACACCGCCATGTGGCTCAACGCCGCGTGATTTAGGCCCCCCCCCCCGGTGCGCCTGCGACGCCTCCCCCCCAGGGGGGCGGCCCCGGTGGCCCGGCGGAGCCGGTTCCACGGCGCCTACTTGGTTAAGCCAGCGGCCTTTTGGCCGCTTTTTCTTGGGTGGCTCAAGCTTGGGTGGCTCAAGCGGCGGTGGCCTGCGCCAACGCGACGTACTCGGCCACCGGCACTTCCTCGGCGCGGCGCTGCAGATCGAAGGTACCGGCAAAGCCCTGCTCGTCGAGCCAGCGGCCCAGCGTGTGGCGCAGCAGCTTGCGGCGCTGTGAAAACGCCACCGTCACCAGCGTCGACAAGCGGGCCTCGTCGAGCAGCGGCGGCGTGGCCAGCGGCACCATGCGCACGATCGCCGACACCACCCGCGGCGGCGGATCGAAGGCCTCGGGCGGCACATCGAACAGCCACTCGATCGCGTAGCGCCATTGCAGCATCACCGTCAGCCGGCCGAAATCCTTGTTGCCGGGCGACGCGGCCATGCGGTCGACCACCTCCTTCTGCAACATGAAATGCTGGTCGCGCACCCGTGGCGCCACTGCCAGCAGGTGGAACAGGATGGGCGTGGAGATGTTGTAGGGCAGGTTGCCGACCACCCGCAGCGGCGCGCCTGCTGCGTCGGCCAGCGCGGCGAAGTCGACCCTCAGCACGTCGGCCTCGACCACCTGCACACCGGGGCGCTGGCGCCAGCGCGCGGCCAGGTCGCGGTCGAGCTCGATCACCGTCAGTGCGCCGCAGCGCTCGAGCAGTGGCTGGGTCAGTGCGCCCAGGCCGGGGCCGATCTCGACCAGCGGCTCGCCGGGACGCGGCGCGATCGCCCGCACGATGGCATCGATCAGCGCCGCGTCCACCAGGAAATGCTGGCCGAAGCGCTTGCGGGCGATGTGCCCGTGGTGCGAGCCTGACGGGGGGCTCACGGCAGGCAGCGGTGGCGGTGCGTCAAAGCGGCGGCTCGCGCAGCTCGACGTAGGCGCGCAGCCGGAGGTCCTTGGCCCATTCGAGGTAGGTGGGCTCGAACCTGGTTTCGCGCAGCTGGTTGCGCACCTGTTCGCGCACTTCCTTGGGGTCGACCGAAACTCTGCGGCGCTCCATCGCCTGGATCAGGTGCACGCCGAACCGGGTGACCACCGGCGGCGACAGGCTGCCCAACTGCACCTTGTCCAGTGCTTCTTCGAATTCGGGCACGAACTGCCCAGGCGAGGCCCAGCCCAGGTCACCACCGGATTGGGCGCTGCCGTCTTCGGAGATCTCGCGGGCCACCGCCTCGAAAGCCTTCTCGCCGCGCAGGATTTGCTGGCGCAGGCCTTCCATGCGGCGCCCCACGGCGGGCGCCTGGGCCCGTTCGGACACCCGCAGCAGGATGTGGCGAGCCCGCGTCTGCGTCACCTTGTACGGGTCGTTGTCGCTGCGGTCGACCACCTTCAGCAGGTGGAAGCCCGCCGCGCTGCGCAGCGGTTGCGGCGTCACCTCGCCGATGGCCAAGCCCTTGACCGCCTCGGTGAACAGGTCGGGGAAGCGCTCGACCGGGCGCATGCCCATTTCGCCGCCGGCGGCCCGGTTGCCGTCCTCGCTGAGGTCGAGGGCGACCTGGCTGAAGTCATCGCCAGCCTTCAGCCGCGCCGACGCCTGCACGATGCGCTGCCGGCGCTCGGCGACGGCCTCGACCGACGCACCCTCGGGCACGGTCACCAGGATCTGCGCCAGATTGATCTGGTTGGCCGTGGTCGACTTGCTGCGCCGCTCGTCGAGCACGCGGTCGATGTCGGCATCGGTGATGCGGATGCGGCCCAGCACTTCACGTTCGCGCACCCGCTCGACCATCAGCTGGTCACGCAGGTTGTTGCGGAACCGGCCGAAATCCAGGCCTTCGCTGCGCAGCCGGTCGCGCAACTGGGCCACGCTGATCTGGTTCTGCGAGGCGATGTTGGCGATGGCGCGGTCGACCTCGGTCTCGTCGACCTTGGCGCCACTTTCACGGGCGTAGGTGATCTGCACCCGTTCGTCGATCAGCGCGTCGAGCACCTGCTGGCGCAGGCCCTCGGTGCCGGGCAACGGGCTGTTGTTGCGCTTGGCCTCGCCCTGCATCCGTTCGACGCGTTGCGCGACCTCGATCGCGGTCACCGCTTCGGTGTTGACCACCGCGACGATGAAGTCCCCGTTCTGGATGCCATTGCGGCCCGTCTGGGCCAGCGATGGGCCGCCGAGCAGGCTGGCGGCCACCGCCAGGACCAGGACACGGTTGCAGAGGCCGGTTCGCGTATGGCGTGGAAAGGGGGATGGGATCATGGCTCAGTGGTGGGGATCGGGTTGCCACGCGACTCGCGCAGCAACCGGTAACCAGGGATATTGTCCTTCAACACCTGCAGCGGGTTGGACCCCAGTCGCGACAGGCCCGAGAGTTCGAGTTGCAGCAGCAGCCGGGTGGTGGCCTCGGCTTGTCCGGTGGACAGCCGCTCGGCGACCACGCGGCCGATCCAGCAGCCGGTGTCGTATTCGACGCCGGCGATCGAATCGGTCATGCGGCCGTCGCGCAGGCTGTAGTTGAGCCGGCCCACGGCGTAGAGCGTGCCGCCGCAGCCGCCCGCAGCGCCGATCGGCCGCGCCGTTCCGCGGTAGACCGGCCACTGCCAGCCCATCTCGACCTGCTCGGACAGGTTGCGCGCCAGCCGGTAGCCGGCGCTGAGCGTGCGAAACGGCCCGGGCTGGAAGCGCGCGCCGACGATCGAGCGCTCGATGCGCCGGTTGTCCGGGTTGTATTGCAGTGCGGCTTCGAACGTCCAGGGTTTGTAGACCGAGGTCGAGCCTTCGACCAGCACATCCGAGAATCGCTGGGTCAGGGGCTCGCCGGAGATCACCACCCGCTGGTCGCGCAGCCGGGTGCGTTGGGCCAGCCCGAGGCGCAAGGTCTCGGCGCCGGTGCGGGCGTCGACCAGGCGGGTGGTGAAACCGGCGGTGAACTGGTGCGCGTCGGAGACCCGGTCGATGCCGGTGTACAGGCTTTCGGCGTAGATCGACACGGCGTTGAAGTCGCGCTCGGCCGAGTCGTAAATCGGCAGGCCGGCCTGGTCGCGGTAAGGCGTGTTGACATAGAGCAGCCGGGGTTCCAGCGTCTGCCGTTGCGGCCGGCCGAACCAGGTGGTGGCGCGCTCCAGCAGCAGCCCGGCGTCGACGCTGGCGGTGGGGATCAGGCGCGACTGGCGGGTCGACCCGTTGGCGGGGTCGGTCGGGTCGGTCAGGTAGCTGGCGCCGTTCAGCGTGAGCTTGGGCGTCAGCCAGGCGCCAGGCCAGCGAAACGGCCGGCTGACGTTGCCCAGCGCATGCGCCCGCCACCCGGTGGGCAGGTCGGTATCGACAGACCCATCGGGCCGGCTGAAGCGGTTGAGCTCGGTCACCAGCGCACCGCGCAGGCCCCAGGGCAGGGCCGGCGCCAGGCGCAGGCCCAACTGCGGGCTGCGCTGGTAGGGCGAAACGATCAGGTCCTCGGCAGCAGTGCCCTGCAGCACCTGCCACTGCTGCAGCCGGGCGTAGGCGGTGAGCAGGCCGGCCCGGGTGCCGATCTCGCGCTCGACGTTGACGTCCTGGGCCAGCAGTCGCGGACTGGTCGCCGGCACCAGGTGCGCAAAGTCCTTCCAGTAGTTGTCGTCCGACACCCGTCGGGCCTGCACCCGGTAGCGCAGCCCGGCGCCCAGGCGGCCGTCGGTGTCGATGTCCCAGGCGTTGCGCGCGCCACCGGTGCTGCGGTCGTGCGGCAGCAAATGCAACTGCAGCCGGCCGGCGTGGCGCGCCTCCAGGTAACGGAACTCGCTGGCGACGGCCAGGCCGCGGCGGGTCATCACGATCGGGGTGATGGTCGCGTCGCGGTTGGGCGCGATGTTCCAGTAGAAGGGCACGCCCGCCTCGAACCCGCTGCGGCTGTCGAGCCCGACACTGGGTGGCAGCCAGCCGCTCTTGCGGTCGTCCGACAGCGGAAAGCTCAACACCGGCAGCGCAAGGATGGGCAGCCCCAGGAACTGCAGCACCGCGCCCTCGGCGATGCCCTCGTTGGTGTCGAAATCGAGCTTGACGCGGTCGGTGCGCAGCAGCCAGTCGGGCACCAGCTGCTCGTCGCGCGGGCAACTGGTGTAGATCGCCCGCTCGGCATGTACCCGGGTGCTGCCAAGGAAGTTGATGCGCTCGGCGCGCCCGCCCGAGCCAAAGCGGTCGAAGTCGTACACCGGCTGCAGGAAGAAGCCCTCGAAGCGCTGCACATGCAGCTGCAGCTCGGGGCCGCTGTAGCGCACGCCGTCGCGGCCGACGAGCACCTGGCCGCGGGCCACGGCCAGGTCGTCGGCGCTGTCGTAGCTCAGGCGCTGGGCGCGGATCACCGTGCCGGCGCGGCGGAATTCGACGTTGCCCTCGGCCACCGCGTCGATGTCGGTGCGCACGCGCAGCGAATCGGCGCGCAGGATCATCGGCCGCCGGTCCGCGGCGTCGCCGCCGGGCGGTGGCGCCAGCCGGGTGCTGGGCTGCAGCAGCAGTGGCTCGTCGGCCCGCGCCGGTCCGGCCAGTGTGGCTGCCCCCCCCGCCACCGCCACCGCCACCGCCAGTGGCACGGCCGCCAGGCGATGGCGGGCCGACGGCGTGAAGCGCCGGCGACGGGTGTCAGGGTGCGAGGCAGCAGCGATGGCGGGCAAGTGCAACGGGATGGCGGCGAGGGAGGTCACGCATCGTGGCCCGGCGCGCCGCCGGGCTCGCCCGGCCGGCGGTTCGTAGAATTGCGAGATTATCCATGAGGGCCCTGCCGGTCCGGCTGCCGTGCAGGCCCGGTCTGCGAGTGCAGCAGCGCCTGCTGCCGCGGCCCCAATCCATTGACCGATGACCGACGCCAAGCCCGTTGCAACGACCACCACCGCCGCCACCGTGGCCATCGCCACTGCGGCCGCCGCGGCCGCAGTAGGTGCCGCCGTGCACCCTGCAGGCGCGGCCATCCATTGGCCGGATGCCGCCCGTGAAGCCGCGTTCTGGCAGTGGTTCGATCCGCTGGCGCGAACACACGGGCTGCATGCGGCCACGCTGATGCCGGCGTCGGCCGATGCCAGTTTCCGGCGCTATTTTCGCGTGCAGGGCAACGACGGCAGCAGCCGCATCGTGATGGACGCGCCGCCGCCGCAGGAAGACGTGCGGCCGTTCGTCGACGTGGCCCGCCGCATCCACGCCGCCGGCCTCCATGCCCCGGCCGTGCTCGCCGTCGACGCCGCCCAGGGCTTCGTGCTGCTGGCCGATCTGGGCGACCGGCTGTACCTGCCCGCGCTGCAGCAGGCCGGGCCGGCCGAGGCCGACCGCCTGATGCGCGACGCCGTGGCCGCGCTGGTGCAGTGGCAGCGTCAGGTCGACGGCAGCGGCCTGCCGGCCTACGACGAGACCCTGCTGCGGCGCGAGCTGGCGTTGTTTCCCGAATGGTGCGTGGGCCGCGAACACGGCATCACCTGGACTGACAAGCAGCAGGCCACCTGGGACAAGCTGTGCAACACCCTGGTGGCCAGCGCGCTGGCCCAACCCGTGGTGGCCGTGCACCGCGACTGGATGCCGCGCAACCTGATGGTGGCCACGCCCAACCCCGGCATCCTCGACTTTCAGGACGCGGTGATCGGCCCGGTGACCTACGACATCGCCTCGCTGCTGCGCGACGCTTTCCTGTCCTGGGAAGAAGACCGCGAGATCGACTGGGCAGCGCGCTGGTGGCAGCAGGCGCGGGCGGCCGGGCTGCTGGGCGAGCATGCGATGGCCAGCGACTTCGGTGAATGCTGGCGCGCGATCGAATGGATGGGCCTGCAGCGCCACCTGAAGATCCTGGGCATCTTCTGCCGCCTGAAACACCGTGACGGCAAGCCGGCCTACGCCGCGGACCTGCCGCGCTTCTTCGCCTATGCCAGCAAGGTGGCGCTGCGCTACCGCGAGCTGAAGCCGCTGATCGCGCTGATCGAGCCAATGACCGGCGCGCTGACGACCACCGGGTTCTCGATGCGCTGAGGGTGGGCGGCGCACGGGACCTGCGGCCCGTGCGCCGCCTGCCGAAGGCTCAGGCCCGCTGCGCGCGACGCCGGATTGCCGCCACGCCGAACAGACCCAGCCCGAACAGGGCAAAGGCCGACGGCTCCGGCACGGTGGCGATCACCACCGACCCCAGGCTGTCGCCGATGCGGGCGTTCGGACACCGGGTCTCGAAGCCGTACTCGATGTGCGCTCAACGCCGGCCGTTGCCGACGCTTGCAGCGCCTCACCGTGCCTGCCGCGTCAGCCCACCGGCGGCCGGGCGGCGGCATGGGGCCAGGCCTGCGTCTCACAGCCGGCGGCGGCCAGCCAGGGGTCGCGGTCCTCGCCACCAAAGACTTCGACCAGGAAATCCAGAAACGCCCGGGTGCGCGCCGGCAGGTGCTTGCGGCTGGGCAGCGCCACCCACAGCGTGATCGAGAACAGCCGCCAGGCCGGCAGCACGCGCTCCAGCGCCTGCTCCATCAGCGCGTCTTCCAGCACGTAGGACGGCAGGCCGGCAATGCCCAGGCCGTGCAGCGCCGCCGCGTAGGTGGTGTCGATGTGGCTGGTCGACAGCACCGGGCGCTGTGGCACCAGCGTGACCGACTCAACCGGTTGGTCGTCGGGCCCCAGCGCCCCCGCCACGAAGGTGACGCCGCGCTGCAGCTCGCTGATCGGCGGCAGCAAGGTGTCGTGGTGGCGCAGGTCGTCGGGGTGCACCGGCCGGCCGCGCCGGTCCAGGTAGTCGGGCGACGCGCACAGCACGACCTCGGTGCGCGCCAGCCGCCGGGCGATGAACTCACCGGTCAGCGGCTGGCGGCTGGACAGCAGCGTCAGGTCGTAGGCCTCGTCCAGCGTGTCGACCGGGCCGGGCGAGTGCAACTCGACCGTCACCTGCGGGCAGCGCTGGTAGAAGCGCCCCAGGTGCTTGGCCAGTTGGTGCACGGCCAGCGCCGGCGGCACCAGCACCCGCAGGTGGCCGCGTGGCTCGGACGTGGCGTTGCCCACCAGCACCTCGGCCTCGTCGACGTCGGCCAGGATCTGGCGCACCCGCAGCAGGTAGTCCTCGCCGACCTCGGTCAGCGCCAGCCGGCGGGTGGTGCGGTTCATCAGGCGCGCGCCGAGGTGCTCTTCGAGCTCGGCCACCACCCGGGTGACCACCGCCGGCGCCAGATCGAGTGCGCGCGACGCAGCGGCGAAGCTGCCCTCGTCGGCCACCCGGGCAAACAACCGCATGGCGCGCAATTGATCCATGCCCCGATTGTCCCGCGAAGCACCCGTTGGGCGCACGGCCATTGCGAACGGCAACACAAACCCTTTTCAAGGGGATGGATTGTTCGCGTTTCGTCAATGAACCATTGCCGCGGCGCGGCTGTTTTTCATCAGGGTGACTACCTACAGTCGACTCCATCGATGAAGCGCCAACCGTCCCGGACGACGCGTCGACCCGCAACGCAACAGGAGTTCAGCATGACCTTCAACAAGTCCCTCGTCACCATCGTCGCCATCACCGCCACCGCGCTGCTCAGCGCGGGCAGCGTGCTCGCCCAGGAAGCCACCCCGGACACCTGGATGAATGCCGGCCTCAGCGGCAAGACCCGCGCCGAAGTCAGCACCGAGCTGGCCGCCGCCCGCAAGAGCGGTTTGACCAAGTCGTGGTCGGCCGGCTACATCGAGCCGGTGCAAAGCCACCTGCTGCGCGCCCAGGTCAACGCCAGCACCCAGCAGGCAATCGCCAGCGGCGAGGTCAAGGCGATCAACGCCGAGGTCTACAGCTTCACGCCAGTGGCCGCGCCCAAGCTGGCGCAAGCGGCAAAGTGATGCCCCGGCCCGGGCCGCAGCGGCCCGGGCTTGTCGCACCCTGAGCGACCAACGGCGGGCCCTCGGGCCCGCCGTTGGTCATGGCGACGGTCTTGACGACGCCCGCCACCCAAGCGCCGGGGTGGCGAACGGTCAGGGGTGCAACGCAATCACCTGCGCCACCGCCGCGGTCAGCCGCTTGGCATAGGGCACATGCAGGAATTCGTTGGGCCCGTGGGCATTGCTCTTGGGGCCCAACACCCCGCAAACCATCATCTGCGCGGCCGGAAAGCCCTGCTGCAACAAGCTCATCAGCGGGATCGTGCCGCCCTGGCCGATGTAGGCCACCGGCGCGCCGAACTGGGCCTGCGAGGCGGTGTTCAGCGCCGATTCGAGCCAGGGCGCCAGGGTCGGTGCGTTCCAGCCGTTGGCGCCCAGCGCGCCGGCGCGGCCGTCGGGGTGGAAGGTGACCTTGGCGTTGTATGGCGCGTTGTCTTCCAGCAGCGCCTTCAGCCGGATCGAAGCCTGGTGGCCGTCGACCAGCGGCGGCAGCCGCAGGCTCAGCTTGAAGGCCGTGAACGGCCGCAGCACATTGCCGGCGCTGGCCATCTCGGGGAAACCGTCGACACCGGTGACCGACAGCGTGGGCCGCCAAGTGCGGTTGAGCAGGGCCTCGACCGGGTCGGTGGTGGTGGGCAGCGTGGTCGCGCCGTCGGCGCCGCAGGCCCAGGGGAAGGTCTTCCAGGCCTGCTCGCCCAGGATCGCGGCGGCCGCGCGCACCTGGTCGGCGCGGTCGGTCGGCAACTGGCAATGAAAACTCTCGGGCAGCAGGCGGCCGGTGGCCGAATCTTCCAGCCGGTCGAGCAGGTGGCGCAGGATGCGAAAGCTCGACGGCACCACGCCGCTGCTGTCGCCCGAATGCACGCCTTCGGTCAGGATCTCGACCTTCAGCACGCCCGAGACCATGCCGCGCAGGCTGGTGGTGAGCCACAGCTGGTCGTAGTTGCCGGCGCCCGAATCGAGGCAGACCACCAGACTGACCTGGCCCAGCCGGGCGCGCAGGGCATCCAGGTAGGGCGGCAGGTCGTGCGAGCCGCTTTCTTCGCAGGTCTCGATCAGGCCGACGATGCGCGGATGGGCCAGACCCTGGGCCTTGAGCGACTCGACCGCGGTGATGGCGGCATAGACCGCATAACCATCATCGGCGCCGCCGCGGCCGTAGAGCTTGTCGTTCTCGAACTTGGGCGTCCACGGCCCCAGGTCGTTGCGCCAGCCGGTGAATTCGGGCTGTTTGTCGAGGTGGCCGTACATCAGGACGGTGTCGGCACCTTTAGAAAGTGCGCCCGCTTTGGTCGAGCTGATCTCGAAAAAGATCACCGGCGTGCGGCCTTCGAGCCGCACCACTTCCAGCGTCAGCCCCGGCACCTTGCGGGCTTCGACCCAGGCAGCCGCGTCGCGCACCACGCGATCGATGTGACCGTGGGCGGCCCAGTCGGCGTCGAACATCGGGCTCTTGGCGGGGATGGCGATGTAGTCGGTCAGCGCCGGCACCATCGCCTCGTCCCAGCGGCGTCGGGCATAGGCGCCGAGCTGGCTGGCTTCATCGGGTTGCAGCGGCAGGCTGGGATCGCGGGCGTTCATGGGGCGTTCCTGTTCATCGGGCGCTCGTCGGGCGCTCATCGGGGATGAGCGGGGCGGGTCGGCCAGTTTAGCCCGCAGGGCCGGCGCGGGACGACACGACACGGTGCGACAACCAGGCGCTCAGGTCGGCCAGCACGCGGGCCTGGCCGGGCTCGTTGAAGATCTCGTGGGCAAAACCCTCGTAGCGCTGGGCTTGCAGCACCGCGGGCGGCGCTGCGGCGGCGAAGGCGTCGCTGCCGTGCGGCGCCACGCAGCGGTCGGCGCCGGCGTAGAGCAGCAGCGTCGGCGTGGCCCAGCGCGGCGCCAGGCTGCGCACCCGCACGCCACCGTCGACGATGAAGCGCGCCAGCCGCGGCGTGATGCGGTCGTGGGTCAGCGGGTCGGCGATGTAGGCCTGCACCACCGCCGGGTCGCTGCAGACCCAGGCCGGATCCAGCCCGTTGCCCAACGCCAGGTTGGGCGCCAGCGGCGCGGCCACCGCCAGCAGCAGCTTCTGCGCCGCGTTCATGCCGGGGTCGAGCGCGGGCGATGACAGCACCAACGCGTCGACCGGCTGCCACCAGGGTGCGGCCGCTGTTGCGGACGTTGGGGCCAGCGCCTCGGCGCCGTATCGCGCCACCACCAGGCCGCCCATGCTGTGGCCCAGCACGACCAGCGGGCCGGGGCCGGCAGCGCGGGCATGGCGAACGAGTTGGCCCAGGTCAGACAGCAGGCTGTCGGCGGCCGGCAAGCCGCCGCGCGGGCCGCCAGACAGGCCGTGGCCGCGCTGGTCGTAGCCGATCACCCGCCAGTCCTGGGCCGCCAGGTGCGCGGCCACATGGGCGTAGCGGCCGCCATGCTCGCCCAGGCCATGCACCAGCAGCACGGTGCCGCGGGCCGGGCCGGCCGGGCGCGGCCAGGCATGCAGGTGCAGCGGCAGGCCGTCGGGGGTGGTCAGTGAGGCGGCCGGGGTGGCGGCCAGGCTGGCGCCCACCCGCTCAGCCCATCTTGAAGAAGCAGAGCTTGTTGCCGTCCGGGTCGCGGAAGTAGCCGGCGTAGAAGCCGGGCATGCGCTCGCCGGTGGCGCCTTCGTCGGTGGCGCCCAGCGCCAGCGCACGGGCGTGGCACTCGTCGACCTGGGCCGGGCCGCTGCAGACCAGTGCGGTCATCGGGCCGTTGCCGCAGGCGGCCGGCTGCTGGTCGTAGGGGGTCATCACCAGCAACATCGGCTGGCCCGGGCCGCCCGACCAGGCATGGCCGCGGCCCAGGTCCATCACCCGCTTGATGCCCAGCGGGCCGAGCAGGTCGTCGTAGAACTTGATCGCACGCGGCAGGTCGTTGGTGCCGAGGGTGACGTAGCCGATCATGAAGCGCTCCTGAGGAGATTGAAGGAGCCCGGTTTGTACCTTGGCGCTGCCCGCTTGCCCAGCGCAACAGCCCTAACTTCGCTCGATCTTGAACACCGACACGCTGGCGCGCAGGTTGGGCCAGCGGCGCACCGCCCGGCCCTGATCGATGCCGAAGCTGTCGAGGATGTTCAGTCCGTTGCGCCGTGCCAGCACCTCGAAGTCGGCAAAGGTGCAGACCCGGATGTTGGGCGTGTCGTACCACTCGTAGGGCAGCGCGCGGGTCACCGGCATGCGCCCGCGCAGCACGCTCAGCCGGTTGGGCCAATGGGCGAAGTTCGGGAAGCTGACGATGCCGATGCGGCCCACCCGCGCTGTCTCGCGCAGCATGCGCTCGGTGTTGCGCAGGTGCTGCAGGGTCTGCAACTGCAGCACCACGTCGAAACTGTGGTCGTCGAACAGCGCCAGGCCTTCTTCGAGGTTGAGCTGGATGACGTTGACGCCGCGCCGGGCGCAGGCCAGCAGGTTGTCGTCGGCGATCTCGACGCCGTAGCCGGTGCAGCCCTTTTGGCGCTGCAGGTGGGCCAGCAGCTCGCCGGTGCCGCAGCCCAGGTCGAGCACGCGCGAACCGGCGGGCACCAGGTCGGCGATCAATTGCATCTCCGTCGTCACGGCGCTCTCCGTCGTCAGGTCGCTCACGCGGCCACCTGCCGGGCGATGCGCTCGAACGTGGCTCGCAACACGCCGTGGTAGCGCGGGTCTTCGAGCAGGAAGGCATCGTGGCCGTGCGGTGCATCGATCTCGGCGTAGGTCACGGCGATGCGGTTGTCGACCAGCGCCTTGACGATTTCGCGCGCGCGCGCGGGCGAGAAGCGCCAGTCGGTGGTGAAGCTCACCAGCGTGAAGCGTTGCTCGCGGGCCACCGCGAAGGCCGCCGACAAGTCACCCCCGAAGGCCCGCGCGGGATCGAAGTAATCCAGCGCGCGGGTGATCAGCAGGTAGGTGTTGGCGTCGAAGTACTCGCTGAACTTGTCGCCCTGGTGGCGCAGGTAGCTTTCGATCTGGAATTCGATGTCCTGGGTGCTGTAGCTCAGTTCGGCGGCGCGCCCATCGGCGCCAGCCCGCCTGAGACTGCGGCCGAACTTCTCCTCCATCGAGTCGTCCGACAGGTAGGTGATGTGGCCGATCATGCGTGCCACGCGCAGGCCGCGCCGCGGCAGCACGCCGTGGGCGTGGTAGTGGCCGCCATGAAAATCGGGGTCGGTGATGATGGCGCGGCGGGCCACCTCGTTGAAGGCGATGTTCTGCGCCGACAAATTGGGCGCAGTGGCCACCGCGATGCATTCGGCCACGCGCTGCGGGTAACGCAAGGTCCAGCTCAGCGCCTGCATGCCGCCCAGGCTGCCGCCCAGCACAGCGGCCAATCGCTGGATGCCCAGCGCGTCCAGCAGGCGGGCCTGGGCATCGACCCAATCCTCGACCGTGACCACCGGGAAATCAGCACCCCAGGGCTGGCCGGTCGCCGGGTTGACATGCGTGGGCCCGGTGGAGCCGAAACAGGAGCCCAGGTTGTTGACGCCGATGACGAAGAAGCGGTTGGTGTCGAGCGGCTTGCCCGGGCCGACCAGGTTGTCCCACCAGCCTTCGCTGCGCGGCACGCCAACATGGGTGCCGGCGACATGGTGGCTGGCGTTGAGCGCATGGCAGACCAGCACGGCATTGCTGCGGCTGGCATTGAGCGTGCCGTAGGTCTCGTAGACCAATTCATAACCCGGCAGCGACGCGCCGCTCTGCAGCGGCAGCGGCGTGTCGAAGGCCATCTTCTGCGGTATGACATGCCCGATAGCGGCCATGAGATTCGAGCCCCAAGAAAAAAACCCGGTGCTTCTTCAAGCGCGGGCTTCCGCAAGCGCGGGCCTCCGGGTCGGGCGTCACACTTTTAGCGGCATTTGTAGAGCGCCCGCAATCCTGAACAAATCGGCGCTGGGCCAAAGTATAGCCAGCGCCGGCCAGCTTCTCCGCCCGCTTTTCGGGCCTTTGCCGCCCGCGGCCGGTGGCCAGAATGTGCTGCCGAGGAGGATCTCCATGCCCAGCTGGCTGCTTGCGTTAGACCGCCACTTCCCCATCCGCTACCTGACGCTGCTGGCCATGCTGGGGCTGCTGATCCTGGGCAGCCACCTGGGGCTGAACACCGACGCGCCGCGCGGCTGGGCTGGCGCGTTGGCGGCCGTGGGCGCGCTGGGCCTGCTCACCGGCGTGCGCGACCTGCGGCAGACGCGCCACGCACTGCTGCGCAACTACCCGGTCATCGGCCACCTGCGTTTCCTGTTCGAGTGGATCCGGCCGGAGATTCGCCAGTACTTTCTGGAAAGCGACGGCGAGGCCGTGCCGTTCTCGCGCCAGCAGCGCAGCCTGGTCTACCAGCGCAGCAAGGCCGAGCCCGACAAGCGCCCCTTCGGCACCCAGAAAAACGTGATGGAACCCGGCTACGAGTGGATCAACCATTCGCTGCAGCCCAGCACGATCGCCTCGCACGACTTTCGCGTCCGCATCGGCGGCGATCGGTGCAGCCGGCCCTATTCAGCCAGCCTGTTCAACATCTCGGCGATGAGCTTCGGCGCGCTCAGCGCCAACGCCATCCGGTCGCTCAACGGCGGCGCCCAGCGCGGCGGCTTCGCCCACGACACCGGCGAAGGCTCGATCAGCGTGCACCACCGCGCCCACGGCGGTGATCTGGTCTGGGAGATCGGCTCGGGCTACTTCGGCTGCCGCAACGACGACGGCACGTTCAGCGCCGAGAAGTTCAGCGACAACGCCTGCGACCCGCAGGTCAAGCTGATCGAGCTGAAGCTGAGCCAGGGCGCCAAACCCGGCCACGGCGGCGTGCTGCCCGGCCCCAAGGTGACGCCTGAGATCGCCGCCGCGCGCGGCGTGCCGGTGGGGGTGGACTGCGTGTCGCCGGCCGCGCACAGCGCGTTTTCCACGCCAATCGAGATGCTGCAGTTCATCGACCAGCTGCGTCAGCTGTCGGGTGGCAAGCCGGTGGGCTTCAAGCTGTGCATCGGTCACCCCTGGGAATGGTTCGCGCTGGCCAAGGCGATGCTGCAGACCAACCTGCTGCCCGACTTCATCGTCGTCGACGGCGCCGAGGGCGGCACCGGCGCGGCGCCGCTGGAGTTCGCCGACCATGTCGGCGCGCCGCTGCAGGAAGGCCTGCGCCTGGTCCACAACACCTTGGTGGGGTTGAACCTGCGCCACCGCATCCGCATCGGCTGCGCCGGCAAGATCATCAGCGCCTTCGACATCGCCCGCGCGATGGCGCTCGGTGCCGACTGGTGCAATTCGGCGCGCGGCTTCATGTTCTCGCTGGGCTGCATCCAGGCCCAGCACTGCCACACCGGCGCCTGCCCGACCGGCGTGGCGACGCAGGACCCGGTGCGTCAGCAGGCCCTGGTGGTGGTCGACAAGACCACGCGGGTGGCCAATTTCCACCGCCAGACCTTGGAGGCGCTGCGCGAACTGGTGCAGGCTGCGGGTCTGCAGCACCCCAACCAGATCACCGCCGCGCACATCGTGCGCCGCACGCCGGAGCAAGAGGTGCGCCTGCTGGCCACGCTGATGCTGACGGTGGCGCCCGGCGCGCTGCTGGCCGCCGAGCGCGGCGAAGCGCCCTGGCCGCATGCGGTGTTCAGCCGCTATTGGCCGCTGGCGCGCAGCGACAGTTTTCAGGCCGCTTCTACCGGCCACCAGCTGCCGGCGGCGGCAGCCTGTTCGGGTGGCGCAGCGGCGGGCGCAGCGGCCGGCGCACGCGCCGCCGCCGCAGCACCCGCTTGACGCGGGCAGGGGCCGGTCAGGCCGCCGGCGGCGCTGTGTCGATGAAGCTGTTGCGCAGCGCCAGCTTGTCGGTCAGGCGGGTCAGGTTGGCGTGGTCGGCGCGCCAGTCGATGTGGCCGAAGCGGAAATCAAGGTAGCCCAGCGCCACACCCACCGCCACGTCGGCCAGCGTGAAGTGGTTGCCATTGCACCAGGGCTTGTCGCCCAGGCCGCGGCACATGGCCTGGACAGCCGACTCGATGCGGCTGAGCTGGCGGTCGATCCAGGGCTGGCTGCGGGCCCCTTCGCGCGGCCCCCAGGTGGCTTCCATGCGGGCCAGCAGCGCGGCGTCGCACAAGCCGTCGGCCAGGGCCTCCCAGGTGCGCACTTCGACCCGTTCGCGGCCCGAGGGCGGGATCAGCTTGCCCACCGGCGACAAGGTGTCGACGTACTCGGTGATGACGCGCGAATCGAACACCGCCTCGCCGCCATCGAGCACCAGGCAGGGCACCTTGCCCAGCGGGTTGGCGGCCAGCATGGCGTCGCTGCCCCACACGTCTTCGAGCACCAGTTGGTAGTCGAGCTTCTTCTCGGCCATCACCACGCGGACCTTTCGAACGTAGGGGCTGGTGAGTGATCCGATGAGTTTCATGGTGAGCTGTTGTGTCGCCGGGGTGGCGGGGTTCCGTGTCTGATCGATTCTAGCGACGGGCCTCCGGGGCGCACCGGCCCGGGGCCGATGCGGCGCGCTGGGCCACTTCAGGGCTGCAGCGTCCAGTCCACCTGCGCCGGCCGGCCGGGCAACAACAGCGTGGCGAAGGCCGGCGCGGCACTGGCCAGCACCTGGCCGCGGCGCACCACCAGCAGGCGCGTGGCGCGCAGGCGCAGCGCCTCCACCGGTGAGCGGGCCTGCAGCAGCACGAAGTCGGCATGGCAGCCCACCTCGAGCCCGTAGCCGTCCAGGCCCATCACCCGGGCGGCGTTGCACGTCACCGCGTCGAAGCAGGCACGCATCTGCGCGGCGCTGGTCATCTGCGCGACGTGCAGGCCCATCACCGCCACCTCCAGCATGTCGCCCGATCCCATCGAATACCAGGGGTCCATCACGCAATCCTGGCCGAAGGCGACGTTGACGCCGGCAGCCAGCAACTCGGGCACGCGGGTCATGCCGCGGCGCTTGGGGTAGGTGTCGTGGCGGCCTTGCAGCGTGATGTTGATCAGCGGGTTGGCCACCGCGTGCACGCCGGCCTCGGCGATCAGCGGCAGCAGCTTGCTGACGTAGTAGTTGTCCATCGAGTGCATGGAGGTGAGGTGCGAGCCGGTCACCCGGCCATGCAGGCCCAGGCGCTGCGCATGGAAGGCCAGCGTCTCGATGTGGCGCGACAGCGGGTCGTCGCTCTCGTCGCAGTGCATGTCCACCCGCAGCCCGCGCCGGGCGGCCAGCTCGCACAGCAGCTTGACGCTCTCGGCCCCCTGCTCAGCCGTGCGCTCGAAATGCGGAATGCCGCCGACCACGTCGACACCCAAGTCGAGGGCGCGCACCAGGTTGGCCAGGGCGCCGGGCGCGCGCAGCAGGCCGTCTTGCGGAAAGGCCACCAGCTGCAGATCCAGATAAGGCGCGACGCGGCGCTTGACCTCCAGCAGCGCGCGCACCGCCAGCAGGCGGTCGTCGCAGACGTCGACATGGCTGCGGATGGCCAGCAGGCCGCGGGCCACCGCCCAGTCGCAGTAGTGCAGCGCGCGGTCGACCAGGGCTTCCTCGGTCAGCAGGGGCTTGAGTTCGCCCCACAGTGCGATGCCCTCGAGCAGCGTTCCGCTGGCGTTGACGCGCGGCAGACCGTGACTCAGCGTGGCATCCAGGTGGAAGTGCGCGTCGACGAAAGGCGGGCTCAGCAACCAGCCCTGGGCGTCGATGTCTTGCGCGCCGGCCGGTGCCGGCTGGCCGGCAAACAGCCCCGGCCCCAGCGCGGCGATGCGGCCGCCTTGCACCAGCAGGTCGATGCCGGTGCGGCCGTCGGGCAGGGTGGCGTTGCGGATCAGCATGTTGGGCTCGGGCGGCAGTGGGGGGCAAGGCGCAGCGTAACCCGCGGCGGCGTGTGGGCGTGCGGGTGGGTGGCTGGGTAGGTGGGTGGGAGGCGTGCAGCGTTGCGGCGGTGCAGGGTTGCGGCGGTGGCATCATCGTCCGATGCTCTCCCCCGCCCAGCAAGACCGATACCAGCGCGAAGGCTACCTGGTGCTGCCCGGCTTCAAGCCTGCCGACGAGATTGCTGCGCTGCGCGCGCGTGCGCTGCAGATCGTCGACGCGTTCGACGCCGACCGCCACCGCAGCGTCTTCTCGACCAGCGACCAGGCGCGGCAAACGGCTGATGCAGACTTTCTGGCCTCGGCCGAAGGCATCCAGTGTTTCTTCGAAGCGGAGGCCTTCGACGACCAGGGCCGGTTGCGACAGTCCAAGGCCTTGTCGATCAACAAGATCGGCCATGCGATGCATGACCTCGACCCGGTGTTCGAGCGTTTCTCGCACGGCCCGGCGCTGGCCGAGCTGGCCGCCGACCTGGGCCTGGTGGCGCCGCAGCTGTGGCAGTCGATGTTCATCTTCAAGCAGCCGGGCATCGGTGGTGAGGTGGGCTGGCACCAGGACGCCAGCTTCTTCGACACCACGCCGTCCACCGTCACCGGCTTCTGGTTCGCGCTGGAAGATGCCACGCTCGACAACGGTTGCCTGTGGGTGCAGCCGGGCGGCCACCGCGGGCCTTTGCGCGAACGCTTCATCCGCGAAGGCGATGCCGTGCACATGGAGCCGCTGGACCCCACGCCCTGGCCCGACACCAGCACCGCCGTGCCGCTGCAAGCCAGCGCGGGCACGCTGGTGTGCTTCAACGGCCTGTTGCCGCACTGGAGCGCGCCGAACCGCTCGGCCCGCTCGCGCCACGCCTACACGCTGCACGCCACCGACGGCCGTGCGGTTTACGCGCCACACAACTGGTTGCGGCGCGGTCCGGGCTTGCCGCTGCGCGGTTTCGCCTGACGCAGCGCATGTTTGAGCCTGACCGGCGTTGCGACGGCTGGCGGCTCGTTGCTGTCGTTGCCGAATACCCGCTTCTGACTGTTCTGCGCGACGCGCCAGGCGGTACCCGGCGGCGTCGCTGGCTGGGTCGGTCGGCGCTGCGCACCGACTCCGCTGCGGTGCTCGACTCGGGGTCGCGCCGCGAAACTCGCTACGCGCCGTGCCGGCGCTGCGCTCTAACAATCGCGGCGAGCATGTTGACGAAGCGCGCTGTGCGCGCCGACCCCGAATCTGCGCTCCTCGCCGCCCCACACAGCGCCGCCACCGGGCACCGCCTGCCGCGCATCAACGGTCTTTTGTTCCCGTGGCAAACAACCCCTGCATCGACGCAATGGCGCGTTCGGGCAGGCTGTGGCGCGCCTGTGCGGCGCTGAGGAACGGAGGGCTTGCGGCCTCGCGCGCAGCGCGAGTTGGCATCTGACTCGGCGTGATTGTTAGAGCGCAGCGCCGGCACGGCGCGTAGCGAGTTTCCCGCCGGGCCGCAAGACTGAGTACCGCAAGGGAGTCGGCGCGCAGCGACGACCGCTGCAGCGAAGCGCCACGGCCTGCCCGGACGCGCCATTGCGCCGCTGGACAACCAGGCACAAAGAAGATTCTCAAAGTCAGCAACGAGCCGACACCGGCCCCGCCAACGGCGCACCACGGCTGTGGCGCGCCGCTTACAAAACCTGCACGCCCTTCCAGAACGCCAGCCGGTCCAAGATGTTGGCAGCGGCTTCGCTCGGCTCGGGGTAATACCAGACCGCGTCGGGGTTCAGCTCGCCGTTGACCAACAGGCTGTGGTAGCGGGCCTGGCCCTTCCACTGGCAAGACGTGCGGTGGTTGCTGAAGGCCAGGTACTCGCGCTTGACCGATGCCTCGGGGAAATAGTGGTTGCCCTCGACCACCACGGTGTCATCGCTCTCGGCGATGACCACGCCGTTCCAGATCGCTTTCATGACCCGCGCTCCTGTGCCGCGCGGCGCCGGGTGGACGCCAATTCACGGCCCAGCATGGTACGCCGCCACCCTCAAGTCGCCACGGTCGCAGGCCGATACCACTGTCAGCGCTTGCCGATGTCTTAGGCCAGTGACCTCGTTGTCAAACCCAACCCGATTCCAGTCGCCGCCAGCAAAGACCCGACATGACCGCACAGACCGCCCCCTCTTCCCTGTCCATCGCCGCCACCGCCGACGCCCTGATGCTGGCCGCGGTGGCCGGCAGCGCCGCGGTGGCGGTGGCCATCGGCGTCAGCTACGACCAGTTGGCCACCGCGCTTGTGGTCGGCCTGGCCCTGCTGGCGCTGGGCACCGGCGCGGTGATGACGGCGCGCGGCAGCGTCGTGTCGAGCATCGTCCTGGCCTGCTGCCTGATGGGCATGACGGCGCTGCACATCCAGCTCGGCCGCGGCACGCTGGAGTTTCACTTCGGCGTCTTCGCCACGCTGGCCGTGCTGCTGGTCTACCGCGACTGGCGGCCGGTGGTGGCCGCCGCCGGGCTGATCGCCGTGCACCACGTCGCCTTCGACCGGCTGCAGGCCGCCGGTGTCGGCGTCTACTGCATGACCCAGCCCGACTTCCTGAAGGTCATGGTGCATGCCGGCTATGTCGTGGTGCAGACCGGCTTCGAGGTCTACATGGCCGTGCTGATGCGCCAGGCCGCCCAGAGCGGCGAAGAGATGGGCCGCATCGTCGACCACCTCGGCGCCGGCACCTCACTGGCGCTGGATGTCGACCGCGTCGCGGTGACCACGCCGCTGGCGCTGTCGCTGCAGCGCTCGCTCGGCCGGCTGAACGCGGCGATGCTGTCGGTGTCGCACAGCACCGGCAACATCCAGACCGCCTCGGGCGAGATCGCCAGCGGCAGCACCGACCTGAGCCAGCGCACCGAGCAGACCGCCAGCAACCTGCAACAGACCGCCAGCGCGATGGCGCAGCTGACCGGCAACGTTCGGCAGAGCGCCGAATCGGCGTCCACCGCCAACCAGCTGGCCAGCTCGGCCGTCAGCGCCGCGCGCCGCGGCGGCGAGGTGGTCAAGCAGGTGGTGGCCAACATGGACGAGATCTCGTCGTCGAGCAAGCGCATCGCCGACATCATCGGCACCATCGACGGCATCGCCTTCCAGACCAACATCCTGGCGCTGAACGCCGCGGTCGAGGCTGCCCGCGCCGGTGAACAGGGCCGCGGCTTCGCGGTGGTGGCCGGCGAAGTGCGCAGCCTGGCCCAGCGCAGCGCGGCCGCGGCGCGCGAAATCAAGGGCCTGATCTCGGCCAGTGTCGAGCGGGTGGCATCGGGCAGCCGCCAGGTGCAGGACGCCGGCAGCACGATGGCCGAGATCGTCGGCGGCATCCAGCGCGTGTCCGACATCATCGGTGAGATCAGCGCGGCCACCGCCGAGCAGAGCAAGGGCATCGGCTCGGTCAACCAGGCGGTGACCCAGCTCGACGGCATGACCCAGCAGAACGCCGCGCTGGTCGAAGAGAGCGCCGCCGCCGCCGAAAGCCTGCGTGACCAGGCCAGTCAGCTGGCGGTCGTGATCCAGGCCTTCCGGCTGTCCGAGCGCGCGGCCTGACGCGCCAGCGACGCGGCCCAAAAAAAGGCCGGCAACCGGCCGGCCCGTCCAGCGGCCCTGGATCGCAGGGCCTGGTAAATCAAGGGATCAAGCCTGCGGCGCCGACGGTGCGGTGATGATGACCTGCGGCACGGCCCGCAGTTGCTGCACCAGTTCAGAGGATCGGTCACTGCCGGCCTGGCCCGCCACGCCGGCCAATACACCAAAGGTGACCACCGCCGCCAGGCTCAGCGCCAGGGCTCGTTGCGTCAAGGTGGTTTGCAGTGGGCGGGGGGTGGTCATGTTGGGCTCCTGGGTGTGGCCGGGTGGGTGTTCGATGACTGAACTCTAGGCAGGCGCGCACTGCGCCGCGAGCGGCTTGCGACCAAGTGGCCGGCGATGGCGATGGAACGCGGGCAGCGCCGACAAAGCGCTGAAGGAACGCCGAATGACCGCCGAAGAAACGCCGAAGAAACGCCGCCGCATCCCCTCGCAGCGTGGGCGGCGGCGCCTTGTCAAACCCCGGTCATGAGCGGCCGCCATACTGTGGGGGGCTTCGACTGCGGATGGCGCCCCGCCAGCGGCGAGGCCCCACCGAGGAGACCGCCATGAATCGCCCGTCCCTGTCCTGTGCGCTGGCCTGCGCCACCGCCTGTGCCACCACCACCCTGGCGCTGGCCGCTGCGCTCGGCAGCGCCAGCGCCCACGCCGCCTGGAACACCCTGGACGGCGCCGCGCCGCTGGTCATCGGCCACCGCGGCGCGTCGGGCTACCGGCCCGAGCACACGCTGGAAAGCTACGCGCTGGCCATCTCGATGGGCGCCAATTACATCGAGCCCGACCTGGTGCTGACCAGCGACGGCGTGATGATCGCTCGACATGAGCCGATGCTGGGCGGCACCACCAACGTGGCGCAGCTGCCCCAGTTTGCCGACCGCAAGACCACCCGCCAGGTCGACGGCCAGGCCACCACGGACTGGTTCGCACAAGACTTCACCCTGGCCGAAATCAAGACCCTGCGCGCCGTGCAGGCCCGTGCCAGCCGCGACCAGCGCTACAACGGCCTCTACCAGATCCCCACGCTCGACGAAGTGATCAGCCTGGCCAAGGCGCAGAGCCTGGCCACCGGCCGCACGATTGGTATCTACCCCGAGATCAAGCACTCGACCTTCCACACCGCCAGCTTCGGTCCCAACACCTTCGAGGACAAGCTGGTCAGCACCCTGCACTCGGCCTACGGCAACCTGGCCACGGCACCGGTGTTCATCCAGAGCTTCGAGGTCGGCAACCTGCAGTACCTCAACGGCAAGACCGCCATCAAGCTGGTGCAGCTGGTCGATGCCGACGACGTCAACGCCGATGGCTCGATGTCGCTGGTGGCGCCGTACGACAAGCCCTACGACTTCGCGCTGAACGGCGATCCGCGCAGCTTCGCCGACCTGCTGACCACGCAGGGCCTGGCCTTCGTCAAGACCTACGCCGACGGCATCGGCCCCTGGAAACCGTACCTGGTGACCACCGTGGCCGACGGCGTCGACCGCACCGGCAACGGCACGCTGAACATCAACGACCGCCGCGTCGACGGCAGCACCGGCGTGATCGAGGCCGCGCACGACGCCGGCTTGCTGGTGCACACCTGGACCTTCCGCAACGACGCCAGCGGCTACGGCTTTGCCGACCCGCAGGCCGAGATGGCCTACTACATGCGCCTGGGTGTGGACGGCGTGTTCACCGACTTCGCCGACACCGGCGTGGCCGCCCGCGCCGCCGCCGCCGTGCCCGAGCCGCAGACCTGGGCGCTGATGCTGGGCGGCGTCGCGCTGCTGGGCGCATTGCGCCGCCGCCGCGGTTGAAGGGGCGTGCGGGGCGGTGGCCGTCGATCTGGCGCGGGCCGGCGCACTGCTATGCTGGCTCGACGCCTTTCATCCGCCCCGCCTTGACCGCCCCCGCCCTCCCGCCGTTGCCCCTGCGGCCGCTGTTGCCCCTGCTGCCGCTGCTGCCCCCGCTGATCGACCCAAGCCAGATTGCCCGGCCTGGGGCCGCTGAGGCGATGACCCGGTGACCGCGCAGCCGCCGCCAGCCCCGGCCCCAGCCCCAGCCCTGTCGCTGCAAAACCTGCGCTTTCGCTGGCCCGGCGCGGCGCAGGACGCGATCGACCTCGACAGCCTGCTGCTGCAGCCCGGCGACACCGTCTTCCTGCGTGGCCCCAGCGGCTGCGGCAAGAGCACGCTGCTGTCGCTGGCGGCCGGCGTGCTGCTGGCCGATGCCGGCACGGCCGCGCTGCTCGGACAACCCTGGGGCGGCCTGGGCGCCAGCGCCCGCGACCGCCACCGCGCCGATCACCTGGGCTACATCTTCCAGCAGTTCAACCTGCTGCCCTACCTCAGCGTGCTCGACAACGTGCGGCTGCCGCTGCGCTTTTCAGCGCGCCGGGCGCAGCGTGCCGGGCCGGGTGCGGCCGAGGCGCTGCTGGCCCGCACCGGCCTGGCCGCCGACCACTGGCAGCTGCCGGCCGGCCGGCTGTCGGTGGGCCAGCAGCAGCGGGTGGCCGCGGCCCGGGCCCTGATCGGCGCGCCCGAGGTGGTGATTGCCGACGAGCCGACCTCGGCGCTGGACGAGCCGCTGCGCGAGGCCTTCATGGCGCTGCTGCTGCAAAGCTGCGCCGAGGCCGGCAGCGCGCTGCTGTTCGTCAGCCACGACGCCCGGCTGGCCGAGCGCTTTGGCCGCGTCGTCGACCTGCCGACGATCAACCGCGCCGCGGCGGTGGCCGGTCCGGCCGACCTGGCCGACGTGAGCGGGCACCGCGTTTGAACTACCTCGTCGTGCTGGCCGCCCGCAGCGCCTGGAACCGCCGCTTCGTGCTGTCGCTGGTGGTGCTGTCGATCGCGCTCAGCACCTTCCTGCTGCTGGGCATCGAGCGCATCCGGCAAGACCTGCGGGCCAATTTCTCGCAGGCCGTGTCGGGCACCGACCTGATCGTCGGCGCCCGCACCGGGCCGGTGCAGCTGCTGCTGTTCTCGGTCTTCCGCATCGGCAACGCCACCAACAACATCCGCTACACCAGCGCCGAAGCCGTTGCCAAACACCGTGCCGTGGCCTGGATGGTGCCGCTGTCGCTGGGCGACAGCCACCGCGGCTTCGCGGTGCTGGGCACCACGCCGGCCTACTTTCAGCACTTCCGCCATGGCGACAAGCAGGCCCTGGTGCTGGCGCAGGGCCGGCCGTTCACGCAGTTGTACGACGCGGTACTGGGCGCCGAGGTGGCCCGCCGGCTGGGCTACACGCTGGGCCAGAAGATCGTGCTGGCGCACGGCGACGGCGCGATGGTGGCCAACGACCACGCCGACAAGCCGTTCAGCGTGGTCGGCATCCTGGCGGCCACCGGCACGCCGGTCGACCGCACCGTGCACATCAGCCTGCAGGCGATCGAGGCGCTGCACCTCGACTGGGCCGCCGGCGCGCCGCTGCCCGGCATGGCGGTCAGCGCCGAGGCGGCTGCGGCACAAGACCTGACGCCGCGCAGCATCACCGCCGCGCTGATCGGCCTGAAATCGCGCGCCGCGGTGTTTTCGGTCCAGCGCGAAGTGGCCGCCTACCGCGACGAGCCGCTGCTGGCTATCCTGCCCGGCGTCGCGCTCGACGAGCTGTGGGACGTGGTCGGCCTGGGTGAACGCGGCCTGCAGGCGATGAGCGCGCTGGTGGCGGTGGTCAGCCTGGCCGGGCTGGTGGCGGTGATCCTGGCCGGGCTGAACGAGCGCCGGCGCGAGCTGGCCATCCTGCGCGCGGTGGGCGCCGGGCCGCGCCAGGTGCTGGCGCTGCTGGCGGCCGAGGGCATGCTGGTCACCGCCTGCGGCGTGGCGCTGGGCGCGCTGGCGGCCTGGGGCGCGGTGGCCGTGCTCGGGCCCTGGGCGCAAACGGCCTTCGGCCTCACGCTGCGGCTGCAGGCGCCGGGCAGCGCAGAATGGACGCTGATGGCGCTGGTGCTGGCCGGCGGGCTGGTGGCCAGCCTGCTACCGGGCTGGCGCGCCTACCGCCTGTCGCTGGCCGACGGCCTTTCACCCCGAACCTGAGCCATGAGCCCGCCGGGCCGCCCCCAGGGCGAATCACGCAGTGCGGAGCACCAAGCACCCTATGAAACCTGCCGACCTGACCCCGACCGCTGTCTTCGACAGCTTGCCGCGCCGCCGTCTGTTGCGGATCGCCACCGTGCTGGCCGCCGCGCCGGCGCTGCTGGCGCTGCCCGCCTGGGCACAAGCCCAAGCCACCCCGGCCGCGGCGGCCTCGGCACCCGCCAAACCCAAGGTCGTCGACGGCTACACCGAGTTGCGCTGGGACGACCTGGTGCCCAAGGGCTGGGACCCGGGCAAGGCGATGCGCGACAAGGGCATCACCAACATCGGCATGCTCATCGACGGCGACCCCAAGACCACCGCACTGATGAGCCAGATGCGCGAAGCCTGGGACAACGCGCCCACTGAGCCGTCACTGGACGGCGCCAAGATCCGCCTGCCGGGCTACCTGGTGCCGCTCGAAGAAACCGCCGCCGGCCACACCGAGTTCCTGCTGGTGCCGTATTTCGGCGCCTGCATCCACACCCCGCCGCCCCCGGCCAATCAGATCGTGATGGTGGTGCCGGCCAAGCCGGCGGCCGGGTTCCGCAGCATGGACACGGTGTGGGTCAACGGCGTGCTGAAGGCCAGCCGCAGCAACACCGCGATGGGCAGCAGCGGCTACCGGCTCGAATCAGCGCTGGTCGAGCGGTACAAAGCCACGCCGCGCTGAGAGGGTGTTGACACAATGAATGGCACCCGCGTGAGACCCCAAAACGGGCCCAATTCAGGCGCACAGCGCAGGCGGGCTGCAGGCCCGGCGAGCATTTGCAACGACAAGTGGGCTCATTTTGGGGCCTCACCCTGCGGTGCCAGTCATTTCGTCAACACCCTCTGAGGCACGGCGCCGGCCACGCCCGGGGCCGCCCGGGCCGACATCGCCGGCGGCTACCATCTGCCAGCCATGGTCAACCCGGATCCCACCGCCACCCTGCCTTTCTGGCCCAGCCTAGCGCCGACCTTCTGGCAGCAACTGACCCGGCTGGGCGAGGCGCAGCTGCTGCTGCCGGCGCTGCTGCTGGCGGTGGTCTGGCTGGCGCGCAGCCCCGGCGGTGGCCGGCTGGCGGGGTGGTGGCTGGCTGCCACCGCGGCCGCGGCACTGCTGACCACCGCCACCAAGGTGGCCTTCATCGGTTACGGCATCGGCTACGCGCCGCTGGACTTCACCGGCATCTCCGGCCACGCCATGTTCGCCGCCGCGGTGCTGCCACCGCTGGTGCTGCTGGCCGGCCGTGCGGGCGGGGCAGATGGCGTCGGTGGCGTCGGCAGCGCCGGCGATGCGAGTGCGGCGCGCGGCGGCGCCCACCACCGCGGTCTGCTGCTGGCCGGGGTGGCGCTGGCCGGCGCGGTGGCGGTGTCACGGGTGATGGTGGGCGCCCATTCCTGGAGCGAGGTGCTGGCCGGCGCAGCACTGGGCGGGTCGTGCAGCGGCCTGGCGCTGGCCACCACCCGCCTGCCGGCGCTGCGGCCGCCGCGGGGGGTGTCGGTGGCGCTGGTGGCCTGGGGCCTGGTGGCGGTGGCCGCGGCGCCGCCGTCGACGACCCACGACCTGGTCACCCGCCTGGCACTGGCGCAGTCGGGCCGGGACCAGCCCTACCAGCGCTGGGAGCTGCAGCGCGATCACCGGCAGCGGGCCGCAACTGCCGACCGGGTGCAGCGGCCGGCAGGCGACCGCCTGCTCCCAACGGGCCCGGGCGCCCGCGCCGGACCGTCGGCCGGCTCACTGCAGCCACGCTGACTCGACGGCCAGCGCAGACAGCGGCAGCACTGCCGGCATCAGCTCGGCAAACCACAGCACGGCCACGGGCAGCTCGGCCTCGGGCAGCTCGCTCACCGCCAGGCCCTGCCGCAGTTCCCAGCTGGAATCGAACCAGCCGCAGACCCGCCTGTCACCCGCGTCGCCAGCGCCGGCACACGCGACGGCGGCCGATGCGGCCAGCGCATGGGTGGCGGCCGCGTCACCGGCATCGCAGACCGCCGCCGGCCTGGGGCGGCGCAAGGGGGCGAGGGACAGGATGGTCATGGGGCCTCCGCGAGGGGTGGTGGACAGGCTGGCGTGATCGGGTGTGGCGTGGCCCCATGGTCGACCGATCCGCTGGCGGCCACCATCACCCGGGCGGCTGGCCGGCGGGGGCCCCCACCCGCCACCCCCCGAAGGGGGCCCCCCGGCGCCTGTGTCACCATCGAGGACCGCCGCAACCTCGTGAGCCATCCCCCATTCGCCATGTGTGGCCGCTACGTCATCGCCTACGACCCGCAGACCCTGGTCACCGGCTTCAGCCTGACCCGCATCCAGCCGTTCGACCGGCGCTGGAACGTGGCGCCGCAATCGGCCGTGCCGGCGGTCTACGAAACCAAAGAAGGCGAGCGCGTGGCCGAGTTGATGCGCTGGGGCCTGTTGCCGCACTGGGCGAAAGACCCGGCGCTGGGCGCCAAGCTGAACAACGCCCGCAGCGAAGGCATGGCCGACAAGCCCTCGTTCCGCCAGGCGGTGCGCCGGCGCCGCTGCATCCTGCCGGCCAGCGGCTTCTACGAATGGCAGGCGGTCACCGGCGCCGACGGCAAACCGGCCAAGCAGCCGCACTACATCAGCCCGCTGGGCGCGCCCTTCTTCGCCATGGCCGGCCTGTTCGAGGCCTGGCGGCCGCCGCGGGCCGCGGGCGAGCCAGACGTTGCCGATCAACCCGATGACCGAGAGTGGGTGCTCACCTGCTGCGTCATCACCACCGCCGCCAATGCGCTGATGGCGCCGCTGCACGACCGCATGCCGGTGATGCTGCCGCCCGAACACTGGGCCGCCTGGCTGGACCGCAGCCGCACCGACCCGGCCGCCCTGGCGCCGCTGCTGCAGGGCCTGCCGGCCGGCGCCATGCAGGCCTGGCCGGTGGCGCGCACGGTCGGGCGCTCCAGCGTCGAAGGGCCGGGCTTGATCGAGCCGCTGGTCGATGCCCCGCCGGACCGGCCGGCTGAAGGCCGGGACGCGGACCGTGGCACTGGCACTGGCACTGGCACCGGCACCGGCACCGGCACCGGCACCGGCACCGGCACCGGCACCGGCACCGGCACCAACGCCTGACATGGGCTGCGGCTATGCTCGCAGCCTCATGACACGCCGCCTGATCGCTGTTGCGCTCGCCCTGGTCCTGCTGGTCACCCAGCAGCTGGGGCTGCAGCATCTGCTGTCGCACGGGCTGCAGGGCGGGGTATCGGGGGCGGTGTCCACCCACGCCCACCCCGCTCATGACGACGCGGCTGCCACCGACGCCACCGACACCGCCGCCGACGGCCTGTGCCAGGCTTGCCTGGCGCTGGTGGTGCTGGGCATGGCCGCGCTGCCGGCGCTGCTGCGCTGGGCCGCACCGGTGCTGCGCAGCCCGGCGCCGGCGCGGCCGGTGGCGCGCACCACGCGCCGCGGCGCGGGCGCCCCCTACCTCGCACGCGCACCGCCGCGGCGGGCTTGCGCCTGACCCACCGCACCCGCCGCGCCGGCTGACCAGCCCGCCCCGCGCCCGGCCCCACCCCAGGGGGCTGGGCGCCGAGGGCGGCCTGGCAACCCCGCTCCTTTGGAGCCGCGCGCGGCGTCGTGTCCGTCATCCCCTGTCCGAAAGCATTGCCATGATCCCGTTGTATTCCGGCGCGCGCCGCACCGCGCGCGTTGCCTTGGCCGGCTCGCCCCTGCGGCGCCTGTCCCCTGGCCTGACCCCCGTCACCACCGCCCTGCTCGCCGCGCTGTCACTGCCGGCGCAGGCCCAGACCAGCCCCAAACCCGCGCCGGCGGCCGCATCACCCTCGTCTGCGACGTCGGCCAGCCCGATGGCCACCACCACGGTGGTCATCACCGGCAACCCGCTGGGCAGCACCGCGCTGGCCCAGCCCAGCACCGTGCTCAGCGGCGACGCGCTGACGCTGCGCCGCGCCGGCACGCTGGGCGAGACGCTCAGCGGCCAGGCGGGGGTGTCGTCGAGCGACTTCGGCCCGCAGGCCAGCCGGCCGGTGATCCGCGGGCTCGACGGCGACCGCATCCGCCTGCTCGACAACGGCGGCGCGTCGGCCGACGCGTCCAACCTGAGCTTCGACCATGCGGTGGCACTCGACCCGCTGGTGGTCGAGCGCATCGAGGTGCTGCGTGGCCCGGCCGCGCTTCTGTACGGTGGCAACGCCACCGGCGGCGTGGTCAACACGCTCGACAACCGCATCCCGCGCGAGGCACTGCAAGGCCTTGGCGGACGCGCCGAGTTGCGGTTGGGCGGCGCCGCAAGCGAGCGGGCCGCCGCCGCGCTGCTGGACGGCGGTGGCAACGGCCTGAACTGGCACCTCGACGTGGCCCGCCGCCAAAGCGAGAACCTGCGCACGCCGCGCTTCACACCCGTTGCCGACGGCCAGCCGCTGGCCGAGACCGACGAAGTCGCCAACAGCGCCGGCGACAGCCGATCGGGCGCCATCGGCGCCTCCTGGGCCGACGCCAACGGCCACTTCGGCGCGGCGCTGGACACCTACCGCAATAACTACGGCGTCACCGTCGAGCCCGACGTCACCATCCGCATGAAGCGCGACCGGCTGCAGCTGGCCGGCGAGCGCCGCGGCCTGGCCGGGCCGTTTTCAGCCCTGTCGCTGCAGGCCAGCCACACCCGCTACCAGCATGAAGAAGTGGAAGGCAGCGGCGCCATTGGCACCACCTTCAGCAGCCGCGGCAGCGAGGCCCGGCTGCAGGCCAGCCAAGCCGCGGTGACGCTGCCGCTGGGCACCTGGCGGGGCGTGGCCGGGCTGCAGGTCGAGCGGCTAGATTTCTCGGCGCTGGGCGAAGAGGCCTTCGTACCCGGCACCCAGACCCGCAGCGACGCGCTGTTCACGCTGCAGTCGCTGGGCCTGGCCGGCGGCAGCACGCTGAGCGCCGGCGTGCGGCTCGAACAGGTGCGGGTGCGCTCGGACGGTGATGCAGCGGACGCTGGCGCAGTTGCCAACCCCCGCTTCGGCCCCGCCGACCAGCGCGACTTCACGCCCACCAGCCTGTCGCTGGGCCTGGTCTCGCCGATCGGTGCCCCTGATTCGGGCTGGCGCTGGAGCGCCACGCTGGGCAGCACCGAGCGGGCACCGGCCTACTACGAGCTCTACGCCAACGGCCTGCACGTGGCCACCGGCGTCTACGAACGCGGCGACCCGGCCCAGCAACTGGAGAAAAGCCGCCATGTCGAGCTCGGCCTGCAGTGGCAGCAGGGCGCGCACAGCCTGCGCACGGCGGTCTACAGCACCCGGTTCGACAACTTCATCGCGCTCGACGCCTCGGGCGCCACGGTGTCGGTGGCCGACGAGAACGGCGGCACCATCGACCTGCCCGAGTACCGGTTCACCGGCGTGCCCGCCCGGCTGCGGGGGCTGGAGATCGAAGGCCGCAGCCGGCTGATCGATGCCCCGTGGACGCTGGACGCCACCGCCAGCTTCGACCTGGTGCGCGGCGACAACCGGGCCACCGGTCAACCGCTGCCGCGGATCGCACCGCAGCGGTTGCAGGCCGGGCTGGAGGCCGCGTTGGGCGCCTGGCGCGGCGGCGCGCAACTGCGCTACACCGCCGACCAGAACCGCGTGCCCAGCACCGACATCGCCACACCCGGCGCCACGGTGGTCGACCTGTGGGCCAGCTGGCAGCAGCGGCTGGGCACCGCGGCCGATGCGCTGTGGTACCTCAAGCTCAGCAACCTGGGCGACGTGCTGGCTTACAACGCCAGCACCCTGCGCAACGCGCGCGAGCTGGCGCCAGCGGGGGGACGGGCGCTGCAGGGCGGCGTGCGGTTGAGCTTCTGAGCTTCCGAGCTTCTGAGCGCCGCCGCTTTGATGCGGTGCCGGGGCGTGCTGCGGCTGAACCGATGGGGAACGGCTGCGGGACGGGGTGCGGTGGTGGTGTGGTGGTGTGGTGGTGGTGGTGTGGTGGTGGTGCGGTGGTGGTGCGGCAGTGGTGCGGTCGTGGTGCCGTGCTGGTGTCGCGGGCTACACACGGGTGCGGCCCGGGCAGGCCCCGGCATGCCAAGGCGGTCGCAACGGTGCGCCAGCGTGACGTTCTGCCCGCGGGCGGGGCGTCCGCCGACGCGCGGGCGGAGTTGGGCTGTCGGCCCCGGCCAGATCGGGTTTTCGATCCGGTGCCAGCCGTTTTAGGCTTGCCACCACCATGCAGCCCCCTGCCACCCCCGTCGACCCAGGACGCGCCCGGCCTCCCACGCGCCCGGGCGACTTGCCGCAGCCGGCGCCATCGCGCCCGCAACCGCCGCTGCGCGAAGTGCTCAAGGGCCTGGAGGTGCGCGAACTGGAAGGCGAAACCGTCTTCGATCAGCTCTTCGGCCTGCCGCCGCACGACGCGCGCTGAGCCGAGCAACGGCGGCGCCCGGGCGGCGGGGCGCTGGCGCGGCTAGCCGGCCGATCCGCCGCCGAACGGCCGCACGCCGAACAACAGCGTGTGCAGCCAGAACGCAAAGGCCGCCCACAGCGCCGCGCCCAGCAGCACCGTCAACGCGGTCGCACCGGCGCTTCCGGCCGGGTACAGCGTGCCGGCGGCGCGGTCGCGCTGACGGGCCGAGCGGAAGTTCAGCACCGCCCACAGCGCAAAGCCGCCGAACAGCAGCACATCGGCCAGCGTGTTGTTGGCCAGCAGGTGGGCGAAGGCCCAGACCTTGACCGCCAGCACCATCGGGTGGTGCAGCCGCGCCTTGATGCCGTTGCCCGGCACATAGGCGGCCAGCAGCAGCACCATCGCCAGCAGCACCAGCAGGCTGGCGGCGTGGCGGGTCCAGGTCGGCGAGGCCCACAGCACCTGGGGCGCCAGCCGGGCCTGGCCATAGCCCCAGACGATCAGCCCGAAGCCGACCAGCGAGACCACGGTGTACAGCCCCTTCCACACACCCGGACCGCGCTGCGCGATCACCTGGCTGCGCCAGCCGTCGGCCACGATGCGTGCCGAGTGCATGCCGAGGAACATCAACAAGCCGAGGATCAGGGCGCTCATGGGGACTTCCGTGCGTTGGGCTGCGGGTGCGGCCGGTGGTGGCCGGGGTGGTGGCCGGTGTGATGGCCGGGGTGGTGGCCGGAGTGCTGGCCGGAGTGCTGGCCGGTGCGGGCCAGTGATGGCGGCCGGTGGAGTGTCGAAAGTTCGTCGACCGGGCGCGTCTCCGGCCAGACCGGCGGGCGCCGCGCCGCCTACGGCCGCACCGGGCTGGTCAGGTAGACCGTCCACAGCCGCGCCAGGTCGGCCGCGCCATCGCTGCCCTTGACGGCGGCGAAGCTGCGCTGCGCGTCCGCGGCCTTGCCGGCGCGCCACTGCACCAGGCCCAGGTGCAGCATCGCGTCGTCGGGCCGGCGCAGGCCGCCCTTGGCCAGGCCCTGGTTCATCAGCCCCAGCGCGCGCTCGTGGGCGCCGGTGCCCGACACCGACAGCCCCAGGCCGAAGGCGGCATTGCCGTCCTTGGCCTTCAGCGCCGCGGCCTCGCCCTCGGCCAGCGTGGCCGCTTCCTGGCGGGCCGCCTTGGTGGCGGACTCGCGCAGCTTGCGGTCGGCGTCGGCGTTGTCGTCCTTGCCGAGCAGGCCGGCCGCGAAGCCGTCGTCCAGCAGCTTCTGCGCTTCGGCCGGCAGGCCCGCCTGGTTGGCACGGAAGGCCCAGTCACCGGTCTCGCCGGGGCCGGCCTTGAGGCCCACCGCCGCCCGCAGGCGGTAGATGTCGATGCGCAGCCGATCGCCGGCAAAGCCGTCGCGGTCGGTGCTGCGGGCGATCAGTTCGCCCCAGTATTCGGCCTTGCCGGTGCTGGCCGCCAGTTTTTCGAGCGTGACCAGGTAGCCGGCGTTGTCCTTGATGGCGTTCTGGCTGCCGGCCAGCAGGCGCAAGGTGGCCTCGGGCGTGGTGCGCCTGGCCGCGTCATTGGCCGCCACCACGGGGCCGACTTCGCGCAATACGCCGGCATGGTCGCCCGTCACGCTGAGCACTTGCGGGTAGATCTGGCGGATCTCGGCATTGCTGCCGCCTTCGGCCACATACCCCTTCATCCACCGGACGGCGCGCGGGTAGTCCTTCAGCTGCAGCGCCAGCTTGATGGTGGTCTCCAGGATCGGCTGCCGCTCGGCGGCCGGCAACTGCGGCGAGTCCAGCACGCCCTCGAAAGCGGTCAGCGCGGCGGCCTGGTCGCCCAGGCCGAACTGCACCGGCGCCTTCAGCCGCTGGATGATGTAGGCCTCGTAGGGCGTCAGCGCAGGCACCGATTCGGCCTCGGCCAGCCGGGGCGCGGCATCCTTGTAGTTGCCGGCCTTGATCGCGTCCTGTACTGCCTGCAGCGGCTTGGCCACCTCGGCGCGCAGCGTCGGTGCCGGTGCCGGCGCCGGTGCCGCGGCGGACGTGGCCGGTGCCGTCGCGGTCTGCGCTCCGGCTGCGCCGGCACAGCCCAGCCACAGCGACAGCACCAGCGGACCCAGCGCCCGCAACGGCGGCTTCGGGTGGGGAGTCGGGGACGGTGCGGTGCAGCGGTTCACGGTGGCGCCTGTCGAAAGAGGTGGCAGAGGAAGCCCGGCGGGCCGGTCTGCCAGTGTAGTCAGGCGGCCGGCAGACGCCGGACAGACCCCCGCCGGGCAGACCCACCCCAGACGTGAAAACGGCGGCCGAAGCCGCCGTCTGGCACAAGGGGCGGCGTGAGGCCCGCCGCGGACAGCTTACGCCGGTGACGTCTCCGGCGTGATGCCGGCGATCGCCCACTCGCCCGAGCCATCGGCCGGCCGAACCAGGTGCCACAGCTCCTTGAACGGCTCGGCGCCGGCGTCGACCGCCTCGCGAATCAAACCATGGAAACGCACGCTGACGATGTCCTGGCCCTTTTCCTGCGCCACTTCGACCACCTGGGCATTGATCTGGACAACATCGGTCACCTGCTTGGCGGTGCCCCGGTCCTGCAGGTCGAGCCGCAACGAGGCGAACAACTCGGGCGTCGTGAACTTGCGCAGGTCGTCGAGGTTGGCAGCGTCGTTGGCAGCCTGCATGCGGATGAAAACCATCTTCGCCAGGCGCTCGAAGTCAGCCGCCAACATGCCGCCGGGCAGCGCCACCGGGGTGACCGCAGCCGCGCTGGCTGGTGCCAGGCCCATCGGCTCGCCCAAGGCGTTGCGCTCGATCGGCGCACCGAATGCGTTGCGCTCCATCGCTGCCGGCGGGGCCAGCGGCTGAGGCGAGCGGACGTTGTCCGAGCCGCCGCCGCCAAACGGTGCGCCGGCACCCGCCAGTTGCGGGCCGCGCAGGACGTTGCCGCCGCGCGACTTGCCGGCCATGCGGCTCATCACGAAGCGGATGGCGATGAACGCCACCACCGCCAGCAGCGCGAGCATCACGAAGTTGGCCAGGCCCTCGCCCATGCCCAGGTGGCTGAACAGCGCGGCGATGCCGAGACCGGCTGCCAGACCCGCCAGCGGACCCATCCACGAACGCTTGCCAGCCGCGGCCGCCGTGCCAGCCGCCGCCGCCGCGGTGCCCGCTTGCGCGGTGGGCGCTGCGGCGGGTGTGGCATTCGCGGTGTTGGGCGAGGCAGCCGGCGGCGGGGCCTGGCGCTGCATGCCGGCCGCTTTGCCACCGCCCAGGCGCTTGGCGTCGGCGTCACCCGGGGCCAGGCTCAACGAGACGGCGGCAACAGCCATGGACAGCGCAATCAGCAGGTGTTTCACAGGCGAATTCTCCATTTTCAAAAGGGTCCGATCGATGAGCGGCTAACCATTGAGTGCGAAACGGTAGCGCAGTTCCGTTCTTCTTGCTGCGCCAGCGTGGAATCTGCGGGCACCTCTGCGGCCTTCAAGGTGGTCGCGGCTCAAAGGCAGCCGCCACGCCGGCCCGTGCGCAGGCCGTCGCTGCCACGCCGGCGCTGCCGCTGCATCCGCCGTTCGGCGTTCAGGTTGCGGCGAAGTAGCGGGCCACCTGCCGCGCCAGATGCAGCCGCGGCGTGCGCTGCAACGCGCACAGCAGGCCAAAGGGCACGCTGGCGGCATAGCGGTCCTGCACGTCGCGCACGATCCGCAGCCACAGCCCGGCGGCCATCTCGGCGTCGGCCAGTGCGCGGTGGGCGCGCCCGGTCGGCGTGATGCCGTGCAGCCGCGCCAGCGTGCCCAGCCGGTGGTTGGCCGCCTCGGGGTAGAGCCGGCGCGACAGCAGCAGGGTGCAGCCGAATGCCGGCGCCGGGCCGGCGGGCGCGGCGGCAGGGTCGGCGGCTGCAGCGGCCGGGTCGGCAGGGTTGGCGGCCGCAGCGGCCGCCGCGGCCAGCGCCATCTCGTGCAGCCAGAAGCCGCGGTCGAAGCTGGCGTTGTGCGCCACCAGCGCACAGCCGCGGGTGAAGGCGGCCACCTCGCGCATCACCTGGGCCGCCGGCGGCGCGGTGGCCAGCATGCGGTTGCTGATGCCGGTCAGCTGTTCGATGAACGGCGGCACCCAGGCGCCGCTGTGCATCAGGCTGGCGTACCGATCGACGATGCGGCCGCCCTGCACCAGCACCACGGCGATCTCGGTGGCACGCGCACCCATCGCCGGGCTCATGCCGGTGGTCTCGAAATCGAGCACGGCGACAGTCTCGGACGGGAAGTTCGGCAAGGTCACCGCGGCATTGTCGTTGGCGGGACCCCGCACAACCCGCGGCATCGCTAGACTGCGCCGCTCGATCCGACCCCACCCCCCCGACCCCCCTTCCGAATTGGAGCCGCCGCCATGCGCCTGTCCGTCCCCCGCCGCCACCTGCTGGCCCTCGCCGCGCTGGCCGTCGCCGCGCCGTCGGTGCTGGCGCAAGCCTTCCCCACCCGCCCGATCACGCTGATCGTGCCCTGGCCGGCCGGCGGCTCGACCGACCGCCACCTGCGCACATTGGCCGAGGCGGCCAGCAAGCACCTGGGCCAGCCCGTCATCGTGACCAACCAGCCCGGCGGCGGCGGCACCAACGGCCCGGGCAACATGGCGATGCAGGCCAAGCCCGACGGCTACACCATCGCCCAGTTCCCGATGGGCATGCTGCGCATCCCGCACATGCAGAAAACGGCCTGGAACCCGGTCAGCGACTTCAGCTTCATCATCGGCGTCACCGGCTACACCTTCGGCTTCGTCGTCAAGGCCGATTCGCCGTACAAGACCTTCAACGACTTTCTCGAAGCCGCGCGCAAGCAGCCCGGCAAGATCGACTTCGGCTCCACCGGCACCGGCACCAGCCCGCACCTGCTGATCGAGGAGGTGTCCGACGTTGCCAAGGTGCAGCTCAACCACATCCCGTTCAAGGGCAACGCCGACCTGATGCAGGCACTGCTGGGCGGCCACGTGATGTCGGCCAGCGACGCCACCGGCTGGGACAAGTTCGTCGACAGCGGCCAGATGCGGCTGCTGGTGACCTTCGGCGACCAACGCATCAAGCGCTGGCCCAACGTGCCCACCGCCAAGGACCTGGGCTACAACGTGGTCGCCAACTCGCCCTACGGCCTGGCGGGCCCCAAGGGCATCGACCCGGCGGTGATGAAGACCCTGCACGACGCCTTCAAGAAGGCGATGGACGACCCCAAGCACGTCGAAGTGCTCGAGCAGCTCAACCAGCCGGTCTGGTACAAGAACAGCGCCGATTACGCCAGCTGGGCGCGCGAGACCTTCAGCAAGGAAAAGGGCCTGATCGACAAGCTGGGGCTGGCCGCCAAGTAAAGGCAGGCAGGGTGGTGATCGGCGCTGAAGCGCGGTGTCGCCATGGCACGGCAGCATCCGGCCGTGCTGTCTTGCGGCGCCGCTGCGGTCGATAACCCCGCAGGCGCGCGGGGCTCGACAGTCCCCCTATCGCCGGCAGGGCGGGCATTGCATCATGCGGGCGTTCGCTACCTTGCAGGAGAGTCCGATGGCCACGCTGAACGTCAACGGCCAGGTGCGCACGCACGACGCCGCGCCCGACACCCCGCTGCTGTGGGTGCTGCGCGAGCAACTGGGCCTCACCGGCACCAAGTACGGCTGCGGCATCGCGCAGTGCGGTGCCTGCACCGTGCACATCGACGGCGTGGCCAGCCGGTCCTGCGTGCGGCCGGTGTCGAGCATCGGCGCGGCCGAGAAGATCACCACCATCGAGGGCCTGTCGGCCGACGGCAGCCACCCGCTGCAGAAGGCCTGGGTGCAGCTCGACGTGCCGCAATGCGGCTTCTGCCAGTCGGGCATGCTGATGACCGCCGCCGCACTGATGAAGGCCAAGCCCAAACCCAGCGACAAGGACGTGCGCGAGGCGATGACCAACATCTGCCGCTGCGGCACCTACAACCGGGTGAAGGCGGCGATCCAGCTGGCCAGCTCGGCCGCCAAGGGTTGAGGAGCGCATGCGATGACCACCACCGCCCTTGTTCGCAACCCCCGCAGCCCCCGCAGCCGGCGCGCACCGGTCTCGCCGTCGCGCCGCCGCTTCCTCGTCACCAGCAGCACCGCCGCCGGCGGGCTGATGCTGGCCTTGCACGTGCCGATGGTGCAGGGCCAGGCCCAGACTCCGACCCGATCGGCCACGCCGGCCACGCCGGCCACGCCCGAGCTCAACGTCTGGGTGCTGATCCAGCCCGACGAGACCGTGGTGGTGCGCATCGCCCGCAGCGAGATGGGCCAGGGCACGCTGACCGGCCTGGCGCAATTGGTGGCCGAAGAGCTGCAGTGCGACTGGGCCCGCGTCACCACCGAATACCCCACGCCCGGCCAGAACCTGGCGCGCAACCGCGCCTGGGGCAATTTTTCCACCGGCGGCAGCCGCGGCATCCGCGAATCGCACGATTACGTGCGCAAGGGCGGTGCCGCCGCCCGCATGATGCTGGTGCAGGCCGCCGCCGACAGCTGGGGCGTGCCGGCCACCGACTGCGGCGCCGAGAAGGGCGTCATCACCCATGCCGCGACAGGCCGGCGCACCACCTACGGCGCGATGGCCGGCGCGGCGGCCCGGCTGAAGCCGCCCACCGACATCGCGCTGAAAGATCCCAAGACCTGGACCATCGCCGGCCAGCCGCTGCCGCGGCTGGACACCGTGGCCAAGACCACCGGCGCGCAGGTCTACGGCATGGACCTGCAACTGCCCGGCCTGCTGAACGCCGCGATCCGCGACTGCCCCATCGTCGGCGGCAAGGTCAGGCACTTCGACGCCGCGCCGGTGCTGAAGATGCCCGGCGTCAAGCGCGTCGTGCCGGTGGGCGACAGCGCGGTGGCGGTGGTGGCCGACACCTGGTGGCGGGCCAAGCAGGCGGTGGACGCCCTGGCCATCGAGTGGGACGAAGGCGCGCACGCCAACCTGTCCAGCGCCGACATCACGGCGATGCTGAAGGCCGGCCTCGACGCGCCCGAAGGCCTGATCGGCACCGAGGCCGGCCAAGCCCGCGACACGCTGGCCGGCGCCGCCCGCACGATCGAGGCGGTGTACGCCTACCCGTACCAGAACCACGCCTGCATGGAGGTGATGAACGCCACCGCCCAGTTCACGCCGGCCGCCGGTGGCCAGCCCGCGCGCTGCGAGGTCTGGACTCCGACCCAGAACGGTGAAGCCGCGCTGGCCGCCACCGCCGAGGCGTCGGGCCTGCCGGCAGCGCAATGCGAGGTCTACAAAATCCACCTCGGTGGCGGCTTCGGCCGCCGCGGCGCCACCGACTGGGTGCGCCAGGCGGTGGCCATCGCCCAGGCGCTGCCGGGCACGCCGGTCAAGCTGATCTGGAGCCGCGAGGAGGACATGCAGCACGGCTTCTTCCACCCGACCACGCAGTGCAAGCTGCGCGCCGGGCTGGATGCGCAAGGCCGGCTGACCGCGCTGCACATGCGCATCTCGGGCCAGTCGATCCTGGCCGGGCTGTTTCCGCAGAACCTGCGCAACGGGCTGGACCCGGTGGTCTTCCAGGGCCTGAACGCGGGCGGTGCCGAGGGCGCGCTGGGCTATGCCATCCCCAACCTGCTGATCGACCACGCGATGCGCAACCCGCCGGTGCGGCCGGGTTTCTGGCGCGGCGTCAACCTGAACCAGAACGCGGTCTACCTCGAATGTTTCATCGACGAGATCGCCCACGCCACCCGGCAAGACCCGCTGGCGCTGCGCCGGCAGCTGCTGGCCGGAGCGCCCAAGCACCTGGCGGTGCTGAACGCCTGCGCCGAGCGCGCCGGCTGGGGCACGCCGGCCGCAGCCGTCAACGGCCAAGCCGTGCACCGCGGGCTGGCGCAGATCATGGGCTTCGGCAGCTACGTGGCGGCCTGCGCCGAGGTCTCGGTCAGCCCGGCCGGTGAGTTGGTGATCCACCGCATCGTCGCCGCCACCGATTGCGGCCACGCGGTCAACCCGCAGCAGATCGCGGCGCAGGTCGAAGGCTCGTTCGCCTACGGCCTGTCGGCAGCGCTGTTCGGCGAGATCACACTGGAGAAAGGCCGCGTCGTGCAGACCAACTTCGATGCTTATCCGGTGCTGCAGCTGGCGCAGATGCCCCAGGTCGAGACCATCGTGATGCCCTCGGGCGGCTTCTGGGGCGGCGTCGGCGAGCCGACCATCGCGGTGGCCGCACCGGCGGTGCTGAATGCGATCTTCGCCGCCACCGGCCAGCGCATCCGCACGCTGCCGCTCAAGAACCAGTCGCTCAAGCGCGCATGACGGCGCCGCTGCCGCAGGGGATGACCGGCAAAGCGCGGGTGTCGGTGCGGGCCCCGGGCCTGGCGTTGGCACTGGCCGCCGTGCTGGCGCTGATCGCCAACCCGGCCGCCGCCACTGGCGATGTCGTGCGCGGCGCGGCCATCGCCGCCAGCCGGCAGCAGGGGCTGTGCGTGCTGTGCCACGCGCTGCCCGGCCAGCCGGCGCCGTTGCAGGGCGACATCGGCCCGCCGCTGGCCGGCGTGGGCGCACGGCTGTCGGCCGACCTGCTGCGCCAGCGCCTGCTCGCGCCCGAGCGTTTCAACCCCGAGACGGTGATGCCGTCGTATGGCCGCAGCGACGGCCTGCGACAGGTGGCGCCGGCGCAACGCGGCCAACCGTTGCTGAGCCCGGCCCAGGTCGACGACGTGGTGGCCTGGCTGGCCAGCCTGCGGTGAGCGGCCGCCCGATGCCCGACGCTGTGCCCGAGGCCACGCCTGTCGCGCTGGACCGCCGGCGGCTGTTGCTGGCCGCCGGCGCGGGCTGGCTGTCGCTGCAGACCCGCCCGGCCGCGGCGGTGTCGGCGCCCGACACCTTGCAGCAGGTGATCGCCCGCTGGGCCGCCGGCCAGCCGGTGACCGAGGGCCGCGTGCTGCTCGACGTGCCACCGCTGGTCGAAAACGGCAACGCGGTGCCGATCAGCGTGCGCGTCGACAGCCCGATGACCGCCGCCAGCCATGTGCAGGAGATCGTCGTCTTCAATGAACGCAACCCGCAGCGCGACGTTGTGCGCGCCAGCTTCGGCCCGGCCAGCGGCCGGGCGCAGCTGGACACCCGCATCCGGCTGGCCACCTCGCAGCGGCTGGTGGCGCTGGCGCGCCTGAGCGACGGCAGCCAATGGTCGGCGCAAGTCGACGTGGTGGTCACGCTGGCCGCCTGCATCGAGCCCTGAATGGCCGACCCCGCGCTGCCCAAACCGAGGGTGCGCACCCTCCTCCACGGCCTCGAAGCGCTGCAGCGCGGCGTACCCGGCGAACTGCGCGCGACACTGGGCCATCCGATGGAAAACGGCCTGCGCCATGACGGCTACGGCAACGTCGTGCCGCGCAGCATCGTCACGCGCTTCGAATGCCGGCTGGACGGCGCCCTGGTGATCGCGGTCGACCTCTACCCGGCCATCGCCGCCAACCCCAGCCTGGCGTTCTGGCTGCGTGCCGACGGGCCGGGCACGCTGCGTTTCGAGTGGTGGGGTGACTGGGGCTTCCACCACCTGGAGACGCGGGCCGTGCAGCCGGCATGAGGCGCCGCTTCAGCACTGCGGCGGCCTTTGCCGCAGCAGCAGCAGCAGCAGCCACAGCCGCTGCCAGCCTGCTGCTGGGTGCGTCCGGCGTGCTGGCGCAGGCAGACGCCCGCCGCTCCGGCCTGCACTTCATGAGCCCGGCACTGCAGGCGCTGCAACGCGACGACAGCCAGAACCCGGCCCTGCTGTGGGTCGCCGATGGCGCCGCGCTGTGGCGTGACCGCGGCAACCCCGCCGGCCGCGCCTGCGCCGATTGCCATGGCGACAACGCCCAGCAGATCGCCGGCGCCGCCGCCCGCCACCCGGCCTGGGACGCGGTGGCCGGCCAGCCCGTCAACCTGGCCGGGCGCATCGACGCCTGCCGCCAGCGCCACCAGCAGGCCGCCCCGCTGGTGGCTGAATCGGCGGATGCGCTGGCGCTGGCACTCTGGCTGGGGCTGCAGTCACGCGGCCAGCCGGTGGCGCCCCCCGACGACCCGCGCCTGGCGCCGCTGCGCGCGCAGGGCGCTGCGCTGTGGCAGCAGCGCCTGGGCCAGTTGAACCTGGCCTGCAGCCAATGCCACGACCAGCGGGCCGGCCAGCGGCTGGGCGGTGCGGTGATCCCGCAGGGCCATGCCACCGGCTACCCGATCTACCGGCTGGAATGGCAGGCCCTGGGCAGCCTGCAGCGGCGCCTGCGCGGCTGCGTCGCCGGCGTGCGCGCCGAGCCCTGGGCCGCCGGTGCCGCCGAATGGCTGGCGCTGGAGGCCTATCTGGCCCAGCGGGCGGCCGGCCTGCCGGTGGAGACGCCGGCGGTGCGGCCTTGAGCGGCAGGCCTCGCCATGTCGCGGCGGCCGGCGTTGCCGAGCCGGTGCCGGCGGTGGCCGAGCCGCTGCCGGGTCGACGTGACAAGTTGCCAAGGGAACCCTCAGCGCACCGCTGGAAAGCGCCCTGGCGGCGTGGCGCAGATGGGTTTACGGTGGCCGTATCCACCCACCAAGGACCTCCGATGCTCGACGCCGCCACTGTGCAGAAGATGCTGGACCCGCTGTTTCCGGGCCTGATGGGCCTGCGCCTGACCGCTCTGGCACCCGACCGCGTGGTCGCCGAGCTGGTGGTACGCGCCGACCTCTGCACCGGCGGCGACATCCTGCACGGCGGCGCCACCATGGCCTTTGCCGACACCCTGGGCGCGGTCGGCACCCTCGTCAACCTGGGTCCGGGGCAGCGCACCACCACCACCGATTCCAGCACCAAGTTCATCGCCGGCGCCAAGCTCGGCAGCACGGTCACCGGCGAGTGCATCGCGCTGCACCGCGGCCGCAGCACGCAGGTCTGGCAGACCATGATCCGCAACGCCGACGGCAAGCTCTGCGCGGTGGTCATCCAGACCCAGCTGATCCTGGCCAGCGGCGGCTGAGCGACGGCGCCGCACGCCGGGCCCCCGCGCGGCAACTTCAGTGCGGCGGCCTCAGCGCGGCAGCTTCAGTGCGGCCGCGCTGAGGCCGCCGTCAGGCGGCCGGCTTGGTCTTCAGGCCGTAGCGGCTGAACTTGCCGACCACCACGTCGATCTCGGCCAGCGGCAGCAGCCGCGGGCCGCCCAGCTGCAGGCACATGAAGGTCTGCTGGGCCAGGGTTTCCACCTCGCCGGCCAGCCACATCGCGCGCGCCAGGTCGCGCTCGAAGGCCAGCAGCCCGTGGTGCGCCAGCAGGCAGGCCTTGCGGCCGTCCAGCGCGGCCACCGCGGCGCGCGACAACTCGGCCGTGCCGAAGGTGAAGTAGGGCGCGCAGCGGATCGGCGCACCACCCGCCGCGGCGATCATGTAGTGCAGCGGCGGAATCTCCAGCCCCTGGATCGCCAGCACCGTGGCGTAGGTGGGGTGGCCATGCACCACCGCACCGGCCTCGGGCCGGGCCTGGTAGACGGCCTGGTGCATCAACCATTCGCTGCTGGGGTCGAACGGGTGGTCCCAGCGGGCGGTGCCGGGGCCGGTGAAGACCACCGGCACCAGGTCGGCGGGCTGCAACGTGTCGTAGGCGATGCCGCTGGGCGTGATCAACATGCCGCCGTGTTCGCCCAGATCGACGCGCACGCTGAGGTTGCCCGAGGTGCCGGTGGCCAGGCCCAGCGGCCGCAGGCGGTTGGCTTCGCGCACCAGCGCGGCACGTTGCTCGGCCCAGGGGTCGGTGCGCAGCAGGTCGGGATCGAAGGTCATGGCAGCAGCACGGGTGATGGCACGGCCCCGACTGTAGGGCAGCACCGGCACGCAGGATGGACGCCGCAGAAGGCTCATCTGCCGACCGCCCAGGCGCGGGGTTGTGATCATCGGCGGGCGCTGCAGATACTCGATGGCCCCTGCAGCGCGATCTGCCGGGTGCCCGACCCACCACCTGAAGAGCGACCATGCAGACCTCAAAAATTTCGATCCCGCTGGCCCTGGCGGCAGCGTTGGCCTGCGGCGCTCCGGCATGGGCCGGCAGCTACGACGGCAGCTCGGCGGCCAATGCCGGCCTGTCGGCGGCGCAGATCAAACGCGATTTCGCGGCCTCGGCCGATGGCGTCTACTGGGTCGATGCCGACGGCGCCGGCGGTGCGGCGGCGATGGAGATCTATGCCGACATGAGCACCCACGGCGGCGGCTGGATGCTGGTGCGCCATGCCACCGACAGCGGTGGCTGGATCAACGTGATTGACAGCCTGACCGGCACCGCATCGCTGAACCCGGCCGCCCGCACCGATCCGCTGGCCGCTGTCGACTGGACCATTCCTTTCAGCGGTGCCGGCAGCGACTTCCTGTTCATCACCGGCGACCGATCGACCTGGGGCGTGATGTCCACCGACGATGCGCGGCAATTCACGCCGGGCGACCAATTTGCCCCCAATGCGCAGGTCAAGGCCTCGTTCAACACCGGCGTGGCCGCTGGCGGCATGACCAACGTGCTCAACCGCAACGGCACCGGCACCGGCGGCCCGGAAGATCCCTGGATCGGTTTCGAGGGCGGCCACATCGCCAACATCGGCCGGATGATGTACGGCGAGGCGGGTTTCGGCGGCGCCCACGCGGCTTACAAGAACGCCCACCAAGGCGTCAACGTCTATCTGCGCGAGTTGACCGTGCCCACGCTGCCGGTGCCCGAGCCCGGCGCCTGGGCCCTGCTGCTGGCGGGCGGCGCCGCCCTGGTGGCACTGTCACGGCGGCGGGCCCGGCGCGTTCAGCCCGCGCCCAGCACCTTGGCCACCGGCGCCGGCCGCAGCCGGTAGGCGTCAGGCAGGCCTGATCCCAGCAACGGGCGCAGGTACAGGCGGAAGGCGTCGGTCACGTCGGTGCCGGCCTCGTTGATGAAGTGGTCCTCCATCACCCGCGTCTTGCCGGCCACGTCGGCCAGCGGCAGCAGGGTGTAGTCGGCCGAGTAATAACCCGTGCGCAGGATGGCCACCGAGCCGTCGCGGTGCTCGCCGTTGACGCCCCACATCGCGAACTGCACCGCTTTTTCGCCGACCTCGCGGGCCTCGCGCTGGTCGACATCGCTGACGCAACCGATGAAGCTGCGCTGCAGGTAGCCGAAGGTGTCGCCGCGCACCCGCTTGATGCCGAGCTTTTCCCTGATCTCCTCGCACAACAGGTCGGCCAGCGCGCCGGTGCCCGACAGCTGGACGTTGCCGTGGTCGTCGTGCTCCAGGTCGCGGGCCAGCTGCGCGAGCATCGGCGCACCGCTCGCATCGTGGATACCTTCGCTGACCGCGACCACGCAGCGGCGGTGGCGGGCGTACATCGCCTTCACGTCGGCCAGGAACTGCTCCAGCACGAACACCCGCTCGGGCAGGTAGATCAGGTGCGGGCCGTCGTCCGGGAACTTCTTGCCCAGCGCGCTGGCGGCGGTCAGGAAGCCGGCATGCCGGCCCATCACCACGCCGATGTAGACGCCCGGCAGCGCGGCGTTGTCCAGATTGGCGCCGGCGAAAGCCTGGGCCACGAAGCGCGCCGCCGACGGAAAACCCGGCGTGTGGTCGCTGCCGACCAGGTCGTTGTCGATCGTTTTCGGGATGTGGATGCAGCGCAGCGGGTAGGCCGCGGCTTGCGCCTGCTCGCTGACGATGCGCACCGTGTCCGATGAATCATTGCCGCCGATGTAGAAGAAGTGGCCGATGCCGTGCGCCTGCAGCACGCGGAAGATCTTCTGGCAATAGGCCAGGTCGGGCTTGTCGCGGGTGCTGCCCAGCGCCGACGACGGCGTGGCCGCCACCAGCTCCAGGTTGTGGCTGGTCTCCTGCGTCAGGTCGACGAAATCCTCGTCGACGATGCCGCGCACGCCGTGGCGCGCGCCGTAGACCAGATCGATGCCCTTGTGCCGGCGGGCCTCCATCACCACGCCCACCAGGCTCTGGTTGATCACCGCGGTAGGGCCGCCGCCTTGCGCGACGAGGATCTTGTTCAAGGCCATGGCGGGTCTCCCGGCGACGCTGCGGCGCCAAGGCAAAGGGAAAAAGGGCAGCGTGGCCGGATTGTGGCGCGGCGCGGCGGCGGTGCTAAGGTAGCTGGACTGGAGGCCGACCGATGACGACGACGCACAGCACCACCGCCCGCAGCGGGCCCCGATTGCGCCAGATCTGCCTGGCAGCGCCCGCGCTGGCGCCGGGGCTGGGCCAGCTGCAGCAGCTGTTCGGCCTGGGTGAGCCCTATGTCGACCCGCACGTGGCTAAGTACGGCCTGGTCAACGCGGTGCTGGCGGTCGGCCACCAGTTCATCGAGCTGGTGGCACCGGTCCAGGGCGACGCGCCGCTGCACCGCTTCCTGGCCCGCCACCGCGGTGCCGGCTACATCGTGATCCTGGACAACGACGACATCGACGCGCGCCGTCAGCACCTGCAATCGCTGGGCGCGCGGCTGGTCACCGACTTGAGCCACGACGGCTTCCACACCTTGCAGGTGCACCCGCGGGACGCCGGCGCCTGCATGCTGGAGTTCGACCACACCGACGGCGGCGCGGCCTGGGACGGCCCCTACGCACCCGCCGGCCCGCAATGGCAGCAGCAGTTGCGGCTGGGCCGCATCACCGGCATCGCCGGCGTGGTGCTGCGGGCCGCCGACGCTCCGGCCCTGGCGGCACGCTGGGCCGCGCTGATCGGCGTGCCCGCCACCGCTTACGCCGAGGGTCGGTTGCAGCTGCTGCTGCCCGGCGGCTTCATCGCCTTCGAGGCGGCGGCGCCGGGCGAGGCCGACGGCCTGACCGACATCGTGCTGCAGGCGGTCGATCCGGCGGCGGTGCTGCAACAGGCCACGGCGCTGGGTTTGCCGGTGGTCGACCACCGCCTGACGCTGGCCGGTGTGCGGTTCAGCCTGACCAGCGTCACGCCGACGCCATGCTGACCCCGGTCGACGCACGACGCGCGACGCACGACGCATTCGCCCGCAAGGGCCTGCCGCGCTGTCGCCAAACCCCGCGGCAGTCGGGGCACCGCCTGGCGAACGTCGGCTTATGTTCGCTGCCGCACAGACTCGCCGGCGGCGGCATGCGAACTTCGCCGACCCATGCCCTCCGACACCCCGCCCCGCTGCAAGGCCACAACCCCGACCACGACCAGGCCCGCACCAGCGCACCGCGGCGCCGTCGCGGTGCCTGCGGCGTGATCCTGCAGCGCCTGCGGCAGGCCACCGCCGACGCCCATGCGGCCATCGAGTCGCATTCGGTGCTGCTCGATCCCGGCTTGTCGCGTGTCACCTACCGCGCCTGCCTGCGCCGCTTGTTCGGCTACTACGCGCCGCTGGAAGGGCGGATGCTGCGCTCGCAGGCCTGGCATCGGGCCGGGCTGGCCTATGGTGACCGGCACAAGACACCGCAGCTGGCGCAAGACCTGGCGGCGCTCGGTGTGACACCCGAGGAACTGGCGCAGGCCCCGCTGTGCCACGGCCTGCCCGACCTGCGCACCACCGCCAGGCTGTTCGGCTGCCTGTTCGCCATCGACGGCGGCACGCTCGGCGGCCCGTTCGTCACCCGGCACCTGCCGGCCCGCCTGGCGGTGACGCCCCAATCCGGCGGCGGGTTCCTCGGCGGCTGCGCGGACCCCACGGGGTTGCGCCGGCAGGCCTTCGACATGCACCTGACCGCGTTCGCGCGGGCATCCGACGCCGACGACGAGATCGTGGCCGGCGCCAATGCCACCTTCGAGACACTCGACCGCTGGCTGTTCCCGGCCAGACCCCGAGACACGCCAGCCCAGCCCGCCCGATGAACCCGCCGGCTTCCGTGGTCCCGACCCGGCCCTGGGGCACGGGCCCCTACAGCACCAAGCGCCACGGCACCACGCTGGCCACCTGCGACAGCGAGCCGGTGCAGACACCGGGCTGCATCCAGGCCCATGGCGCCTTGCTGGTGCTGCGCCTGGGCGACTTGCGCATCCTCCAGGCCAGCGAAAACACCCTGCAGGTGCTGGGCGAAGCGGCGGCGCAGCTGCTCGGACAGCCGGTGGGCCACGTGGTGGGTGCGGCGGGCGAGGCGCGGCTGCACGACATGCTGGCGCGTCAAACCCTGGACCGCGGGGCCTGCCACGCGTTCACGCTGCCGGCGCGCGCCGGTGCGGCGCCGCTCGACGCCTGCGTGCACACCAGCGGCGACGTGGTGGTGCTGGAGTTCGAAGCCACCGGACGTGCCGACCCGCACCGCGACGGCGACTTCCTCATGCTGGTGAAGTCGGCGGTCGCCCGCCTGCAGGACGCCGACAGCGTGCGCGGCTTCTGCCAGCGGGTGACTGAAGAGGTGCGCGCCATCACCGGTCTGGACCGCGTCATGGTCTACCGCTTCCACGCCGACCATCACGGCGAGGTCATCGCCGAGAGCAGGCGCGACACCCTGGCGCCCTGGCTCGGCCTGCACTACCCGGCAGGCGACATCCCGCAGCCGACGCGCGAGATCTTCAAGCGCATCTGGATCCGCCCGCTGCCCGACGCCGCCGGCCCGCTGGTGGAACTGCTGCCGCTGGCCAACCCCGACAACGGCCGCGCGCTCGACATGACGCACTGTGCGCTGCGCGGTGCATCGGTGATGTACACCGAGTACCTGGCCAACATGGGCGTGGCCGCATCGCTGACCATGCCGATCCTGCGCGACGGTGAACTCTGGGGCCTGATCGCCTGCCACCACGGCAGTGCCACCGATTTTCCGTACCAGGTGCGGGCGGCCTGCGAGTTGTTGGCCCAGGTGGCCTCGCTGCAGCTGAAGTCGGCCGAACGAGCTGAACAGCTGGCCTACCGGCTGAAGCTGGAAGACGTTCACCAGCAGCTTCTGGCCCGCTCGGCGCGCGAAGGCGACCTGCTGGCCCTGACGGCGCACCAGCCTTCGCTGCTCGATGCGATCGATGCCGGCGGCGTCGCGCTGTACCACCTGGACCGCTGGTGGTGCGTCGGCCGCGTGCCGGACATCGCCCAGCTCGACGAACTGGCGGCCTGGCTGTACGCCCAGCCCGCCCTGGACTCGCCGACCCGGCCGGTCTTCGTCACGGATGCGCTGGCCCAGGGTTGCCCGGCCGCCGTCGGGTTGGAGGAGATCGCCAGCGGCGTGCTCGCGGTCGCGCTGTCGCGCCAGCGGCGGGGGCTGATGCTCTGGTTTCGGCCCCAGACCCTGCAGACGGTGCAGTGGGCCGGCAACCCCCACGACGAGCCGCCGGTGCCCGGCCCGCACGGTCGGCGCCTGAGCCCGCGGACCTCGTTCGAGATGTTCGTCGAGTCGGTGCGCGGGCGATCGCTGCCCTGGTCGGACATCGAGGTCGACGCCGCGCTGCGCCTGCGCCTGCTGGTGCTGGAGCTGGTCATCACCCGCGCCGAGCGGCTGGCCGACCTGAACGCCGACCTCACCCACAGCAACGAAGAGCTCGACGCCTTCGCCTACGTCGCCTCGCACGACCTGAAGGAGCCGCTGCGCGGCATCCACCGCTACGCGCACCAGCTGCTGGAAAGCGCCGAGGCGATCGACGGCGACAACCGCCGGCGCGTCGAGAACCTGATGCGCCTGACGGTGCGCATGGACAGCCTGCTCGATTCGCTGCTGCACTTCTCGCGCGTCGGCCGCATGGACCTCGAACTCGAGGACACCGACCTCAACGCGGTGCTCGAAGAGGCGCTGGAGATGATCGGCGCGCGCCGGCTCGAGAGCCATTGCCGCATCGTCATACCGCGCTGGCTGCCGAACCTGCGCTGCGACCCGGTGCGCGTGCGCGAGATCTTTTGCAACCTGCTGGCCAACGCGATGAAATACAAACAGCACGCCGAAGCGCGCATCGAGGTCGGTTACCTCGCCGCCGATGAACCGGCAACCGCCAGCGCCGACGCACCGGCCGAGAGCCGCGGGCAGACCGTCTTCTATGTCCAGGACGACGGCATCGGCATCGACCGTCGCCACCACGATCTGGTCTTCCGCATGTTCAAGCGCCTGCACGGCCGCGACGACTACGGCGGTGGCGTCGGCGCCGGCCTGACCATCGTGCAGAAGCTGGTGCAGCGCCACGGCGGCCGCGTCTGGCTCGATTCGAGTCTGGGCGCGGGCAGCACCTTCTACTTCACCTTGCCGGGCGTGCCGGCGCGGGCGTAGCCATGCAAAGGCGGCACATCCTGGTGGTCGAAGACTTGGACGAGGACTTCGAGACCGTGCAAGACGCCATCCGGCGCGGTGGCGTCCTGCATCCGGTCGTGCGTGCCACTTCCGGGCAAGCGTGCCTGCGCCTGCTGCGTGAATCGGCGGGGCAGCGTGATGCACTGCCGGCGCTGGTGCTGATGGACCTGAACACGCCCGGCGACGACGGCCGCGAAGCGCTGCGCGAGATCCGCAGCGACACCCGCCTTGAAACGCTGCCGCTGGTGGTGCTGAGTGCCTCGGCCAATCCGCGCGACCTGCAGTACTGCTACCGCGAAGGTGCCAACGCCTACCACGTCAAGCCGGTGGACCATGCAGCGCACCTGCAGGTGCTGCAGCAGATCTTCGCCTACTGGCTGGGCAGCGTCGTGTTGCCCGCCTGAAGCCGCCGAAACCCGATGACACGACCCACCTGGCACATCCTGCTGATCGAAGACAGCGCCGACGACCGCGCCGACCTGCGCCAGATGCTGCTGCGCGGCAGCGACCGCCGCTACGCCTTCAGCGAGGCCGCACTGGGCGCTGAAGGCGTGCGCCTGGTGCTCGACCGCAACCAAGGCCCCTTCGACTGCGTGCTGCTCGACCACGTGCTGCCCGACATGGACGCGCTCGAGGTGCTGGCGGCGCTGTGCCACGGCGCCGACATGCCGCCCTGCCCGGTGGTGGTGCTCACCGGCATGGTCAGCGAAGACGGCCTCAGGCTGCTGGCCGCCGGCGCGCAGGACTACATCGGCAAGCGCTGGACCGGTGCCGACAGCCTGACGCGCGCCGTCGAGAACGCCATCGAACGCTTTGCGCTGATGGCCGCGCACCGACGCGCCGAAGTGGCGCTGCGCATGTCCGAAGAGCGCTACCGGGCGCTGTTCAACGCGATCGACGCCGGTTTCGCCGTCCACCAGTTGATCTTCGACGCGAACGGCGCTGCCGTCGATGCACGCTACGTGATGGTCAATCCGGCCTTCGCACGGCAGTCCGGCCTTGCCGACGCCGAGGGCCGGACGATCAGCGAGTTGCTGCCCGACCTCGAACCGGTGTGGCTCGAGACCTACAGCGCGGTGGCCCTGACGGGCGAACCAGTGCGCCTGGAGCAGTACTCCGAGTCGATGCAGCGCTGGTTCGATGTCTACGCTTTCCGCCTGGGGGCGGCGCAGGCGGGCCAGGTGGCGGTGCTGTTCAAGGACATCAGCCAGCGCAGGCAGTCCGAGGCGGCGCTCATGGCCGCCAAGGCCGAGGCCGAGCGGGCCAACCGGGCGAAGTCGGACTTCCTGCTCAGCATGAGCCACGAACTGCGCTCGCCGCTGCACACCATGCTCGGCTTCACCCAGCTGATCGAGGCCGGCACGCCCGCGCCCACCGCGGCGCAGCAGGACAGCGTGCAGCAGATCCTGAACGCCGGCTGGTACCTGCTGGGCCTGATCAACGAGATCCTCGACCTGACGTCGATCGAAACCGGCAAGCCGCTGCTGTCGATGCGGGCGGTGTCGCTGGACGACGTGGCGGACGACTGCCGGAGCATGGTAGAGCCGCAGGCGCAAACTGCCGGCATCGATCTGCACTTCACCGGCATCCAGCCACCCTGCCTGGTGCAGGCCGACGCCACGCGGATCAAGCAGGTGCTGCTGAACCTGCTGACGAACGCCATCAAGTACAACCGCTGCCCTGGTCGTGTCGACGTGCGCTGGGCCGCGGCCCCCGGCCGACGGGTGCGCGTGAGCGTTGAAGACACCGGCCCCGGCCTGTCGGCGGCGCAGATGGCGCAACTCTTCGAACCCTTCAACCGGCTCGGCCAGGAATCCGGCGATGTGCCGGGCACCGGCATCGGCCTGGTGATCAGCAAGCGCCTGGTCGAGCTGATGGGCGGTTGCATCGGGGTCGACAGCAGGGTCGGCGCGGGCAGCTGCTTCTGGTTTGAGCTCGACGCGGCGCCCACGCTGCAAGCGCCAGCCCCGCCCCTGCGCACGCTGCTGTGCATCGAGCGCGATGCGACGCACCTGCAGCGGATCGAGGAACTGCTCGCCCAATGGCCCGGCGTGTCCCTGCTGCGCGCCGATGACCTGCGCCGCGGCCTCGACATCGCGCGCTCGGCGCGGCCAGATGTGATCCTGATGGCTGCCCCCCCGCTGGACCCGGGCGCGGTGCAGGCGATGCGGCTGTTGGCGAACGACCCCGCCACAGCCCACATCCCGGTCATTTCGCTGGCCGCCGCCGCGACACCGCGCGACGTCGCGGCCGGCCTCGCGGCGGGCTTCTTCGACCACCTCGCGCAGCCGGTGCAGACCGACACGTTCGGACCTGCGCTCGAACGGGCTTTTCAGCGTGCCCAAGCGCGCGCCCCGCTGGCCACCGCCGCCAACCAGACCCGCTGACACAAGCCGGCGCCGCGCTGCGGGCGGCCGCTGGTCGATCGACCCGTTCGGCAGCCGGGCCAGCGGCGGCGTGTCCGCTCAGCCCCGGTACGACGGATCGGCCCGGTCGACCAGGCGCTGCATCGCCTCGAACACGTCCTGCCCGGCGCCGAACTTCGGGTTGAAGTTCAGTGAATCGCGCACGCAGCCTTCGAGCACCGGCGTGGCGATGGGCCGCAGCCGACCCAGCGGCTGCGACGTCACCTGCACCTCACAGGCCCGCTGCAGCAGCCACATCAAACCGAAGGCGTTGGCCAGGCTGAAGCCGATGACCACCGGCCCGTGGTTGCGCAGCAGCAGCACCGGCTTGTAACCTTGCGGCCCCTCGGGCTCAGTGGCCTCAGGCCGTCCTCCGAGGGGCGTGGGTGACCCTGGCAGCGGCCCGGCGTCCGCCCGCGCGCTGGCCAGGATGCGGCGGCCCTCGTCGAGGTGCACCGTGATGCCCTCGAAGTCGTGGTAGGCCACCTTGCCGTGCAGCTGCGCGGCATAGAAGTTGGTGAACGACAAGCCGTCTTCGAGGCAGCACACGGCCATGGTCGGCGTGGTGTGCACATGCATCACGCAGTGCGCGTCGGGCAGGGTCTCGTGGATCGCGCCGTGGAAGGTGAAGCCGGCCGGGTTGATCGGCCAGGCGCTGTGGCCCACGATGTTGCCGCGCACGTCCACCTTCACCAGGTTCGATGCGCAGACCTCGCTGTAGTGCAGGCCGAACGGGTTGAGCAGGAAATGCCCCGGCTCGTTGGGCACCCGCAGCGAAATGTGGTTGTAGATCAGCTCTTGCCAACCCAGCTGCACGAAGATGCGGTAGGCCGCCGCCAGTTGCACCCGCGCCGCCCATTCGGCGGGTGCGATCTGTGCGGGCCGCGGATAGCGGTCGTCGAGGGCAGTGCGGTCGGCAGTCATGGCGGATGCAATTGACTCAGAAGTGGGTGAGCAGGCCGCCGCAAGATGGCCGCGCTGTGCAATGCACCACCGCCGTTCTTTCAGGCAGACGCCGTGGAGCCGGCGCCGCCGACCACTGGCGTGGCCCCCTGGGTGAAGCGCTGAAGGCGCTTTGGAATATCAGACTTTTATTTCGCTGATCTGCAGGATGGGCTGGGCGTCGGTGTAATTGGGCACGTCGCCCATGATCTCGGCGCCGTGCTGGGCCAGACCGGCTTGCAGCGCTTCGACCGAAGTCAGCAGCAATGCGCCCACGGCGGCGTAGGTGGGCGGCGCGCCTGGCGCACCGCCGGCCAGCCCGGCGTCGACCGTGAAGCCGGTGCAGGCATCGCCCAGGCGTGCCCTGACCATCGGCATGTGGCGCTCGCAGTAGTACGCCATGTCGAAGCGGCTGCTGGGCGGGTAAAAAATATGGACGCGGATCATGGGGGCTCCTGGCGAAGGGGGCAGCGCCGGGTGCGACGCTGCAGCCCTGGGTTATCGCATGCCGAAACCGGCTTGGCGACTCAGGATTGCCCCCGGGTCGCAGGCCCCCGACGACCCGCGCGGCTCAGGCCTTCTTCACCCAGGCCGTGCACCAGCCGTTGGCATTGACCTGCTTGTTGGCGACGATCGGGCAAGCGCCCCAGGCGTCACCGGCCTTGCCCTGGTAGAGCGCGCAGTTGCTGCAGACCTTGCCCTTGGCGTAGGTGGGGTACTTGGCGGCATCCACCTTGCTGGCGTCGTGCTTGTAGCCGATGCCCTTGGCGACGGGGTCGTTCTCGTCGATCTTGGCTGGCTGGGCCACGGCGTTGGCGGCCACGCCGAGGGCGGCGACGGCGGGCACGAGGGTGATGATGAAGTGGCGGCGGCTGTTCATGTGCAAAGCTCCAAGTCCGGATCGATGGATTCCCTGGCCGGCTCCGGCGCCAGCAGGGGCGGTTGACAAAACGACCGGCGATGCGGTCGCTGAAAGGTCGTGTAAAGCTCGACTGCGCGATGCAGTTTGGTGGGTGGTTTGGATGCTTGCCGCCCCGCCGATCACCAACGATCGCGCTCCCTGTGAACGCCGCTTTCAAAGCCGACACGCCACAACCTCGATTGTGCGCCGTGCACCTGCCCGTCCACTTGCGGCAGGCTTGGGTGCCAGTGAGCGCGCATCCACCGGGCAAAGACCGGGCTCCGCGGCGCCAAAATACGACACAAAATCAAGGCAGTACGTGGATGATGCCGCTTTGCAGCACTTTCCAGCCACTTCCACCCGATGACTGGTCGAATTGAATAGACTATTACGATGCAAAACAAATTCACTCCAGCCTCCAGCGAACAACCGCGCTACCGCAGCGGGGTGGTGGCGCGCATGGTGCGCATCCCGGTGTCCACGCTGCGCATCTGGGAGCGGCGCTACCAGGTGGTCGGGCCCACGCTGACCGCCAGCGGTCACCGGCTGTACTCGGGTGCCGACGTCGAGCGGCTGATGCTCATCAAGCAGCTGGTCGACCTGGGCCACGCCATCGGCTCGCTGGCGCGGTTGCCCACGCCCGAGCTGCTGAACACCGCCGACGCCCGGGCCGCCCTGGCCGCGCAACCGCTGCCTGCACCCCGGCCCAGCGCCGTGCTGATCGGACTGGGGTTGCCGAGGCGGCTGGGCGCGCTGTCGCTGCGCCGGGTGGCGATCTGGGCCGACCTGGCCAGCGCCGAAGCGGGCCTGGCCGCCAGACCGGCAGCGGCGGCCGACCTGGCGCAGGCCGACGCCGACGCCGAACCGCTGCGGGCCGACCTGCTGGTCGCCGAACTGGCCACGCTGCAGCCCGAATCGGCCACCCGGCTGCTGGCGCTGGCCGCGCAGCTGGGGGTGCAACGCGGGCTGGTGGCTTATGGATTCGGCAGCGAGGCCGCGGCGCAGCGCCTGCGGCAGGCCGGCTGGCGCCTGAACCGCGCCCCGCTGGCCGACGCCGAGTTGCGCACCCAGGTGGCCGAAGCCGCCGCGGCGCTGAGTACACCGGCCGGCGCCGCCCAGCCCGACCTGCAGCTGCACCTGGCCGGCCTGCCGGTGCCACCGCGGCGGTTCGACGACGCGGCGCTCCACCAGCTGGCCGCCGCCTCCACCACCGTGGCCTGTGAATGCCCACGCCATGTCGCCGAGCTGGTGATGCAGCTGGCCCACTTCGAGGCCTACAGCGCTGAATGTGTGCAGCGCGGCGCGACCGACGAGGCCCTGCACCGCCACCTGCTGCAGGTGTCCGGCCTCGCCCGCGCGATGTTCGAAGGCGCGCTGCAACGCGTGGCCGAAGCCGAGTCACTGCCCTTGCCGCCACCACCCGCCGTGCCAGTGAGGGCGCAGGCACAAGCTTCGGCGGCCGAGCCTTCGGCGGCCGAGCACTGACCACTGACCATTGAGCGCGGCGCGCACGGGCCTGCCGAGCCCGACAGCCTCCTAGCGGTGGAGCGCGCCGAAGCCGCCGGCGCCGCCGGCGGCGTGCGTCGAACGCGCAGCCCGGCCGGCTTGTGCTGCGCAGGCCACTGGAGCCGTGGGGTCCGTTGTTGCCGCTGGTGCCGCTGGTGCCGCTGGGGTCGCTGGGGTCGCTGAGGCCGCTGCGGTGGCTGCGGCCGCTGGCGCCACATCGATGCCCGGCAGGGCACCCTGCATCGGCGGCAGCTCGGCCACCAGGCGGGTGATGTCGTCGATGCGGCGCACGCCGAACTTCGCCCGCAGCGCCGCCACCTGGGTGCGCACGGTGGACACCGCCACACCGCGATCGCGGGCCATCGCCGCCACCGGCATGCCGGCCAGCAGGCTGGCCAGCACCCGGCGCTCGGCGCTGGTCAGCCCGTAGAGGCGGCCCAACTCCTGCACCGCCAGCTCGGGGCACAGCTGGCGGCGGCCCAGCAGCAGCAGGGCGCCGGGTGGCGCATCGTCGGCCGCCCGCAGCGGCTGCACCGACACCATCAGCCGGCGCTCGCCCCGCCGCAGCGGCACCAGCTGGTAGGCGCGGGCCCGCGCCGCCGCATGCACCGCCCGCCGCAGCAGCAGCAGGCCGGCACCGCCGCAAACGTCCAGCGCGCTGTCCGCGGTGAGCTGCAGCACGCCACCGCTTGCCAGCTCACGCCGCGCCGCCGCATTGGCCAGCAGCAACCGGCCGCGCTCGTCACAGACCAGCACGCCGATGTCCAGCGCGTCGATCAGGCCTTGCAGGCAGCCGGTCGGCAGCCCCGGCAGTGGCTGGGCCGGCACCAGCCGATTCACCGCGGTCGGGCGCAGCGGCTCGGGCACGAGGCCAGGGATCGCCGGGCAGGGCGCACGGGCAGTAAGTGCGGCAAGGGTCAGGTGGGTCAACGAGGGGCTCATCGGGGTCTCTCCCTGGCCGGTGGACAACGACAGCGCACTGCCCACCCTGGCGGGCTGGCCTGGGCAACGGCCGGGGATACCACCCGAGACGCCGGGCAGCCGCTTGCAGGGTGGCGCGGCACGCCGGCCAAGTCCTTTGCGGCGGCCTAAAGCTGCCTAAACCTTGCTAAGCCGGCGCCGGTCGATGGCAGCCAGTCCGCCAATGCGGGAAAACCGCACGCACGCAGCGCGCGCCAACGCCAAATGCCACCGGCCCGGCAGCAGCCCCGGCGCGGCCCGTTCCGTAGCATCGACGGCAACAAATCCATCAGCCGCGGTTGGCCGCGGCCAGGCCCTCATCATGCGCAAGCTTCTGGTCCAAACCGTCCTGAGCGCCGGCCTGCTGGCCAGCGCCAGCGTCGCCCAATCCGCCACCCTGTCGCTGTCGAACTGGACGTTCGGCGCCGGCAACGTGGTGCACACCTCCAGCCCGGTCTTCAACGGCGCCGCCGGTGGTTTTGCGGGCACGCTGGGTGGCGCCCATGCCGGCGTCTTCAGCGGGCCGATCGACACCTACTGCGTCGAGCTGACCCAGAGCTTCGGCTGGGGCGTGGCCTACGACAACTTCAGCGTGGTCAGCGCGCTCAGCCACTTCGGCAGCGCCAAGGCGTTGACGCTGGGCCGCTTGATGAGTTACGTGGTGGGCAGCCCGGGCGCGGTGGACAGCGCGACCGAGTCGACATCGCTGCAGCTGGCGATCTGGAACATCGTCTACGACAACGACCTGTCGCTGGCCACCGGCGGCAGTTTTGCCGACACCAGCGGCTTCGGCTCGTATGCCGCCAAACTGCTGACCTGGTCGGCCCAGCAGGCGCTGACGCAGAACGTGTTCGTCCTGAAGTCAGCCACCGCCCAGGACCAGCTCTTGTGGCGCACCGTGCCGCAAGGCCAATCCAGCAACGCGTTCACCGGCGTGGTGCCCGAGCCGATGAGCCTGGCGCTGGTGGCCACGGCGCTGGCCGGCCTGGCACTGACGCGCCCGCGGCGCGCGCGCTGAACCTGGCCGGGCGGCAATGCCGTCCTTGCCGCCCGGCCACCAAAGGCGCCGTCGACCGGCCGCCTCTGACGCAACTCCCTCCACCTTAGGCGCCGCGCCCCAGGCAAGGCACCTTGCAAGCCCGGCGCGTGCCTCCATCTGCTGGTTGCGGGCCTGATCTTCCGGGCCTGGAAAGCACCACCATGCAGACCGCTCGTCCCCTCAACCGCCCGCTGCGCACCGCCATCACGCTGGCCGAACTGCTTCAACGCATCGAGGCCAGCGCCCAGCCGATCGGCGCCACGCAATACCGGCGCCTGGTGCGCCACTTGGCGCAACTGCTCGACAGCCTGCCGCCCGGGCCCGATCTCGACCAACTGCTGCAGACCTTCCCGGCCGCCGCCGGCCTCTACGAGAACCAGCACTACGACATGGCCGGCCTGTGCCGATCACCGCTGGAGGCCTCGCTAAACAGCGAATTGAGCGCTCGCGCGGCGATCGACAAAGCCCGCGCCGACTGAGTCGCCCGGGCCGGCGCTGGCGGGCCCGCGGGCCTGCAGGCTTGCATACCGGCCAGCGGCCAATGCAGACCACCGCAGGCCATGCGACCCGGACAATGGAGCATGACCGACGCCACCCCGCCGAATGCCGCACCGGCTGCCGCATCGGCCACCGCAGCGCCACCGCCAGCCTCGGCCGTGCCGGTGCTGGCCATCGCCGCTTTGGCGCTGGCGGCGATGGCCAGCGGCATCTCGCTGCGCCTGGCCGACCCGCTGCTGCCCCGCCTGTCGCAAGAGTTCGGCATTTCGCTGGGCGAGGCCAGCCAGGTCATCACCGCGTTTGCCGTGGCCTACGGCCTGGCGCAGCTGGGCTTCGGCCCGCTGGGTGACCGGTTCGGCAAATACCGCGTCATCGCCTGGGCCTGCGCCGCGTCGGCGCTCACCTCGCTGGCCTGTGCGCTGGCGCCGGGCCACCACAGCCTGCTGCTGGCGCGCCTGGCCGCCGGCGCCACCGCCGCCGCGGTGATTCCGCTGGCCATGGCCTGGATCGGCGACGTGGTGCCTTACGAGCAACGCCAGCCGGTGCTGGCGCGCTTCCTCATCGGCCAGATCGCCGGCTTTGCCGTCGGCGTGTGGATCGGCGGCATCACCGCCGAGCACTGGCCCTGGCGCACGCCGTTCTTCGGCGTCGCCGCCTTCTTCGCGCTGGTGGCGGTGGTCTTGCAGATCGTGCGCCGGCGCCTGCCGGCCGCCGCGGTGCAGCCCGTGTGCCCGCCCGGCGGCGCACCGACCAGCGCATCAAACAGCGCGGTCGGCAGCGCGGTCGGCAGCGCGGTGCGCGAGTTTCGCGCCGTCGCCGCCAAGCCTTGGGCGCGGGTGGTGCTGGTCACCGTGTTCTTCGAAGGCGCGGCGGTGTACGGGCCGTTTGCCTTCGTTGCATCGCACCTGCACCTGCGGCTGGGCCTGCCGCTGTCGACCGTGGGCGCGATGGTGATGGTCTTCGCGCTGGGCGGCCTGGTCTTTGCGCTGAACGCCCGCCTGCTGGTGCAGCGGCTGGGCGAGGTGGTGCTGGTGCGCAGCGGCTCGGCCTTCATGGCCGCGGCCTTCGTCGCCATCGCGCTGGCGCCCGGCGCAGCCTGGGCCGTGGCCGCCTGCGGCCTGATGGGCCTGGGCTTCTACATGATGCACAACACCCTGCAGACCCATGCCACGCAGATGGCGCCCGAGCGCCGCGGCGCTGCGGTGGCCGCGTTCGCGTCGAGCTTCTTTCTCGGCCAGTCGGCCGGTGTCGGCATCGCCGGGCTGCTGGTGGGCTACACCGGCACCGGCTGGGTGATGGCCGCTGGCGCGCTCGGGCTGCTGGCGGTGGCCTGGGGCTTCAACCGCCAGCGCGGCCGGGTGCTGCGCGGCGGCTTCGGCGCAGCCGCCTGATCGCCGACAGCGGCCGCGCCGCCCCACGCACAACGGTGCGCCCCATGACGGCCGGGCCGCCGGGCCGCCGGGCCACCGGGCCGTGCCATCGTCCGACCGTCGGGCCCAGAATCAGGCCATGAGCCCCCTGCCGACCCCACCCCAACTCGTCGACCTGCCCCCCGCCGCGCAACCGGGCGACCCGCTGTCGGCCATCGACACCCCCGCGCTGCTGCTGGACCTGGCCGCCTTCGAGCGCAACCTCGACCACCTGCAGGCCCATGCCCGAGCCGCCGGCGTGGCGCTGCGCCCGCATGCCAAGGCGCACAAGTGCCCGGCCATCGCGCTGGCGCAATTGCAGCGCGGGGCGGTGGGCATCTGCTGCCAGAAGGTCAGTGAGGCGCTGCCCTTCCTGCGGGCCGGCGTCACCGACATCCACATCAGCAACCAGACGGTGGGCGCGGCCAAGGCGGGCCTGCTGGCGCAGCTGGCGTTGCACGGCGAACTGAGCGTCTGCGTCGACCACGCCAGCCAGGTGGCCGCGCTGGCCCTGGCCACTGCGGCCGCTGGCAGCCGGCTGGGCGTGTTCATCGAGGTCAACATCGGCCAGGACCGCTGCGGCGTGGCCGATGCACCGGCCGTGCTGCAACTGCTGAATGCGCTGGCGCCGCACGGCCAGCTGCGCTTCAAGGGCCTGCAGGCCTACCACGGCGGTGTGCAGCATGTGCGCGGCCACGCCCAGCGGCGCGACGCCGCCCAGCGCGCAGCGGCCCGCACGGGGGCACTCGTCGCCGCACTGGCGCAAGCCGGCGTGGCCTGCGCCACCGTGACGGGCGGCGGCAGCGGCAGTGTCGAGTTCGACCTGGCCAGCGGCGTCTACACCGAAGTGCAACCGGGCTCGTATGTCTTCATGGATGGCGACTACGGCCGCAACGAATACGGCGACGCCTTGCGCTTCGAGCAGAGCCTGTTCATTGCCAGCACGGTGATGAGCGTGGGTAGTGGTGAGCGCATCGTGCTGGACGCCGGGCTCAAATCCATCGCCGTCGACTCAGGCCTGCCGGGCATCTGGCAAGACGGTGCACCCAGCGCCACGCTGGTGTACGCGGCCGCCAACGACGAACACGGCATCGTGCACACCCGCGCGCCCGGTGAACCCCATCCCGCACTCGGCAGCCAGCTGCTGCTGGTGCCGGGCCATTGCGACCCGACGTTGAACCTGCACGACACGCTGATCGGCGTGCGCGACGGGCTGGTGGAAAGCCTCTGGCCCATCGCCGCCCGCGGGCTGAGCCGCTGAGCCGCTGAGCCGCTGAGCGACTGAGCGACCGAGCCGCGGGGCCGCGGCGCCGCAGCGCCGCCGAGCCGCCAAACGGCCCAGCCGCAAAGGATCAGAAGCGCAAGCCGCTGTGGATGTAGCCGACGTAAGTCGGTGACACTTCGATGCGCCCGAGCAGCGTGGCCACTTCGGCATTCAGGCTGCGGCTGTCCAGCAAGGCTTCCAGCATCTCGAGCTCGGCGGCACCGTACTTGGCGCACAACAAGGCCAGCACCGCCACCTTGGCAGCGACAAACGCAAATTCATGCCGCTCGCCCTGCTCGGCATCAAAGCCGTGTTCTCGCAGCTCACGCGCCATCGCATCGGCTTGGGGGTTGGTTCGCATGGGGTTCTCCGCTGATTGGCATGCCGACGCACGCCGGCACCGTGACGACACCGCCACCAAGGCCGCTGTCGCGCTGGACGCCGGAACAGGCCGTCGATGATCTTGTTTTCGGACGAAGGGCGGAAATTCTGAAATTGGAGATGGGACGCAAATGCGGGGTGGATCACGGTGGCCTCGGCTCGGGTTGATGGCGCCAGCGATTGGCTCAGCCGCAACAGGACCGGCCACCTGGCGTGACAATCACGGGCAACCCGAGCATCCAGCCGTGACGAGACGTCGAAAGACCAGCCCCGCGAAGGACCTCATCGACATCGTGGCCCTGCTGCCAGGGTGGGCGGGGGCCGCGATGGCCGCGCTGGCCTATCCCTTGCTGCACGGCATCACCTCGCAGCAGACCGAGGTGACGGGCCAGCCCGGGCCCATCACCTCGGTGGCCTTGCAAGGCGTCTTGAACGGGCTGGCCACGGCCGGGCAATGCATCGTGCCAGCGGGCTTCCTCGCCGGTGCGGGTGGGTCGGCCTGGCGGCGCCGACCTGGCATTCACCCGGGCGATGAGAAATTCCCTTTGCGTCGCTCCGCCAAGCGCGGCGCCAACGCGAGCGCGGCTTTGCGGGGCTGCACAGGCTTCCCGACAGCCGTGGCACCAGACAGATCGGCTGATCGGTGAGCACGAAGACTGCACTGCCCGACGGCCTCTACGACCTGCTGATCACCGACGCCTTGGCCTCACGGCTGGACGCCGTCCGCGACAACGTCCTGTCGCTCAAGGGTGATGCCGCGGAGGTGCTGGCCGATGCGCTGAACCGTCAACTCACCACCCTCCTTGACGATATTGCCGGTGATGAAGCCGACAAGCCGCTGCGCCAGTTGGCCCTGGTCAATGCGCTGCTGGTCTCCCTGAGGCAACGCCTGGCGGCCGACGACCCATCGGGCGTATCGGCCGACGTCATCGACCTCATAGCGACCCCGCTGCGCATGCTCAAGGCGGTGCAGCGCGATCGACCGGTCGCAACAGCACCCGAGATCGGCCTGGCCTTGCCCTGGTTGTTCACCGCCGGCAAGGGCTCGCCCTCGCTGCTGCAAGAGATCCGACGCGAGCTGACGTCGGCGGACCGCGTGGACATCCTCGTCAGCTTCATCACCGTGTCGGGCGTGCGCAAGCTGCAGGACGTGCTGCAGCAGGTCACCGCCAAGGGCGCGAACGGCCAGGCGGCCACGCAGTTGCGCATCCTGACCACCACCTACACCGGTGCGACCGAGGCACGCGCCCTCGACGAATTGGCGCGCCTGCCGGGCTGCGAGGTGCGGGTGTCGCTGGACGGCCGCCGCACCCGCCTGCATGCCAAGGCCTGGATGTTCCACCGCAAGACCGGCTTCGGCTCGGCCTATGTGGGCAGCGCCAACCTGTCGGGCGCGGCCCTGACGGGCGGCCTGGAGTGGACCGTCAAGCTCACGCAACGGGCGCAAGAAGCGCTGTTCGCGCGGGCCTCCGCTCACTTTGAGACCTTGTGGGCCGACAGCGAATTTCAGCACTACGACCCTGACAACGTCGCGCACCGCCAGGCGCTGGCATCGGCCTTGGGCCGCGAATCGTTCGGCAGTGACGCGACCGCTGCGATCAGCTTCTTCGATTTGCAGCCCAAGACCTACCAGCAGGACATGCTCGAACAACTGGCCACCGAGCGGGCCCATGGGCGCTGGCGCAATCTGGTGGTCGCGGCCACCGGCACCGGCAAGACGGTGGTCGCCGCCTTCGACTACCAGCGCACTTGCCGACTGGAAGGCGGGCGGCCCCGATTGCTGTTTGTCGCCCACCGCGAGGAGATCCTGCGCCAGGCGCTGCGCACCTACCGGGAGGTGCTGCGCGACCCTGAGTTCGGCGACCTGTTCACCGGCGGCCATGTGCCGGAACAACGGGACCATCTCTTTGCCACCATCGACAGCGTGACGAGCCGCGGGTTGGTGGCCCAGGCCGGCACGGGCCACTGGCACACCGTGGTGATCGACGAATGCCACCGCCTGGCCGCCGACCGCTTCGACGCCTTCGTCAGCGCCATCCGGCCGCGCCAGTTGCTGGGGTTGACGGCCACGCCGGAGCGCAGTGATGGCCAGCCCATCGCCCCCTATTTCGACGCGCGCCCCGACGGCAGCCCGGCGGTCGAACTGCGCCTCTGGCACGCGCTCGACCTGCAGTTGCTGGCGCCCTTCGAGTACTACGCCTGCGACGACGCCACCGACTTTTCTGCCGTGCCGTGGGACCGGCCAGGTGAGCGCGAGGCAGTGGACAAGCTGGTCACCGGCAACGACCTGCGCGCCAGGCTGGTGGTCAACGAATGGCGCCGGCTGTCGTCCGATGCGAAGCGATCGCGGGCGCTGGTGTTCTGCGTCTCCATCGCACACGCCGAATTCATGACCGATCGGCTCAACCGCGCCGGCCTGCCGGCGGCCTGCGTGGTGGGCACCACCGCGGCTGAAGACCGGCGGCGCGCACCCCAACGGCTGCTGAGTGGCGAACTGTGCGCCCTGGTCACGGTCGACCTCTACAACGAGGGCATCGACCTGCCGATGGTCGACACCCTCTTGCTGCTGCGCCCGACCCAGAGCGCGGTGCTGTTCCAGCAACAGATCGGCCGCGGGCTGCGCCTGGCACCCGGCAAGGAGAGCTGCCTGGTCCTCGATTTCGTCGGCCAGCACCGCACCGAGTTTCGCTTTGATCGGCTGCTGTCGGGGCTGACCGGCCTGTCACGCCGCGAGCTGGTGGAGGGGGTGGAGAGTGGCTTCGGCAGCTTGCCGCCGGGTTGCCACATCCACCTGCAGAAGCAGACCCGCGAGCAGGTGCTGAAAGGCCTGCGGGCGTTGACGACCCAGAACTGGCGCCGCCTGCGCATCGAACTGCAAACCTACGCCGCGTTGAAGGGCCGCAGCTCGGTGCGGCTGGGCGACTTCTTGCACGACCAGGCACTGACGCTGGAAGACGTGTACCGGGCCAGCACGGGCCAGGGCCGCAGCGGCTGGACAGCGCTGCAGCGCGATGCCGGCCTGATCGTCGCCGAGCCCGGACCCGAGGAGGCCTATTTCAGCCGCCGGCTTGGCGACCTGCTGCACGTGGACGACCCACGGCGGCTGCAGGTGATGGCTTGCGCCGGCCAAGGCACCGGCGCGGCTGCGGCGACAAGCACGGCCGATGCACTTGGCCTGCAAATGCTGGCCTACCAGATCGACGGCCGAAACGAACAGGCGGCCGGCCCGGAGGCCTTTGTTGAACGGCTGACCCGGCACCGCGCCATCCGCGGCGAGTTGATCGAACTGTCAGCGCTGCTGCAGGCACGCACCAGCCTGCTGGGCGCGCCATTGCCCGGCCTCGATGACACGCCCTTGTGCCTGCACGCCGCCTACAGTGCGCGCGAGGTGCTGACCGCCGTCGGTTGGCTGACGGCCACGCGCAGGGCGCCGTTTCAAGCCGGCGTGCTGCCGCTCATCAGCCGCAAGACCGAACTGCTGTTCGTGACCCTCGACAAGAGTGAGGGCTACCACGACCGCATTGCGTACCACGACTACGCGATCAGCACCGAGCGCTTCCACTGGCAGACCCAGAACAGCGCCGGTGACAACACGCCGGGCGGCCGCCGCTACCTCGACAGCCCCGCCAATGGCTGGCAGTTCCAGTTGTTCGTGCGGCCGCGCAAGGGTGAGGCCTACCGTGCCTGCGGCCGCGTGCTGCTGGAAACCGCCGAAGGCGACCGGCCCATGAGCATCGTCTGGCGGCTGGAAACGCCGCTGCCCATCCGGCTGTTCAGGGCGTTCAGTGTGTTGAGGGGGGTGTAGCCGCATGGGTGGCGACCTGTGAGGCGACCTGTGTGGCGACCCATGTGGACGGTCTGCCGGTCAATGCCGAGAACCTCTGCCCAAGATGACCTGCATGGCGATGCAGGCGCGGTACCTCGCGCATCGCCCCTGAATGCTCGAAATTTGTCAGGATCGAGGCAAGAAATGGGACGATGGGCGATGAACATCGCACATCGATTCAGGCGCCTTTTGGTGACCATGGGCCTGTGGCTGGCAGCCGGAGTGCCGCATGCCCAGCCACACACCAACCCACCAACCCAGTCGCTCCCCACCACGCTGCCCGCCGACCCCATCGCCGTCGAGCGATTCTTCCAGCGTCCGGCAGTCCTGGAGGCCAAGCTCTCGCCCTCGGGTCGCAAGATCGCGTTGACCACCGCGCGCGGCGCCACCCGAGTCAGCCTGGTGGTGATCGACTTGTCCAGCGGCGCTGCCAAGGCGGTGCGTGCCGCGGGCTTCTCGGATGCCGACATCACGCACTTCGCATGGGTCGGCGAGAACCGCCTGGTGTTCAGCCTGCTCGATCTGGAATCCGGTGGTGGCGAGGACAGGCGCTTTGCGCCCGGCCTGTATGCGGTCGACCCGGACGGCAGCTCACTGCGCCAGTTGGTCAGTCGCCAGGGCAAGCCCTTTCTCACCGACGGCAGCACGCGTGACCGCCCGCTGGAGTGGCACCACACACTTCTGCACGTGCCCTTGCAGCAAGACGGCGTCACGCCCGACGAGGTGATCATCGGCAAGTCGATCTTCAGCCGCGATCAGCTCGAACGTGTCGTGCCGATGTGGCTGAATACCCGGACCGGCCGCAGCCGTGGCATCGAGCTGAACACGCCATCCCATGCCATGGATTGGACGTTCGACAGCAAGGGCGAAGCCCGGGTGGCTGAGAGCCGGTGGAATGGCCGCACCGTGCTGCATTGGCGCGGCCCAGGTCAGTCGACATGGCGGCAACTGGCCGACGACGACTGGCTCGACCCGGCGTTCTCGCCGTCGGCGGTGGACGATGCCGGCAACCTCTACGTGACCTTCAATGAAGGCCCCGAAGGCTATTCGGTGCTGAGCCGGTTTGACTTCGACAAGGGCGCGCCGCGCACGCCGGCGCAGGTGGTGACACCCGGCTTCGATTTCAGGGGCAAACTGGTGATGGACCGCGTCGGATCGTCCGCCTTGGGTGTGCGCATCGAAACCGACGGCGAACAGACGGTCTGGTTCGACGAGGGCATGAAACGCATGCAGGCGCTGGCCGACGAGGTTCTGCCCGGCCGCATCAACCGGCTCAGCTGCAGCCGCTGCGGGGCCAAGGACATGGTGGTCCTGGTGCGCTCCTTCTCCGATCGCGATCCCGGCCGGCTGCATCTGTACGAAGCAGAACACCAGCGCTGGCAGCCGATCAGCCAGATGCTGGAGGGCATGGACCCGAAGCGCATGGCCACGGTCGACCTCCATCACATCAAGGCGCGCGACGGTCGTGCCCTGCCGGTCTGGCTGACGCTGCCCGCGGACAGCAAGCCCGGCCAGGCGCTGCCAGCCGTGGTGCTGGTGCATGGCGGGCCGTGGGTACGCGGCGGCCATTGGCGGTGGCAGCCGATGGAACAGTTTCTGGCCTCGCGGGGCTATCTGGTCATCAGCCCCGAATTCCGCGGCAGCACCGGTTATGGCATGGCGCATTTCAAGGCCGGCTGGAAGCAATGGGGCCAGGCGATGCAGGATGACGTGGCAGACGCGCTGCTGTGGGCCCAAGCGCAGGGACTGGCGACTGACAAGGCCTGCATCGCGGGGGCCAGCTACGGTGGTTACAGCACCTTGATGGGCCTGGTGCGGCAGCCGGAGCTGTACCGCTGCGGCGTGGCCTGGGCGGCGGTGACCGACCCGTTTCTCTACCTGCAAGGCAACTGGTGGGTGGACGACGATCTGACCAAGCAGGGGCGCACCTATGTGATGCCGCAATTGGTCGGTGACGCCGACAAGGACGCTGCCATGCTGACCGCCAACTCGCCGTTGGCTCAGGCCAGGCGCATCAAGGCGCCGCTGCTGCTGGCCTTTGGCAGCGCCGACCAACGCGTGCCGCTGGCGCACGGCGAGCGGCTGCGCGAGGCCTTGCGCAAGGCGGGCCGACCGCCTGAATGGGTGGTCTATGACGATGAGGGCCACGGTTGGCGGCTGGTCAGCAACCAGATCGACTTTGCGCGGCGGGTCGAGAA
>JBBQVF010000005.1:0-81108 GCA_038211805.1 Burkholderiales bacterium | reverse complement strand
GGTCACCCGACGCCCTCGTCCCGGACGCCGCGGGGATGGTCTGCGGGCTCTTGAATTCAAGGCAACGACGCCACGGTGGTGCTGGCGCGTCGGGGTGGGCTGGCGTGTTGTGCGCCGGGAAAGGCGGAGCCGGCGCGCGTGCCCCCGCCCGTGCGCCGGCGGGGGCCCCCGAGCAAAACACGCCAGCCCGGCCCGACGCGCTCGCGCAGGACACGGAGCGTCGCCTTTCCGGCAAACAGCCAAAGTCAGCAACGAGCCGAATCCAGCCCCGACGATCGGGCGCGGGCGCTCAGGGGGCAGGGGTCGGGTCAGCGGCCCAAGGCCTGCCGCCAGGCGGCGAAGTCGACGCGGCTCTGCTCGTCGGTCGGCGGGTACAGGCCCAGGATGCTCTGGCCCCCCAGCACGCGCTCGGTGACGAAGTCCTCAAATGCGGTCATCTCCACCGCCTCCACCGCCACCTCGTCGGCGATGGCCGCGGGGATCACGATCACGCCGTCGCCGTCGCCCACCACCACGTCGCCCGGCCACACCGCCACGTCACCGCAGCCGATCGGCTGGTTGATGTCCAGCGCCTGGTGCAGTGTCAGGTTGGTCGGCGCGCTGGGGCGCTGGTGGTAGGCGGGGATGGTCAGCCGCGCGATCTCGGGGCTGTCACGGAAGCCGCCGTCGGTGACCACGCCGGCCACGCCGCGCACCATCAGGCGGCTGACCAGGATGCCGCCAGCCGATGCGGCGCGCGCATTCTTGCGGCTGTCCATCACCAGCACCGCGCCCGGTGGGCACTGCTCCACCGCCTGTCGCTGCGGGTGCTGGCGGTCCTGGAAAGCGGCCAGCGTGTTGAGGTCTTCCCGCGCCGGGATGTAGCGCAGCGTGAAGGCCGGGCCCACCATGTTGGGCAGGCCGGGGTTCAACGGCCGCACGTCCTGGATGAACTGGTTTCTCAGCCCGCGCTTGAACAACGCGGTGCACAGCGTGGCGGTGCTGACGCCCATCAGTTGCTGCTTCGTGTTCGGGTTCATCGCGCTGTTTTCAGAAGATGTCGGGCTCGGCCACCGGGGCGCCGAAACTGGTTTCGAGAAAGTCGAAATCACAGCCTTCGTCAGCCTGCAGGATGTGGCGGCCGAACAGCCAGCCGTAACCCCGCTCGTAACGCGGTGGCGGCGCCACCCAGGCGGCACGGCGCACCGCCAATTCTGCGTCGCTGACTTCGAGGTGGATGCTGCGGGCCGGCACGTCCACGGTGATGCGGTCGCCGGTCTTCACCAGCGCCAGCGGCCCGCCAATGGCCGCCTCGGGCGCGCAGTGCAGCAGGCAGCCGCCGTAGCTGGTGCCGCTCATGCGGGCGTCGCTCAAGCGAAGCATGTCCTTCACGCCTGCCTTCAGCAGTTTGGTGGGGATCGGCAGCATGCCCCATTCGGGCATCCCTGCACCTTTGGGGCCGGCGTAACGCAGCACCAGGATGTCGTCGCCGGTGACGTCCAGGTCGGGGTCGTCGACCGCCGATTTAAGCGCCGGGTAGTCGTCGAAAACCAGCGCGCGGCCGCTGTGCTGCAGCAGGTGCGGTGCGCAGGCGCTGGGCTTGATGCACACGCCGTCGGGCGCGAGGTTGCCGCGAAGCACGGCCAACGCGCCCTCGGCGTAGATGGGGTTGTCGAGCGGGCGGATCACATCGTCGTGGTAGACCTCGGCGCCGGCGATGTTCTCGCCGAGGGTCTGGCCATTGACGGTCATCGCGTCGGTCTGCAGGTGGCCGCGGATGCGCTCCAGCAGCGCCGGCAGGCCGCCGGCGTAGAAGAAATCTTCCATCAGGTAGGCATCGCCGCTGGGCCGTATGTTGGCGATCACAGGCACTTTGCGGCTGGCGTCGTCGAAGTCGTCCAGCGTCACCGGATACCCGGCGCGGCGGCTCATCGCGATCAAATGGATGATGGCGTTGGTGCTGCAGCCCATCGCCATCGCGCAGGCGATGCCGTTGTCGAAGCTGGCGCGGCTCAGCATGCGGGCAGGCGTCAGGTCGTCCCACACCATCTCGACGATGCGGCGCCCGCAGTCGGCCGCCATGCGAATGTGGTTGGCGTCGGCGGCGGGGATGCTGGACGCACCCGGCAGCGTGAAGCCCAGCGCCTCGGCAATGCCCATCATCGTGGCGGCGGTGCCCATCGTCATGCAGGTGCCGTGGCTGCGGGCGATGCCGGCTTCCATCTCGTGCCAGGCCTGGTCGCTCAATCTGCCTGCCCGCCGCTCGTCCCAGTACTTGAAGGCGTCCGACCCCGAGCCCAGCACCTGGCCGCGCCAGTTGCCGCGCAACATCGGCCCGGCCGGCAGGTATATGAAGGGCAGGCCCATGCTCAGCGCGCCCATCGTCAGGCCGGGCGTGGTCTTGTCGCAGCCGCCCATCAGCACTGCGCCGTCGACCGGGTGGCTGCGCAGCAGTTCCTCGGTCTCCATCGCCAGGAAGTTGCGGTAGAGCATGGTCGTGGGCTTGACCATGCTCTCGCTCAAGCTGATGGCCGGCAGTTCCAGCGGAAAGCCACCGGCCTGCAGCACGCCGCGCTTGACATCGTCGACCCGCTGCTTGAAGTGCGCGTGGCACTGGTTGGCATCGCTCCAGGTGTTGACGATCGCGATGATCGGCTTGCCGGCGTAATCGGCGGGCGCATAACCCATCTGCATCACCCGCGAGCGGTGGCCGAAAGAGCGGAAGTCGTCGGGCGCGAACCAGCGTGCGCTGCGCAGTTCAAGCGGGGTCTTGCGGGTCATGGGCGGGGCTTTCACGGTGGGATTCAATTGCGGAGTTCAGCCGCCGCCGGGCCGCCCCAAGGCGGCTGAGCACCCCCTCGGGGGGCAGGCGCATAGCGGCTTGGGGGCCGACACTTCAGCAAGGCCGGCCCTGCTGCGCCAGCAACCAGGGCGGTGCATCCAGCAGCGCCAGCGGGCGCGGGAAGTCAGGCTGCCGCCGATGGCGCGCAGCGCGGCCACAGCCTCGTCGACCGAGCCGGCACGCACCACCAGCGCGGCCGGGCCGAACACCTCGTCATGCAGTGCAGGGTGGGCGATGAAGGTGGCAGCGTCGGTCTGCGCCGGCACCGGGCGCGGGGCACCCGTCACAGCCTCGCCCGGCATGGTCTGCGGGTGCACACCGGCGGTGTCGGCCCACCGCTGGATGTCGGCGTCGAAGTGGATGCACATGGCGGGCCTCAGCGATCGGCCACGCGGTTCAGCTGTACCGCGCCCAGCGCGGTCTCGGCACCAGCCACAGCCACGAGCGTGTCGCGCGCGGCCTGCAGCGCATCGGCCAGGCCGCGCAGCAGCGCATCGGCCAGGCCGCGCAGCAGCGCGGCGCGCTCGGCGCCGGTGCTGGCGGCGAAGGGGTCGGCAGCGGCGCTGGTGGCGGCCACGACGGCATCGATCCGGGCGGGAGAGTGGTCCGGCATGTCAGGCTTCCTCCAGGTGGCCAATGGCGCCGGCGCCTGCTGGGCGGAGGGCGGGCAGCTCAGCGGGTGGCTGGCGCAAACAGCGGCAAACCGCGCAGGGCATGGGCCAGTTCGGCGGCCTGCCAGACGGTGACGCGCTGCGCTTTGGCGAAGGCCAGCGCGGGGTCGCTGACCGGGCCCAGGCCGATGTGGATGGCCTCAGCGGCGTCACTGGCCTCGCGCGCCGCCTGCAGAGGGCGCAAGGCTTCCAAACCGGTGCGGGCCGACTTCCAGCGGCGTGCGCTCACCAGGGTGCGGCGGCCCTGGCGCTGCAGTTCGAAGTCGACCGGCTGCTGGAGGCCCCGCTGTACCGTGTAGCCGTCGCGCTGCCAGGCTTGCTCCAGCAAGGCCGAAAAGGCGGGCCAGGGCATGGTGGCCAGCGCCTGCTGGGTTTCGGCGATGCGCGCTGCGCTGGGCAGGTGGCGCTGGCGCAGCGCCGCGATGACGGCAATCACCACGAACGGCAAGCCCGACAGCGCACCGACCACCCGCACCGAGTCCGGCAACAGCGCAAAACCCAGCGCGCCCAGCCCCAGCGCGACCAGCAGGCTGATCCACCACGGCGAGCGCAGCAGGATCGAAAAGAGCGAATTCTTCGCCATCTTGAACTTCAAGCCAGTCTCCTTTGACAGGGGGATGTCGGGGCGGTTAGCGCCGGAAGCCCAACGCCGCGCCGGCGAGGACCAAGCCGTCATTCTTGCGCATCGCTGGTGAACGTCAGGATCGATGCACATCGGCCGCTCGCTTACACGGCCTTCTCACCAAACCGATTCGATGACCACAGCGGTTCGAGACGCGGCGAAGCCGGGCTCTGCCTTGCACATCAGATCTTGCCGGCCAGCCCGATTCCCATGCGCTGCATCGAGTGCCGCACCGCACGCTTCAGCACGGTGGCCTTGAGGTCCAGCTCGCCGATGCACTGACCGTTCATCACGCCGGCCAAGCCATGCACGGTCGACCAGATGTAGAGCGCATCGAGCTCCACCGCCTCGCGCATCGCGACCGAATCACCATGCAGGCGCCGCAGCACGCTGCGCAGCACGTCGAAGGCATGCGTGGCATCGCTCGCCAGGTCGAACTGCTGGGCCGACGCGGGCCAGGTGGTGCTGAACATCAGCCGGTACTCGAGCGGGTGTTGGTGTGCATACCCAAGATACTGCGTTCCGAGTGACTCCAGGTCCTGTTCAGGGTCGTCGAACCGGGGCCGCGCGTCCAGATGCGCGGCAAATCGCTGGAAGCAGCGGCGCATCACCTCGGCCAGCAGGTGGTCGCGGCTGGGGTAGTGCTTGTGGGCGCCTGGTGCGACACGCCCAGCTTGCGCGCCACATCGCGCAGGCTCAGGTTCTCGATGCCGCGCTCGGCGATGACTTCCTGCGCAGCGACGATGCAGGCGTCGCGCAGTTCCAGCGGTGGTTCAGCGGCAGTCTTCTTGGCGGGCATGCAGTGTGGCAACGCGTTCTGGGGGTCGCCCAAAGCTACCACAGCGCGATGCGCCGTCCCGCGCATCGATGCACCGCGATTTCACAGCGCGACCCATCAGCGCGACCCATCAGCGCGACCCGTCAGCACGACCCATCAGCACGAAGCCTCAGCGCGATCTGTCAGCTTGGCACGCGCCTGGTGGCTCGGTCCTGGTGCGCCGTCATGCCCTTCATCACCTGGGTGATGACCATGACCTGGCCCCAACGCGGCAGGATCGCCAGCGACCAACCCAGCAGCTTGGACAGCCAGCCCGGACGCACCGTGGTCTTGCGGCCCAAGGCCCGCATCGTCACGCGCGCCACCACCTCGGCTGGCAGCGCCTGCGCCATCTGCATGTTCGCCCGCGCCGCAAAGCCACTGCTGATGGGGCCTGGCGCACAGGCGATGACGTCCACGCCGTGCGGCGCCCATTCCACATGCAGCCCTTCCGCCAGCGTCTGCACATAGGCCTTCGTGGCGGCATAGTTGGCTGCGCGTGGCGTGCCGTGGAAAGCCAGCAGCGAACTCATGAACACCACTCCGCCACGGCCCCGCTCGACCAGGCGCGGGCCAAGATGCAAAGCCAGCGCCAGCACCCCCGTGCAGTTCAGATCGACCATCTCGGTCTCGACACCCAGCTCGCAATCCAGCAGCGGGCCCGAAGTCCCAAAACCTGCCGCTGCCACCAGCAGGCCGATGTCCAGATCAGACGTCGCATCGGCCAGGCGGTGGACGGCTTCCAGGTCGGAAAGATCGGCGCTGAGCACGCGGCATTGCACGCCATGGGCCTGCTTCAGCTCGGTGGCCAGGGCCGCGAGCGCCGGCTCTCGGCGTGCGACCAGGACCAGATCCAGGCCTTGCGCCGCCAGGTGCCTGGCAAACGCCTGTCCGATGCCGTTGCTTGCGCCGGTGACCAATGCCCACGGTCCGTACCTCTGAACCCATCGGCTCTGAGCCGTGCTCATTTGGCGACCTTGATGTCGATGACCACTTCCTTTGCGCCGGCCACCAACTTGAACATCGCTTCGTCGAAGCGCGGTGCACGCAGGTTGGGGCGGGCGTTGTTGGACACGCCCCACTGTTCGGTGGGCAAGCCGATGAAATTGGCATCCACGCGCCTGTTTCCATTCAAGTCGTGCCCGATGGAGACTGCGTAGCTGCCTTCGGGCACGTCGCTGTAGCGGCAGGTCACGCCTTTGGCGTCGGCCGCCTGCGGTCTGCCGTCTGCCGTCTGCCGTCTGCCGTCTGCCGTCTGCACCACGATTACCTGCAAATGACCGCTGCGGCTGTTGCAGAAAACACGTGGACCCGACGACTCGATCGCTCCTGGCCGGGAGCCCGCACCATTGATACGAAAAGCGGGTTTGGAGCAGCCAGGTCTCGGCACGAACTTGAACGCCGATGGCCCCGGTGGGTGCTTTTGCAGAAGGATCCGGAGTCACCGCCCCGGTAGCGGCGGTTCCGCCCGCTGGGCACCGCGCGCCGCTCCCCTGGGATGCCGTGCGCCATGAGCGATCCGACCTACATTGCCGAACTGCCGAAGGACGATCTCTCGCGCCACACGCCCCTGTTGGCGCAATGCCGGAGGCTGACTTCACAGGCGACATAAATTTTGGGGATCACCGCGCAAGTCTCTCCACCGGTTCCCTGCCGTCCGCAGCGGGGGGCCAGTCGCGGGTCGTGCGTCAGCACCAGGAACGAGGTCCCTGTCGGATCGTCGCCGCGCAAGGCGTCGGCCGGCACCACCAGGGCCTGCTCGCGGCGTGCGGTTTCGACCTCGATCGACAGTGTCATGTCCTCGCGCAAGAAGGCCGGTGTGGGCTGCGGCAGCGAGAACTTGACCTCGATCGCGCCGCGCTGCGCGTCGACCAGGGGCGCCTCACTGAGAAAACCCTTGGCCACCAGGGCCAGCGTGCGGTGCTGTTCGGCCTGGGTGGCCACCCGCACCGATTCCGCCTGCGCCACACCGGCTTGCGCCGTGCTGCGCCCGCCGCTGCGCCCGCCGCTGCGCCAGCCTGCCAGTCGCGCGGCGGCCTGGCGTTCGCCGGCCTGGCTTTGCGCCAGCGCGGCCCGCAACTCATCACTCTCGAGGCGCACGAGCACGTCACCTGCCTTGACCTGTGCACCTTCGGCCACGACGACCGCCAGCACACGTCCGGTCAGCGCACTGCCCAGTTCGACACGCGACGCGGTGGCCACGCGTGCCGAGCAATGCAGGTTGCGCACCAGCGACGCCGTGCGTGCGCTGACCGCAGGCACCAGCGGCGGGCGCGTCGTCCACCAGGCGAGGACGGCGAGTAGGACGACCGCGAGAACCGCAGCAGCAATGACAAGCCGACCCGGCATCGAACCTTTCTGGCATTTACCCGTCGGGGTGTCTTCAGACATGCTGGTGCGCAGATCATGACGCCGCTTCAGGTCACCAACTCAATGTGCGGTGCCGAACGGACGCCGCGGTGGGGAGGTATAGCGTCGGCACTGAGCTGCCCGGGGCTGGCCACAGTCACCCGAACCAGGGCGACCGGCATCGCCGGGCAAACGGCATGTGCCGATGGCGTGTCCACCAAGGAGTTGCGATGAAGGGCTTTGTGCAAGACATCGAGGGTCTGGCGACCCAGAACAACGAGTTCCGCAAGGTGCTCTACACGGCAAAGAACTGCCAGCTCGTGCTGATGGCCTTGCAGCCGCAGGAAGAGATCGGCGCCGAGGTTCACCAGCTCGACCAGTTTTTCAGGGTTGAAGAGGGCAGCGGCGAAGCGGTCCTGGACGGGGTTCGAACCCCGATCCGCACCGGTTTCGCGGTGCTGGTGCCGGCGGGTGCGAGGCACAACATCATCAACACCGGTTCGGCAGCGTTGAAGCTCTACACGCTCTATGCGCCGCCGAACCATCGTGACGGCGTTGTCCACCACACCCGTGCAGACGCCGAGGCCGACAGCGAGCACTTCGACGGCAAGACTTCGGAGTGAACCTGCGCTGCGGGCCGACCACAAGCCTCCCCCTCCCGGCGCGGGACGATAAAAGCGGCACGTCATCATTCGTTTGCGCCGCCTGTAAAGAATCAATTTTTAATGAGTCACTCGATGGTCGTTGATCGGACGCGAGACCCGGCACCTGGAATGCGTCAACGGCTGAGCGCGTTCACCACGATGGCAAGGTGAAGGCCACGAAAGGCAGGGCGCAGGGGATCGAGGGGTAGCCACCGTCCCGGCGTCCTGCTGCACTGGATGGGGCGCCAGCCACTTGCCGGCGCGGTGCGGCATCAGGCCGTCGGCAGCGCCGCGCGTTCCCACACTTCGGTACAACGCAGCAGCGGCATCAGTGCGTCGTTCAGCACATCGTGCGGCGTGGCCAGGTTAGCCAGGTCGAAGTGCGCCAGAACCTCGGATCTTTGTACCGGCACCGGCAACGAAGCCGAAGGCCGTGCGGACAGCTGACTGCCCAGCGGCGCGCCCAGTGCCAGCCACAGGTCGCCATGGCTGGCCTGCCGGCCACGCACGGCAATGCCCCCCTGCGCGGGCGCGACTGCCAGCATGTCCAGGGTGGACATGCGCGCCGGGCCGGCCAAATCCGGCCAGCCGCCATCGCCCAGGTGGCACACGGCCTGGCCGTCGTGCGCCACCTGCCTGCCGTTCAGACACCAGGCGCCAGGCAAAGGCTCCCGTGAAGGGACCTCCAACTGCAGTGTGCGGCCGTCCCACAGTGCCGCCACCAGCAACTGCAGCAGCGCCAGACGCTCGGCCTGCCACACCACCACGCGTGTGCTGTCAGGGTGCGCGCGCAGCAGTTGGGCCCACACCTGCGCACCGCTCCAGATGGAAGCCGCACTGCGCAAACCGCTGGCGTCGATGTACAGCGGCTCGGCTCGGCCGGCAAGACGTGTCCTCAACAAGTAGCGCCAGGCGCCCTTTGCGGGCCCCGAAGTCTCTGATCCGTGCGTTGAATGGAATGGCGTCATCGAAGTGGTGCGACAGGCGGCGGTTCTGCGAAATTGGACCGCACAGCGCCGACGAGGCTAGCGCCACCGCACGCCTGCTGGCCATGAAATAGATGTCAAAAGTCAATGCAAATCAGGGCTTAAGTCCCGCCGGCGGTTGCCGAAATTGTTTCAACTGTCTTGATGCGGGTCATCGGGAGCTTTCTCTTAGACATCCGATCGCGCCAGCCAACTGCAGCCGCGGCGGCCCAGTGACAGCGCTCGCGATACGGGCTATCCAAACCGCTAACCCAAGTGCATCCATGAACCTGTCCCACCACAACGCCGCCGCAGATTCGATCGAGTCACTGCGGGAATCACTGGCCAGCCTGGAGCAACAGCTGGTGTGCATCTACGCAGACAAGGAGCGCGCGAACGGCGTCACCTTCTCTGCGGATGAGTCGCTGGCGGCCCTCTATGAGGACAAGCAGCGCTTGAGCGCACGCACGATCGCCAACCTGCGTGAGAGCGAGGAGAACCTGACCGCACAACTGGCCGACGTCTATGCGTTGCGCGAATCCAGTCACGAAGACGCTGACAGCAGCCTGCTGGCCACCATCGACGGACTGAATCAGCAACTGCACGCCCTGTATGAAGAGCGCGAACTCAACGAACTCGATTCCGCTCTGCCCGAAGCCGGTGTGGCTGCGCTGCATGCCACCGTGCAATCGCTCGAGGCCCAGCTTGCTGACTTCTATGCAGAAGGCGAAGGTCTGAGCCTGGGCCACCGCGACGCGGTCTGCATGGCGCAGAGTCTCACTGAACAGGTTGCCGCGCTGCTGGATGACCGCAACGACCTGATGCAGGAATGCAAAAGGCTCAAGTCCGACATCCTCACCACAAAGCGGCGCGCGCGCGAAATGATCGACGCCCTGGTGTCGCAATCGCTCAACTGAAGTTCATCAGTTGTCCCCCGTACCGGGCCGACGCACCAATGCGTCCTCCCCAGTCCGGTTCCATCCCAAGGCCCACACAACAGTTTGGAGTGCCCATGTCCTTCGTCACACCTCAATTCATCTCGCAAATTCCATCCGTTGACCGCAATGTGGCCGATGCGCAGCCCTACGGGATTGTCCAGGTGGACGACCAGGGCGTCATCAAGCTGTACAACAAATGGGAATCCGAGCTGGCCGGCGTGCCCATCTCCACTGCCGAAGGCAGCAACTTCTTCACCCAGGTGGCCGCCTGCACGAACAACCGCCTGGTCTACGGCAAATTCAAGGACGGCGTGGCGCGCAATGAGCTGGACACCGAGTTCAACTACACCTTCACCTACAAAATGAATCCGACGAACGTGCGCATTCGCATGCTGCGCCACGCGCCGTCCGGCTCGAACTGGGTCTTCGTGAACAGGCGCGACGCCTGACAGCTCGGCACAGGGCCACCCGGCCCACCAGTGCACATGCGCTTCAACACCCACCATCGGAATTCATCCATGAAATACGACCTTCCACAGCGGTTGTCCCGCATTGCCGACGCCGACGCCGTGTCCACCGACACGAACGTGTTCCTGGCTGCTGTGAACATCTCCGAACAAGCCCGCACCATGGTGCAGCACGAGGTCCGCTACACCGCCAACCAGATCCGCACCCTGGCCGACGCCATGGGCGACCCAGAGGACGCCGATGAGCTTTACGGCGCACTGGCCTCGCTGTGGCTGGAATTGCGCCTCCAGTGGCAGCGGCACAACGACGTGGCCAACTACGACCTGATGCGCCAAGGCGAGGCCAAGCCCATCGACCTGGTGCGCGGCAGCGTCAGCTCCTACTACGTCCAGCGCATCGAGTCCCTGCTTCAACCCGAGCAGACCCAGTGTCTGAACATCAAGGCGCTGTCCATCATCGACAGCCTGCGCCAGGATGTTGTCAGCCCTGCTGAAACGGTGCGATGACGCTGCTCGGCTTGATTCGGGGGCTGTTGGGCTGGCCACGGCACGCTGAGGAATCGACGCCTGAAGGCAAGCGCGTGCTGCAGCAGCCTGTGCCGTCGATCAGTCAAGAACCACAACCAGCCCCTGCGGCCACCGCGCCGGCGCTGCCTGCGGCGCAAGCCTTGGATCCGCTGGCGCACTGGAATGCGCAAAGCGACATGCGCAACGAGCTGGTGGATAAGTACGCCCCCGGCGTGCCTGACGCCCGGGCGCTGGTGGGACTTCTGGAAAGCGGTCCCGACGAGTTGATTCGCCAGTTGCCGGCCTCGGCGCGTGAAGCGCTGGCCATGTGTGACGACCCCAATGTGCCCCGGTCGCGCCTGGTCAGCCAACTGGCGCGCGACCCGAGCCTGATGCAGTCCATCCTGCGCACGGCGAACAGCAGTGCCTTCTGCGCTGGGCGCGAACCCGTGCTGGGCATGGAGGCGGCGCTGGACCGCATCGGCTTGGGCAATGCCCGCGGGGTGCTCACTGCCAGCTGCGCCAGCAGCCTGCTTTCGCTGCCAGGAGGTCACTACAACGCGATGGCGGCCGAGGTGTGGTCGCACATGATCCGCACCGGCCCCATTGCCCAGTGCCTGGCACCGGCGTTGTCCGTCAACCCCGACGAGGCCATGACTCTGGCGCTGCTGCATGACATCGGCAAGCTCATCGTCTTCGATCGCTTGTCTGTGTTGCGCGCCACGCGCCGGCGCACCATCGACCTGCCGCCGGCCTTCGTGCAGGCACTGCTGTCGGCGGCGCACGAACCGCTGGGCGCCCTGGCCGCGCAACGCTGGGAGTTGGGCCCGCGCGCGGTGGCGGCCATCGGCAACCACCATCGCCAGGTGCATGCACTGCGCCACGAACCACTGTCAGAGGCGCTGTACCTGGCAGACGTGGTGGACCATGCCATGTCGCGCGATGAAACGGCGAACCTGGACGAGGTCTGGGCCAAGGGCGCGCTGTCGGCTCCGCGCCCGCGCATCGAGGCGATCCTGAAGCGCTGGGCCGCCGTGCCCGCTTGACGAACAACATACTGTGCCCAAAAGACTCGAAGGCGTACTCGCCGCGCTGGACGCAGGTGCCTTGCGGCGGCAGGCGGACTCGATGCTGGCCGACATGGGTGCCAGCGGGCCGGGCAGTCCCCGGCAACTGGCCGACCATTGCCTGGCCCACATCGAAGGCGTGGCGCAGGCCCTGCGTGACGTGTGCCCCGACGGTGATACCTACGAACTGCCCCAGACCCTGGCCAACGCCTGGCTGGAGCTGCGGCTGATCTGGAACCGCTACAACCTCCAGATGCAATACCAGAACATGCAGGATGGCGCTTCGCCGGGCCTGATGGCGGCGGGCGCCTTGCTGGGGCAGCTGCTGGAGACACTACGCCAGTTCCTGGACGTGGACAGCCTGCTGCTCGTGGAAAAGATCGGCACCGACCCCTACGAGACCGCCCGCCGCGCCGCCGAGCAGAACAGCCGCTTGTTCGAACGCATGAGCAGCGCAGGCGACAGCGGCAACCGCGCCGTGGAAGCATTGCTGATGGCCCAGGACCAGCTACACCATCAGCTTGAAGTGCCCGAAGCCCGGCGCGAGCTGGACAAGGCCGTGGAGGTCGTGGTCGAGGAGATCGAAGGCGCCTTGATGCTGACCGGTGAAGACATCGCCTCGGCGCTTGAATCCCGCCTGCTGAAGGCGCTGGACGGCACTACCCTGCGCGTTCTGCCGCAGCTGCACGGCTTCGAGCGCAAGACCTGCCTGCCGCCCGACGTGGCGCGCCTGCTGCTAGACCTGAGCGAGGAATGGGCGCTGGCCCTGAAGGCGAATGCGCTGACCCGCAGCTCCGAGCAGCGCGTGGCCGACCAGCAGGCTGCCTTCGTGACCTTGAAAGTTCAGCTCAGCCTGGACGCCAGCGACGTGATCCTCACCTTGAGCGACGACGGCGACGGCACGGTGGTGTATGCGCGCAACCAGCGATCGGACGCCATCCGCAACGTGCGCCTGAACCTGGTGCAGACCGCATCGCGCGGCAGCCGGCTGGAAGTGCGGTGCAGCCTGCGCAAGGTCAACGACTATCTGGTTGTGCGTTCCATCGACGACTCGGACGACGGCTATCTGGCCGTGCCCTTGAGTTCAGTGGAAACGATCGAGCAGCGCAGCGCCGACCACTTGCGGGTGCGCGGCAGCGTGCTCACCGCACGCGACGGCTGCGAAGCCATCCCCGTGGCCGATGCCGGGCTGCTGCTGTTCAACGTGAACAACGTCCGCCGACAGGAAGATATCTATGTGATCGTGCAGCCCGACAGTGGCCGCCGCATGGCACTGCGCGTGTCCGGCATCGAAGGCACGCGCCGGGCCGCACTGCGCACCGTCCCAGAAGGGCTGCAGGCGACCAGGCTGCGCGGCTTCATCCAATCCGACAGGCGGGTGATCGGCGTGCTGGATCTGGCTGAACTCAGCCGCTTGCAGATCAACGCCTGTCTGGCCTGAACAGCCCTGCGACCAGGCCACGCGCTGCGGGTGGCCGGCCGCGATGCACTGCACACCGCCGGTTGGCGCCCGTCGCGCAGCCTGCATGCCAAAGAACACGGGTAATGGCGGCATTGTTGCCAGCATCGAAGGCAGCCACGAGGGGGTAAAACTGTGTATCCACCACCCATCGCCGGCCGACGCAGCCCATGCATGCCCCGGCCGCCAACCCTGCACAGCACGACATGGACCTTCAGGAACACCCCCCCTCCACAGCCTCCCGCCTGGTGCAGACCTGGCACCAGCAACCCGGCGCGCTGGCGCGCTTCATCGCCGACCTGGTGGTCGATGAAACCAGCCACCTGCGCCCGGGTGCGGCGACCCTGCCTGCAGGACCCTGGCCGCTGCAAACCCCGATGGGGGAAGACGGCCTGGGGCTGGACTCGCTGGAGCGCATGTCGGTTGCGGCCGCGCTGAACGAAGCGCTGCATCTGCACGAAAGCGGAGCCGAAGACCTGCTGACCACACACACCACCTTCGGCGACTGGCTGCAGATCACCGGGCGTGCGCTGCAGCACTTCGACGCGCGCGTGACCTTCCGCACCTCGGGCAGCAGCGGCCAGCCCAAACCCTGCACCCACACCCTGGCCGACCTGCAGCAGGAGACCCGCTTCCTGGCCAGCCTGTTCACCGGCGCTCACCACGAACCGCTGCGCCGCGTGCTGGCGGCGGTGCCGGCACACCACATCTACGGATTTCTGTTCACCGTGCTGCTGCCGGCCGAACTGGGGCATCTGCCGGTGCAGGACGTGCGCAAAGTCACCGTCAACAACCTGCCCCGGCGCATGGCCGCAGGTGACCTGCTGGTGAGCCACCCCCTGCACTGGGCGCTGCTGGAGCGCCACGCCAGCGCCTTGCCTGCCGGGGTGGTGGGCACCACGTCCACCGCGCCATGCCCCGACGCCACCGCGCAGGCGCTGGCCAGCCGCGGCCTGCAGCGGCTGGTGCAGGTGTATGGCAGCTCCGAAACCGCAGGCATCGCCTGGCGCGAAGCGCCCGCAGCGGCCTACGAACTGATGGCGCACTGGACGCGTCCGGACGGTCCGGCCCCCGAACTGCTACGCCTGTCGGGCCGCACAGCGCCGCGCACGTTCGCGCTGCAGGACGCGCTGAAGTGGCACAGCCAGCGCCACTTCAGCGTGGCCGGCCGCCTGGACCAGGCAGTGCAGGTGGGCGGCATCAACGTGTTCCCGTCCCGCGTGCGCGACGTGCTGCTGCAACACCCTGAAGTGGCCGACGCCGCCGTGCGGCTGATGGCCGCGCACGACGGCACCCGGCTCAAGGCCTATGTCGTACCCAAACCCGATGCCGACACCGCCATATTGACCGAGCGGCTGGAAACCTGGCTTGCCCCGCGGCTGAGCGCCGCCGAGCGCCCGCGCGCCTTTGCGCTGGGCGCCGAACTGCCTCGCAACGAACAGGGAAAACTGGTCGATTGGGTGTAGGCAACCCTCGTGACGCCCAGCGGGCATCGCGAGGGTTTGCAATGCCGTCAGGGCGGCGAGGACGCGGCTGTTTGGTCGATTGGCAGGCCATGGGCCGCTGCATACCGATCAGTGTCAGGGTCGACGCCTGCCAGTTGCAACACGCCAGCTTCGTGTCGAACCTGAAGCGGCTGTTGGCACGGCATCCGCTGGTGGAGCCACGCTGGCTCCGACGGGCGGCTTCGAGGGCCGCGAGAACGGGAGAGTGAATGTCTCTTCAGGGTCGTTTCCGGGTGCTCAGCGTTGATTTTCAGTGTCCGGTCCACGATAAATTGCTGCCCTTCACCGAGCCTTGATGGCGGGTCCTACATTGCCGAGTGCCACCACAAGCGAAGGGCGGCATCGGCCTCTATGCAGTCCAGCCCGGGTGGCGGTTCATGCCGCGACGTTTGCATGCTGGACAGTACGTGTCGACGTGCAGATCGGTATGTGGACACAAGACACCGCCAGCGTCATCGCGGTCGACCAGGCCCGATTCAGTCAGCAGCTGCACATCTTCATGCACCCGCTTGACGTCGCGGCCGGCTCGCCGGGCCAGTTCGCGCACCGCTATCGCGCCCTGCCCCCGCAAGGCGGTTAGAGGGTGCAGCGGCGTTCGGTCAGCCTGCCGGAGACCGCGCCGGGGCTTTCGAAGTTCAGCGTCTCGCCTTGGTATCTGTCGGCCTGACCGGCCTTGCCCGCTTGCTGCATGGCTGCACGCCAGTCGGCCGTCATGGTGATGTTGAGCGTGCGCCGTGTCGTCATGGCGTTCTCCTTGCCGCATCCACAGCGGCGATGAAATCTTCCACCAAGGCGTCAACCGTGGTGAATTTGTATGGCAACTCCAGCCCGCGCAGATGGCAGTGGTCGCCCTTGCCCCTTTCGTTGTCAAATCCGATCGCACGCACACCGTTCACGGTGTAGACCGCACGGTACTTGTCACCATGGTCCGAAGGTGGCACCGGTTGCGGCACCCGCCTGACCACCAACTCCGTCACGCCGCCATCCTCGGCAACGCTCTTGAAACGGGTGATCAACTCGGCCTTCATGTTGGCAATTGCGCCAACAGTATGCGGCTTTTGGCAAGTTCGCCTGCATGGGTCGAGTGTGGTGCACCTTTTGCATGCTCCCCATCCAGTACCCTCGCGAGCGCCGTTGCGGATGTAGCTGTCAGCGCGATCAGGTGGCCCACGAACCGCAAGCCGACATAAGCGCCTGTCAGCCGTTGAATTTGTGATCAATCCCTCGACAAATGTCGCCCCGCGATAATTCCAAGGTATCGGGCGGGCGACTTCTTTGAGACCGCCGCGACATGCAGCCAAGTCATTGATGCAAAACGACCATTCACCATCCAGCGCCAAGAACACCGACCTCGCCGGCCACACGCCGATGATGGCCCAGTACCTCGGCATCAAGGCCGACTTCCCAGACACGCTCGTCTTCTACCGGATGGGCGACTTCTACGAGCTGTTCTTCGACGACGCCCGCAAGGCGCACCGGCTGCTCGACATCACACTGACCACCCGGGGCACCAGCGCGGGTGAGCCGGTGGTGATGGCCGGCGTGCCGGTGCATTCGGTCGAGAACTACCTGGCGCGGCTGATCCGCCTGGGCGAGGCGGTGGCCATTGCCGAGCAGGTGGGCGACGTGGCCACGTCCAAGGGCCCGGTCGAGCGCAAGGTGGTGCGGGTGGTGACGCCCGGCACGGTCACCGACACCGAGCTGCTGGACGACCGCGTCGACACGCTGCTGTGTGCAGCGTTCAAGACCCGCGCCAGCACGGGCCGCACGGCCCCTGGCGGCGCCGTGTGGGGCCTGGCTTGGCTGGGCCTGACCAGCGGCCAGCTGGGCCTGACCGAATGCGGCGAGAAGGATCTGCCCGGCTGGCTGGCCCGGCTCGACCCGGCCGAGTTGCTGCTGCCGCAATCCACCCAGGCTGGCGATGTGGCCGACCAGCTGCCGGCTGCGATCACCCAGCACCGCGCCGCCCGCACCCAGCGCCCGCCCTGGCAGTTCGACACCGCGCTGGGCGAACGCAAGCTGTGCGCGTTGCTGAAGGTGGCGTCGCTGCAGGGCTTCAATGCGCAGGACCTGCCGGTGGCCCAGGCCGCCGCGGCTGCGCTATTGAGCTTTGCCGAGCACACCCAGGGCCAGGCGCTGGCCCATGTGGCCACGCTGGACGTCGCCCGCGCCTCGTCGCTGATCGACCTGCCGCCGGTCACCCACCGCAACCTCGAACTGACCGAAACCCTGCGCGGCGAGAAGGCGCCCACGCTGCTGTCGGTGCTGGACAGCTGCAAGACCGGCATGGGCAGCCGCCTGCTGCGCCACTGGCTGACGCACCCGCCGCGCGAGCGCGCCGCCGCCAGCGCCCGCCATGATGCGATTGACGCGCTGATCGGCCACGGCAGCGAGCCGCTGCGCGCCACGCTGCGCCACGTCAGTGACGTCGAGCGGATCACCGCCCGGCTGTCGCTGCGCCAGATCCGCCCGCGCGAGCTGAGCGGCCTGCGCGCCACGCTGGCTGCGCTGCCGGTGCTGCGCGCCACCCTGCCCGATGCAGTCGATGCGAACAGCAGCGGCAGTGCCGGCAGGGCCGGCGGTGCCGGCGGTGCCGGCTGCGCGCTGCTCGACAGCTTCGATGCTGCATTGCAACCGCCGCCCGACCTGCACGCCTTGTTGCAGGCCGCCATCGCCGAAGAGCCCGCCGTGCTGCTGCGCGACGGCGGCGTGATCGCCACCGGCTTCGATGCCGATCTCGACGAGCTGCGTGGCATCAGCCTGAACTGCGATGCCTTCCTGATCGACCTGGAAGGGCGCGAACGTGCGCGCAGCGGCATCGCCAACCTGCGGGTGCAGTTCAACCGGGTGCACGGCTTCTACATCGAGGTCACCGCCAGCCAGCTTGACAAGGTGCCCGCCGACTACCAGCGCCGGCAGACGCTGAAAAACGCCGAGCGCTACATCACACCCGAGCTGAAGGCCTTCGAGGACAAGGCGCTGTCGGCACAAGACCGGGCATTGGCCCGCGAGAAGTGGCTGTTCGAGCAGGTGCTCGATCGCTTGCAGGCGCATCTCGCGCCGCTGGGCGCGCTGGCGCGTGCGCTGGCCGGGCTGGACGCCCTGGCCGCGCTGGCCGAACGCGCCGCCACGCTGGGCTGGTGCCGGCCGCGCTTCGTGCCGCAACCGGCGATCGACATCGTGGCCGGCCGCCACCCGGTGGTGCAGGCCCGCTTGATGGAAACCGGCGGCGGGGATTTCATCGCCAACGATTGCCGGCTCGATGCCCGCACCCGGCTGCTGGTGATCACCGGGCCGAACATGGGCGGCAAGAGCACCTTCATGCGCCAGGTGGCGCTGATCGTGCTGCTGGCCAGCATGGGCTCGTTCGTGCCGGCCGCCGCCTGCACGCTCGGGCCGATCGACGCCATCCACACCCGCATCGGCGCGGCCGACGATCTGGCCAACGCGCAGTCGACCTTCATGCTGGAGATGACCGAGGCCGCGGCCATCATCCACGCCGCCACCGATCAATCGCTGGTGCTGATGGACGAGATCGGCCGCGGCACCAGCACCTTCGACGGCCTGGCGCTGGCCGGTGCCATTGCCACCCACCTACACGACCGCAACAAGGCCTTCACGCTGTTCGCCACGCACTATTTCGAGCTGACCGAGTTGCCGGTGCGCCACGAGCGCGCCATCAACCTGCATGTCTCTGCCGTGGAGGCCGGGCACGACATCGTCTTCCTGCACGCCATCGAGCCCGGCCCGGCCAGCCGCAGCTACGGCGTGCAGGTGGCGCGGCTGGCGGGCATGCCGGCAGCGCTGGTACGCCAGGCGCGCGGCACGCTGGAGGCGCTGGAAACCCAGCAACGGGCTGGCAGCGCGCAGGTCGACCTGTTTGCGGCGCCGCCCGAGCCCAGCACCGCGGCCGAGCCATCGGAGGTGGATGCGGCACTGGCCGCCATCGAGCCCGATGCGCTGACGCCGCGCGAGGCGCTTGGCGCGCTGTACCGGCTCAAGGCCCTGCTGCGCCGCGGCTGACCCCGCGCGGGCCTTGCGCCCGCCATCCCGGCCAGGCCAGCGATCCAAGGCGGGACAGCGCGCCTCGATGTGCAGCGTGTCGCGCGCCTCGTCCAGCGCCAAGCGGCCCGACAGCCAGCGCGGCGCTCTCGGCGCTGCCTCGATGTTGCCGCGGTGGTCTAAAGCTGAGTGCAGGCGGCCGGTGATGGCCCGGCAACGCGCCAGGCACGGTGGCGGCGGCACCGCGCCGTTGGCTATCATGGGTTGAAGCGTGCCGGCCGCCTCCCGGCCGAGGAGTCCCCATGCCGCCGACCCCGCCTGCACCACACCCTTGCGCCACCGAGACTGCCGCCGGCACCGCCACCAAGGCCGCCGCCGGGTTTCCGGTCGAGACTGCCACCGAGACGGTCCCCGAGAGCGCCGACCATGCCCTGCGCCAGCGCGCCCGCCGCGTCGTGCCGGGCGGCATGACCGGCCACCTCAACGTGGCCGCGCTGCCACCGGGTTATCCGCAGTTCTTCCAGCGTGGCCAGGGCTGCCGGCTGTGGGATGTGGACGGCCGTGAGTTCATCGACTTCATGTGTGCCTGGGGCCCCAACCTGCTGGGCTACCGCCACCCCGAGGTGGAGGCCGCCGCACAGGCCCAGGCCGCGCTGGGCGATTGCCTGAACGGCCCCACGCCGCGCTTCGTCGAACTGGCCGAGGCGGTGGTCGACACGGTCGCCCATGCCGACTGGGTGTTGTTCCAGAAAAACGGCACCGACGCCACCTCCGTGGCGCTGATGGTCGCGCGTGCGGCCACGGGCCGGCGCAAGGTGCTGGCAGCGCACGGCAGCTACCACGGCGCCGCGCCCTGGTGCACGCCGGTGGCGGCCGGCACCACGGCCGAAGACCGGACCCACCTGATCCGCTTCCGCTACAACGATGTGCCCAGCCTCGAGCAGGCGGTGACCGAAGCCGGTGCCGATCTGGCCGCCGTGCTGCTGGCCCCGATCCGGCACGACCTGGGCATCGACCAGGAACTTCCCACGCCCGCCTTCGCCCAGGCGGCGCGCCGGCTGTGCACCCAGGCCGGCGCAGCCCTGGTGCTCGACGAAGTGCGCACCGGCCTGCGTCTGCACCTGGCCGGCAGCTGGGAGCCGATGGGCATTCGCCCCGACCTGTGCGCCTGGAGCAAGTCGATCGCCAACGGCCATGCGCTGGCCGCGGTGACCGGCACCGACGCGCTGCGCGACGCCGCCGGCCGGATCTTCACCACCGGCTCGTTCTGGGCCGGTGGCGTGGCCATGGCCGCCGGCCTGGCCACGCTGGCCGTGGCCAGGCGCGACGGCCTGGTGGCGCACCTGGAGCGCATCGGCAGCCTGTTCCGCCAGGGCCTGGCCGAGCAGGCAGTGGGGCTGGGTGTGGCCATCCGCCAAAGCGGGCCGGTGCAGATGCCGCTGGTGCTGTTCGACGCCGACCCGGCCTGGGAGAAGGGTTTCACCTTCTGTGTCGAGGCACTGCGTCACGGCGTGTACCTGCACCCCAAGCACAACATGTTCCTGAGCGCGGCCCACACCGAGGCCGACATGGCCCAGGCGTTGCGAGCCACCGAGGCGGGGTTGCTCGCGGTGCGCCAGCGCTTCGGCGCGGGCTGACCAGCCGCGGTGCAACGGCCGCCTGATACGCTGCCCGGCTTGCCGGGCGGCCTGCGCGCCGGGCGTCTGCCACACACCAGCCTATCCCATGACCTATTGCATCGGCATCCGCCTCAACGCCGGCCTCGTCTTCCTGTCCGACAGCCGCACCAACGCCGGCATCGACCAGATCAGCACCTTCCGCAAGATGATCGTCTACGAGAAGGCCGACGAACGTTTCATGGTGCTGCTGTCGGCCGGCAATCTCAGCATCAGCCAGAGCGTGCGCGAGATCCTGCAACTCGAAAAACTCGACCGCGGCCCGCACCACGAGCCGCTGACGATCTGGAACGCCGAGAGCATGTTCGACGCGGTGCGCGTGCTGGGCAGCGCGGTGCGCCGCGTCTACCAGCAGGACGGCCCGAGCCTGAAGGCCGCCGGCATCGACTTCAACGCCAGCATGATCTTCGGCGGCCAGATCAAGGGCGAGGCGATGCGCATGTTCATGGTCTATTCGGCCGGCAACTTCATCGAGGCCACCCGCGAGACCTGCTTCTTCCAGGTCGGTGAGAGCAAGTACGGCAAGCCCATCCTCGACCGCGTTCTGACGCCCGCCACACCGCTGGACGAAGCCGCCAAGAGCGCGCTGGTGTCGATGGACTCGACGCTGAAGTCGAACCTCAGCGTGGGCCTGCCGCTGGACCTGCTGGTCTACCGCGAAGGCAGCTTCAGCAGCGACCAGATCGTCTGCATCGACGAGCAGAACCCCTACTTCCAGATGATCCACAGCACCTGGGGACAACGCCTTCGCGAGGTCTTCGAAGGCATCGCCGACCCGGTCTGGGACGGTGGCGCCGCCGAGCACCCGCTGGTGGCGGCGCCGTCAGCCCGCTACGAGCCGCTGCGCAAGATCACCAAGCCGGAAGAGCGGATCGTCTGACCTGGCGCAGGCCGCCCAGCGCGGCCAGGCTCAGCAGCATCGCCGTCCCAGTGGCCGGCTCGGGTACCGGCGTTGCGAAGCCGTAACTGCCGTCGCCCAAGGCCACCAGGCCGGCGGTGTCGGCCAGGCTCAGGCCCGGGCTGAGCCAGAGCCGGGGGCCGCTGACGACTGCACTCGGCGCAGCACCGGACGCCAAGTCTGCCTCGGACAGGCCTTCAACCGCCAGCGAGCGGATCGACGACGGTGCGGCGTTATCGATGAGCAGGCCCGCAACAGCAGAGGCTATGGCCGCGGCGCGGTTGGAGAACGAGAAATCGTCGCCGGCGTGGACGGTCAATTCCAGGCGCCAAGGCACCAGGCCGCCGCCAGAGCTGCCTGCCGCGATGTTCGCGCCGACTTGCTTGGAGGCGCGGCAGGCGGCCACCAGACACCCCCCACGACGGGCCCACCGCCCACCGCCCACCGCCCAAAGCCCCAGCCACAGCCACAGCGCGGCCGACTCGGGCACGCTGCCCACCTGCGCCCAGCCCGCGGCGAGTTGAGGCCGTTCAGCCCGGACCGGCAGGCCCGGCCTCGGCCGGGCTGCGACCATCGGCCGGCGCTTCGCTGGGCCAGAGGTGCGCGCGCCAGGCCAGGCCGATGGCCCCGGCCAGCAGCAAGCCGATACCCAGCATCAGGTATGCCGTGCCGCCGTAGCCGATGCGCGGGATCAGCGCCCCGGCCAGCAGCAGACCCACCGGCAAGGGGTAGATGGCCAGCATGCGCACCCCCATGATGCGGCCACGAAAGCGCTGGTCCGAGCTGCGCAACAACAGCATCGACAACGCCAGCATGCTGATGCTCTGGCAGGCCCCGGCCGCCGCCAGCAGCGGCATCGCCAGCGCCGGTTGCTTCGCGGTCACGAAGCCGAACAGGCAGCCATACCACAGCGCACTGGCCACCAGCATGGTGCGGCCCGGATGCAGCCGCACGCCCACCAGCCCCATCAGCACCGACCCGGCCAGCGCCCCGCCGGCAAAGCTGGCCACCAACCAGCCCAGGCCGCGCTGATCGAACTGGAACACGTCGCGGGCGATGTAGGGCATCAGGCCACCGCTGAATGGAAAGGCGGTCAGGTTGACCAGCGCCGCCACCGCCATCGCCGCCAGCAAGACCGGTGTGTGCCAGATGTAGGCCAGGCCCTCGCGCAACTCGGCCCACGGCGAGGGTCGCGGCGCCACCGGCTGGCCCGGTGCGGCCACGGCCGCGACCACGGGCACATGGCGGCCGCTGTCGGCGCGCAGTGTCAGCAACGCGCCTGCCAGGTGGATCAGCGTGATCGCGCCGTACGCCACCACCATGCCGAACGCCGCCACCACACCGGCACCGACCAAAGCGCCGGCCACCTTGGCCGAATCCATGCTGGTGCGCGAGATGCCCATCGCCGCCATCAGATGCTGCGGCGGCACCGTGGCCCCCACCAGCGCCGTGCGCATGCCGATGTCGGAGGGCCGCAGCAGGCCCGCCACGCCGGCCACTGCCAGCACCGCCATCGGGTTGAGCCGGCCGCTGGCGGCCAGCAGCAGGATCACCCCTGCCAGCGCGGTGTAGGCAAAGCGCATGCTGGCCAGCACCCGGCGCAGGCCCACCCGGTCGGCCAGCGTGCCCAGCAGCGGCGAGGCCAGCGTGCCGATGAACTGCAGCGCACCGAAGGCGGTGAGCAGCAGCACCGAGCCGGTCTGCACCAGGACATACCAGCCCAGGATCAGGGTCTCCATCTCCAGGGCCCAGGCCGTGCACAGGTCGGCGGGCCACTGGAAGCGGAAGCTGCGGCTGGCGAATGGCGCCAGGAACGGGGCCGTGCGCCGACCGGCCAGCGCCGGCGGTCTTCCCTCTTCGGCGCTGGCCATGGCGCGGTCTCCCGGTCTTCTTCTACAGCGGCGGATGTTCCACCCGGGCACGCAACGGCTGCGAGCACCTGAGCGACAGGCCCTCGGCGACAGGCCCTCAGCAACGGGCCGTCAGCGACCGGCGCAAGCGAAGGACGGTGACCGCGAAAGCCTCAGGCAGCCGGTGCCAGCGGCCGCCGCACCAGCCACGCACCCAGCAGGCCGCTGGCCAGCACCGGCAGCAGCCAGACCCAGCCGTGCAGCGGCGACAGCGCCACCGCCGCGGCCAGCGTGGCCCAACGCAGCGCCTCGTAGCCCAGCGCCGCCGTGCCGCGTTCGGTCAGCCGCGACAGGGCCGCCAGCTGCAACGCGATCACCGTCGCGCAGGCCAGCCCGGCGCCCAGCGACAACTGCGGCGCGATCGCCAGGAAATGCAGGCCCAGCGCGATCAGCAGCGCCAGTTGCAGCAGGGCATGCACGCCCAGCGCCGGCGGCAGCGGCGGCGCAAAACGCTGGAACTGCCGCAGATCCTTCACCGGCCGAGGCGCCGCCGCGGCGGCATCGGCCGGCCGCCAGCCCGGGTGCTTGACCAGCACCCGCAGCTTGTCGGACCAGCGCCGGGTCAGCCGGATGTCCTGCGCCATCGCCGCATACAGGTGCGCATTGGCCCACAGCGGGTTCCAGCTGCGCAGCGCCCCGCGGATGCCGTAGACGATGGGCTCGTCGTCGCGCTCGGGCGCGAAGGTGCCGAACAGCCGGTCCCACAGCACCAGGATGCCGCCGTAGTTGCGGTCGAGGCAGTAGTCGTTTTGGCCATGGTGCACCCGGTGGTTGCTGGGCGAGCAGAACCAGCGGTCGAACCAGCCCAGCTTGCCCACCTGTTGCGTGTGCACCCAGAACTGGTAGAGCAGGTCGATCAGCCCGACGGTGACGAACACCAGCGGCGGCACACCCACCACGGCCATCGGCAGGTAGAACAACCAGCCGAACAGGCTGCCGGTGGCCGTCTGCCGCAGCGCCGTGCTGAGGTTGTATTCCTCGCTGCTGTGGTGCACGCCGTGCGCCGCCCAGAGGATCTGCAGTTCGTGGCCCATCCGGTGCAGCCAGTAGTAGAAGAAATCGTAGGCCAGCAGCGCACCCACCCACACCGCGATCGAATCGGCGGACAGGGACCAGATCGCCGCGTGCTGCCACACCAGCACATAGATGCCCAGCGCCAGCGCCTTGCTGAACACGGCCACCAGCTGGCTCAGGATGCCCAGCGACAGGCTGCTGATGGTGTCGGCCATGCGGTAGACCGGACGTCCACGGTGTTGCCCGATCGCGAATTCCACCGCCATCATCGCCAGGAACACCGGCACGGCGTAGAGGATGGGGTTGAGCATGGCGGGGTGGGCTGGGTGGGTGGCGATGGGGACTGGCCTGGACGGCGGCGGCAGACGGCGGCGGCACGGCGGCGGCAGGCAGCGGCGCACAGTCTATCGAGCACGGGCCCGGTCGGGCAGACCCGCATCTGGGGTGGTCTGCCCAACCGCGCCAGCCCGACATTTGCCGGCCGGCAGCACTTGGCTGCACACTGGCGGGCTCACCACCGGTCTCCCATGCGCCAAAACCTCGGCCCCAAGCTCGGCCCCACCCTCGTCTTCTCTCATGCCAACGGCTACCCCGCCGCCACCTACCGGCAACTGTTCACCCTCTGGCGCGGCGCCGGCTGGCGCGTGCTGGCGGTCGACCAGTTCGGCCACGACCCGCGCTACCCGGTGACCAGCAACTGGCCGCACCTGCGCGACCAGCTGATCGACTTCATCGCCGCCGAGGCGCCGCAGGGCGCCTTCCTGGTCGGCCACTCGCTGGGCGGCCTGCTCAGCCTGCTGGCCGCGGCCAAGCGGCCCGACCTGGCCCACGGCCTGGTGCTGCTGGATTCGCCGGTCATCACCGGATGGCGCGCCCACACGGTGCAGGTGCTCAAGCGCAGCCGCATGCTGCACCGGCTGGGGCCGGGCAAGGTGTCGCAGACACGCCGGCACGAGTGGCCGTCGCGCCAGGCGGCGTTCGACCATTACGCCGTCAAGTCGATGTTTGCGCGCTGGGCGCCGGGCATGCTGGCCGACTACATCGCCGCGGGCACCCGGCGCGTGGGCGGCAAGACGGTGCTGGCCTTCGACCGCGCGGTCGAGACCCGCATCTACGACACCCTGCCGCACCACCTGGGCACGGTGCTGCAGCGCCACCCGCTGCAATGCCCGGTGGCCTTCATCGCCGGCACCCGATCCGCCGAAATCCGCCAGGGCGGCCTGGAGACCGCCCGCCGGCTGGCCGGCGAGCGGCTGGTCTGGCTGGAAGGCACCCACCTGTACCCGATGGAGCGGCCGGTGGACACTGCCGAGGCGGTGCTGGCGCTGCTGGCGTCGATGGCGCCGCGCTGAGGCCGACCGCCCCCGGCTCGCACCGCTGCCTTGTACGGGGGCTCGGGTATAAACCGCGGCAACTCCTGCGAGACCGCCTTGATGCAATCCACCCTCCAAGACCTGCTGGCCACTGGCGCAGACGCCGCGCCGGCGATTTCGGCGCCCGCCCGCAAGCCCTTGAGCTTCGGCCAGTTGCGCAGCCTGATCGCCGACACGCTGGCGCGGCTCAACGGCCTGGGCATCGGCCGCAACGACCGGGTCGCCATCGTGCTGGCCAACGGCCCCGAGATGGCCACCTGCTTCATGGCCTGCGCCAGCGGCGTGGCCAGCGCACCGCTGAACCCGGCCTACCGCGCCGACGAGTTCGAGTTCTACCTGGCCGACTTGAACGCACGCGCGCTGATCGTCGAGCAGGGCAGCACCTCGCCGGCGATCGAGGTCGCCACCAAGTTGGGCGTGCAGCTGATCGACCTGGTGGTGCCAGAAGGCGCACCGGCCGGCCTGTTCACGCTGCAGCCGCGGGTGGCCGACCGTGCGGGCGCTGCAGGCGCTGCGGGCGCTGCGGGCGCTGAGGGCGCTGAGGGCACTGAGGGCGCCGAAACGGCCACCGAGAACGGGGGCTATGCCCAACTCGATGACGTGTCGATGGTGCTGCACACCTCGGGCACCACCTCGCGGCCCAAGATCGTGCCGCTGTCGCAGCGCAACCTGGCGGCGTCGGCCGGCAACATCCGTGAAACGCTGCGGTTCAGCGCCAGCGATTGCGGCCTCAACATCATGCCGCTGTTCCACATCCACGGCCTGATCGCCGGCGTGCTGGCGCCGCTGGCCGCGGGCTCGCAGGTGTTCTGCACGCCCGGCTTCAACGCGCTGAAGTTCTTCGCCTGGATGGACGAGGCCCGGCCGACCTGGTACACCGCCGTGCCCACCATGCACCAGGCCATCGTGTCGCGGGCCGGCAAGAACACCGACGTGATCGCGCGCCACCCGCTGCGCTTCCTGCGCTCGTCGTCTTCGTCGATGCCGCCACAGGTCATCAAGGAACTCGAAGCCATCTTCAAGGCGCCGCTGATCGAGGCCTACGGCATGACCGAGGCCACCCACCAGATGTGCTGCAACCCGCTGCCGCCGGCGCTGCGCAGGCCCGGCACGGTGGGCCTGGCCGCCGGGCCCGAGGTGGCGATCATGGCCGCCGACGGCACGCTGCTGCCGCGCGGCACCGGGCTGGACAACACTGGCGAGATCGTCATCCGCGGCGCCAACGTCACCGCCGGCTACGAGAACAACCCCGGCGCCAATGCCGACGGCTTCAGGGGCGGCTGGTTCCGCACCGGCGACCAGGGCGTGATCGACGCCGACGGCTACGTCAGCATCACCGGCCGGCTGAAGGAGATCATCAACCGCGGCGGCGAGAAGATCAGCCCGCGCGAGGTCGACGAACTGCTGATGGACCACCCGGCGGTGGCCCAGGTGGTCTGCTTCGGCATGCCCCACCCCAAGCTGGGCGAGGAAGTGGCCGCGGTGGTGGTGCTGCGCGAAGGCCAGGCGGTCACCGAGCGCGAGTTGCAGGCCTTCGTGTCGGCGCGTGCCGCCGACTACAAGGTGCCCAAGAAGATCCTGTTCATGGACGAGATCCCCAAGGGCGCCACCGGCAAGCTGCAGCGCATCGGCCTGGCCCAGAAACTGGGCCTTGGCGCCTGATGGGGAATCGACAATGAAGTTTGCCGTGGTCGGCGCAGGCGCCATCGGTGGCTACCTGGGCGCCAGACTGGCGCTGGCCGGTGAAGACGTGACCTTCATCGCCCGCAACCGCAACCTGGCGGCGATCAACGCCAACGGCTTCCGGCTGATCGGCGAGGACGGCAGCGAGCAGCACGCACCCGGCGTGCGCGCGGTGCAGCGCATGGCCGAGGCGGGTCCGCAGGACGTGGTGCTGCTCACCGTCAAGGCCCATCAGGTGGGCGACCTGCTGCCCGAGCTGCGCGACCTGTTCGGCCCGCGCACGATGGTGGTCACGATGATCAACGGCATCCCCTGGTGGTACTTCCACCGGCTGGGGGGCGAATTCGACGGTCGCCAGCTGGACAGCGTCGACCCCGGCGGGCGCATCGCTGCGCACATCGAGCCCGAACGCATCATCGGCAGCGTGGTCTACCCGGCCGCCGAACTGGTGGCACCCGGCGTGGTGCGCTTGATCGAAGGCAACCGCTTCACCCTCGGCGAACTGAACGGCGAGCGCAGCGAGCGCGTCGCCGCGCTGTCGGCCGCGCTGATCCGCGCCGGCTTCAAGGCGCCGGTCAGCAAGGACATCCGCAGCGAGCTCTGGATCAAGCTGTGGGGCAACCTGAGCTTCAACCCGATCTCGGCGCTGACGCACGCCACGCTGGAGGACATCTGCCGCTTTCCGCCGTCGCGCGCACTGGCCGCGGCGATGATGGCCGAGGCCCGGACGGTGGCCGACAAGCTCGGGGTGTCGTTCAAGATCTCGCTCGACCAGCGCATTGCCGGCGCCGAGGCCGTGGGCGCCCACAAGACCTCGATGCTGCAGGATGTGGAAGCTGGCCGGCCGATCGAGATCGAGGCCCTGGTCGGCGCGGTGGTCGAGCTGGGCCGCATCACGGGCGTGGCCACGCCCAGCATCGATGCGGTCTACGCCGCCACCCGGCTGCTGGCCCACACGCTGGCGGCGCACAGCGGCCGGCTGCAGATCAGCACCGGTTGACGCCGCTGCGGGCCAGGGCCCGCGAATCCCGGCGCGCGCGAAGCGGCCCGCTGATCGCGTGTAGGCGCTGTCCGACCGCGTCGCTGGCCGCCGGCCGATGGCGCGGCGCGCCGACCAAGCCGACGATGATGAGCCCGACCGCACGGAGTTGCGCATGCCCCTTGAGAACCTGACCCACTGCGCTGCGCCCTGCAGCGGACCGCCCGCGGCATGAACGTTTTGCCACGGCGCGGTTGGCGCCTGATCGCCGCTGCGGGGCTGCTGACGTTGGTGGCGGGCTTCGCGGTCGGCGAGTGGATGGGCTGGCCCTTCCTGGCCGGCCCGCTGGAGCGCAGCGCCACCGAACTGCTGCAGCGACCGGTCAGGCTTTCAGGTGACACACCGGGTGACACCCCGGGCAACACACCGGGCGACACACCGGGCAACACCCCAGCCGGCAACGCGAAGCCGGCGCCGTTTCGGGTGCAGTTCCTCGGCGGCCTGCGGCTGCGTGCGCCGCAGCTCTGGATCGCCGCACCCGACTGGAGCGCCGCTCCGCACCTGGTGCAGGCCGCCGACGTCGAGCTCGGCTTGCGTTACGGCGACCTCTGGCGGGCGAGCCGGGGCGAGCCGCTGCGCATCCGCCTGCTGCAGGCCGCGTCGCTGGACGCGGTGCTGCAGCGCCGGGCCGACGGCCGTGCTTCCTGGCAGTTCGGCACGCTGGCGGCGTCCGACCCCACCCGCCCACCACCGCTGCCGGTGGTCGAGACGCTGTTGGTCCCCAGCGGCCACTTGACCGTGGACGACGGGCCGCTGGACCTGGCACTCGATGCCCGGTTCTCGCTGGTCGACGGCACCGCGCCGGCGCGGCCGTCCGGTGCCTCGCAGGGGCCTGCCGCCGGGCTGGCGGCATCGTCGCCCGACCGCGGTTTGGCAACGTCGGTCACCCCCGCCAACCGCCTGCAGGTCATCGCCAGCGGCCGGTTCGGCGCGTTCCCCGTCCAGCTCGAAGCGCGCAGCAACGGCCTGCTGCCCTGGTTGACCGATGGCGCGCCGGCGGCGCCGTTGAGCTTGAATGCCACCGTTGGCCAGGCCCGGTTCGAGTTCCAGGGCACCGTCGGCGACAGCAGTCCGGCTGGCGGCCTGCGCGGCCGCTATGCCCTGCGCGGCCCGTCGCTGGCGGCGGTGGGCGACCCGATCGGCGTCACCCTGCCGACCACCGCCGCCTTCCGCACCAGCGGCCGGCTGGTCCAGCATCCCGGCCACTGGCAGGTGCTGGTCGACGACGCCACGGTCGGCGCCAGCCAGCTCACCGGCGCCTTCACCTACACCACCGGTGGCCGCGTGCCGCTGCTGGCCGGCCGGCTGGGCGGGCGCCGCTTGTTGCTGGCCGACCTGGCGCCGGCGGTGGGCGTCACCCCGGGTGCGCCTGCGCGCCGCGGCCAGGCCCGCAAGGTTTTGCCCGACCGGCCGTTCGACCTGGCCGCCTTGCGGGTGATGGATGCCAACGTGCTGGTGGCGATCGCCGAGGTCGATTTCAACCAGCCGCGGCTGTTGCCGCTGCGGCCGCTGAACGGCCACCTGCAACTCAGTGGCGGCGTGCTGCGCCTGACCGACCTGGACGCCCGCACCGGCCAGGGCCGGCTGCGCGGCAACCTGCAGCTCGACGGCCGTGGCGACGAGGCGCTGTGGCAGGCCAAGCTGGCCTGGAACGGCGTTCAGCTGGAGCAATGGATCCAGCAGCCGCGGGCGAACAACGCACCACCCTACATCGCCGGCCGGCTCAAGGGCCAGGCCGACCTGACCGGTCAGGGCCGCTCGACCGCCGGCATCCTGGCCAGCCTGTCGGGCCAGGTGCACACCGAATTGCGCGGCGGTGCGGTGTCGCACCTGGCGATCGAGGCCGGCGGGCTGGACATCGCCCAGAGCCTGGGGGTGTGGATCAAGGGCGACGACGCCCTGCGGGTGCATTGCGCCGTGGCCTCGCTGGTGGCCGAGCGCGGCGTGTTCCGGCCCAAGTTGATGGTGCTGGACACCGACGATTCCACCGTGCTGGTCGACGGCACGCTGTCGCTGGCGACCGAAACCATGGACTTGCGCGCGGTGGTGACCCCCAAGGACTTCAGCCCGCTGGCGCTGCGCGCACCACTGACCGTGCGCGGCAGCTTCGCAACCCCGGTGGTCGGCGTCGACGCCAGCGCGCTGGGTCTCAAGGCCGCGGCTGCGGTGGTGCTGGCCTTCATCAACCCGGTGGCAGCGCTGATCCCGCTGATCGATCCGGGTGATGCCGACGAAGCCGCCCGCAACGCCGGCGGTTGCCAGCCGCCGGCACGACACGCCAAGTCCCGGCCCAGCGCGTCCACCAAGCCGGCCGACGCCGAAGGCAAGCGCTGAGCCGGCGCTGCAGGGGTCGGCGTCGGGCCGCGAGACCGCGCCGGTCGCGCCAGACCCCACCCCTATAATCGCGGCTTACCACGAGAGCATGCCCGCGAAACGCCAGCAACCCCGCCAGCGACCGCGCCCAGGGTGCTGCATGACATGACCAAGTTTGTCTTCGTCACCGGCGGTGTGGTGTCCTCGCTCGGCAAGGGCATCGCCTCTGCTTCGCTGGCCGCGATTCTCGAATCGCGCGGCTTGAAGGTCACCCTCATCAAGCTGGATCCCTACCTCAACGTCGACCCGGGCACGATGAGCCCGTTCCAGCATGGCGAGGTGTTCGTCACCGACGACGGCGCCGAGACCGACCTCGACCTCGGCCACTACGAGCGCTTCATCACCACGCGGATGAAGCGCACGAACAACTTCACCTCCGGCCAGATCTACAAGAGCGTGCTCGAAAAAGAGCGCCGCGGCGACTACCTCGGCAAGACAGTGCAGGTGATTCCGCACGTCACCAACGAAATTCAAGAATTCGTCAAGCGCGGCGCGGTGGATGTCGACGTCGCCATCGTCGAGATCGGCGGCACGGTCGGCGACATCGAATCGCTGCCCTTCCTCGAAGCGGTGCGCCAGATGAGCCTGAAGGCCGGGCCGACCAACACCGCCTTCGTGCACCTGACCTATGTGCCCTGGATCGCCGCCGCCGGCGAACTGAAGACCAAGCCCACCCAGCACACGGTGCAGAAGCTGCGCGAGATCGGCATCCAGCCCGACGTGCTGCTGTGCCGTGCCGACCGCGAGGTGCCGGCCGAAGAGCGCGAGAAGATCAGCCTGTTCACCAACGTGGTGCCGCATGGCGTGATCAGCATGTGGGACGTGGACACCATCTACAAGGTGCCGCGCCTGCTGCATGAGCAAGGCCTGGACGAGCAGATCTGCATGAAGCTGCAGTTGCTGACCAAGCCCGCCAATTTGACCCGCTGGGACCACCTGGTCGACGAGGTGCTGCACCCCAAGCACGAGGTCACGATCGCGATGTGCGGCAAATACACCGACCTGTCGGATTCGTACAAGTCGCTCAACGAAGCGCTGCGCCACGCCGGCATCCAGCACCACACGCGGGTGAAGATCGAGTACGTCGACGCTGAAACGCTGACGCCCGACAACGCCGACCAATTGGCCCGATTCGACGCCATCCTGGTGCCGGGCGGCTTCGGCAAGCGCGGCGTCGAGGGCAAGATCGTCGCGGTGCAGTACGCCCGCGAGCACCGCCTGCCCTACCTGGGCATCTGCCTGGGCATGCAGGTGGCCACGATCGAGTTCGCCCGCCATGTCGCCGGCCTGGAAGGCGCCAATTCGACCGAGTTCGACCCTGCGACAGCCCACCCGGTGATCGCGCTGATCGACGAATGGCAAGACCGCGACGGCACGATCCAGAAGCGTGACGCCCAGAGCGACCTGGGTGGCACCATGCGCCTGGGCGCGCAGAGCTCGGATGTCTTGCCCGGCACGCTGGCCCACCGGATCTACGGCGCGGTGGTCACCGAGCGCCACCGCCACCGCTACGAGGCCAATGAGAAGTACCTCGACCCGTTGCAGCAGGCCGGCCTGATCGTCTCGGCCATCACCCAGCGCGAGAAGCTGACCGAAATCATCGAACTGCCGCAGAGCCAGCATCCCTGGTTCTTCGGCGTGCAGTTCCACCCCGAGTTCAAGAGCACGCCCTGGGACGGCCACCCGCTGTTCATCAGCTTCATCGCTGCGGCGCTGGCGCAGCATGCAGCGCATGCCGCTGCTGCTGCTGCGGCTGCCCATCCTGCGGCTGCCCATCCCGCGGCCGCCCATCCCGCAGCGGCCTGAACGGCCGGCACACGCAGGAATCACCATGCAGCTCTGTGGCTTCGAGGTCGGCCTCGACCGTCCCTTTTTCCTGATCGCCGGGCCCTGCGTGGTCGAATCGCTGCAGTTGCAGATCGACGTCGCCGGCCGGCTGAAGGAGATCACCAGCGCGCTGGGCATCCCCTTCATCTTCAAGAGCAGCTACGACAAGGCCAACCGCAGCAGCGGCACCACCTTTCGCGGCCCGGGCATGGACGCCGGGCTGGAGATCCTGGCCCAGGTCAGGCGCCAGTTGAACCTGCCGGTGCTGACCGACGTGCACAGCGAAGCCGAGATCGCGGCGGTGGCCAGCGTGGTCGACGTGCTGCAGACGCCCGCCTTTCTGTGCCGGCAGACCGATTTCATCCATGCCGTGGCCCGCTGCGGCAAACCGGTGAACATCAAGAAGGGCCAGTTCCTGGCGCCGCACGACATGAAGAACGTGATCGACAAGGCCCGCGCCGCCGCCCGCGACGCCGGCCTGTCGGACGACCGTTTCATGGCCTGCGAACGTGGCGCCAGCTTCGGCTACAACAACCTGGTGTCCGACATGCGCAGCCTGGCGATCCTGCGCGAGACCGGCGCCCCGGTGGTATTCGACGTGACCCATTCGGTGCAGCTGCCCGGCGGGCAAGGCACCAGCTCGGGCGGCCAGCGCGAGTTCGTGCCGGTGCTGGCGCGTGCCGGCGTGGCGGTCGGCGTGGCCGGCCTGTTCATGGAAACCCATCCCGACCCGGCGAATGCGATGAGCGACGGACCCAACGCGGTGCCGTTGAAACACATGCAGAAGCTGCTGGAGCAACTGGTCGCGCTCGACCGCGTGGTCAAGGCCCAGCCGCTGCTCGAGAACGACTTCAGCTGCTGATGGCCCACCCCCGATGCGCCTGCGGCGCCTCCCCCTCAAGGGAGCCGAGCCCGGACACAAGAGGTCCGGTGAACCTCTTGTGCCTGGTGAGGGGCCGGGCCGACAGGCCCGGCGCGGCCTGCAAGGCACGCCAGCGGTCCGGCAAAGCCTGTCCCGCGGCGTGCGCTGGGTGTCAAACCTTTGCGCCGAATTGCTGACATGACCTGCGCGTACATCCTTGCCGACGTGACGGTGACCGACGCCGACAAGATGGCGGCCTACCGCGTCTGGTCGAGCCAGGCCATGCAGGAGCACGGCGCCGAGATCCTGGTGCGCGGCGGCGACTTCGAAGTGCTCGAAGGGCCCTGGACGCCCGGCCGGCTGGTGCTGCTGAAATTCGCCGACCGCGCTGCGGCCAAGGCCTTCTACGACAGCCAGACCTACCGCCACGCCCGCACCCTGCGCGAAGGCGCCGGCGTGATGCGCCTGGTGGTGGTCGACGGCGTTAACTGATCTGCTACCCCTCCTGAGAAAGACTGACCATGAGTGCCATCGTTGACATCGTCGGCCGCGAGATCCTCGACAGCCGCGGCAACCCCACCGTCGAATGCGACGTGCTGCTCGAGAGTGGCGTGATGGGCCGCGCGGCTGTGCCCTCGGGCGCGTCCACCGGCAGCCGTGAGGCGATCGAATTGCGCGACGGCGACAGCGGTCGCTATTTGGGCAAGGGCGTGCTCAAGGCAGTGGAGCATGTCAACTCCGAGATCAGCGAAGCGGTGCTGGGGCTGGATGCCAGCGAGCAGGCCTTTCTCGACAAGACCATGATCGACCTGGACGGCACCGACAACAAGAGCCGGCTGGGCGCCAACGCCACGCTGGCCGTCAGCATGGCGGTGGCCCGTGCCGCGGCTGAAGAATCGGGCCTGCCGCTGTACCGCTACTTTGGCGGCTCGGGCGGCATGAGCCTGCCGGTGCCGATGATGAACGTCATCAACGGCGGCGCCCACGCCAACAACTCGCTCGATTTGCAGGAGTTCATGATCATCCCGGTCGGCGCGCCCAGCTTCCGCGAGGCAGTGCGCTGGGGCGCCGAGACCTTCCATGCGCTGAAGAAGATCCTGCACGACAAAGGCATCAGCACGGCGGTGGGCGACGAAGGCGGCTTTGCGCCCAACGTGGCCAACCACGAAGCCGCGATCCAGATGATCCTGGAGGCGATCGACAAGGCCGGCTACACGGCAGGCGAGCAGATCGCCATCGGCCTGGACTGCGCCGCCAGCGAGTTCTACAAGGACGGCCAGTACGTGCTGATGGGAGAAAACGCGGGCGACGGCGGCCTGAAGCTGTCGGCCGAGGGCTGGACCGACATGCTGGCCAGCTGGGTCGACAAGTACCCGATCATCAGCATCGAGGACGGTATGCACGAAGGCGACTGGGCCGGCTGGAAGCACCTGGCCGACCGCCTGGGCAAGAAGGTGCAACTGGTGGGCGACGACCTGTTCGTCACCAACACCAAGATCCTGGAGCGTGGCATCCGCGAAGGCGTGGCCAACTCGATCCTGATCAAGATCAACCAGATCGGCACGCTGACCGAGACCTTCGCCGCGATCGAGATGGCCAAGCGCGCCGGCTGGACGGCGGTGATCAGCCACCGCTCGGGCGAGACCGAGGATTCGACCATTGCCGACATCGCGGTGGGCACCAACGCCGGCCAGATCAAGACCGGCTCGATGAGCCGCAGCGACCGCATCGCCAAGTACAACCAGTTGCTGCGCATCGAGGAAGACCTGGGCGACATCGCCCACTACCCCGGCCGCGCCGCGTTCTACAACCTGCGCTGACCATCGGGCTGGGCCGCCGCTGCCATGCGCTTCGTCACCATCGCCCTGCTGCTGTTGCTGGCCGGCGTGCAGGGCCAGCTGTGGCTGGGCGACGGCGGCTTGCCCGGGGTGCTGCGCATGCGCGCCGACCTGGCCGTCAGGCAGCAGGCCAATGCCGAGCGGCGCCAGGCCAACCAGCGCCTGGCGGCCGAAGTGGAAGACCTTCGCCAGGGCCTGGAGATGGTCGAAGAACGCGCCAGGGCCGACCTGGGCATGGTCAAGCCCGACGAGATCCTGGTGCAGTACGCGCCCAGGCGCTGACGCTCCCTCCGCGGGCGCCCTGCCCGCCTCCTCCATGAACGACTTTCTGGCGGCCACCGCGCCGCTGCTGGCACCGGCTTTCACGCTGGCCGGCAGCCCCTTCACCTGGCTGGAAGGGGTGGCCGTGGTGTTGTCGCTGGCGATGGTGGCCTGCAACCTGCGCGTCAACCCACTGGCCTGGCCGCTGGCCATCGTGGCGTCGGCGCTGTATGGGCTGCTGTTCGTGCACAGCAAGCTGTACGGCGAAGCGGCGCTGCAGTTGGTGTTCATCGCGCTGGGCGGCTGGGGTTGGTGGCAGTGGCTGCGCGGCACCACCGCCGGCGGCGAGCGGCTGCCGGTGCGGGTGCTGAGCCCGCGCCAGCGCGTCATCGCGATCGCGGTGACGGCCATCGGCTGGCCACTGCTGGGCTGGCTGCTCGACCGCGCCACCGACAGCGACCTGCCCTACCTCGACGCGCTGCCCACCGTCGGCAGCCTGGTCGGCCAATACCTGCTGGCCCGCAAGTGGCTGGACAACTGGGCGGTGTGGCTGGCCGTCAACCTGGTGAGTGTGGTGCTGTTCGCCAGCAAGGGCCTGTGGCTGACGGTGGCGCTGTACGCGGTCTTCGCCGTGTTGTCGGTGCTAGGCTGGCGCGCCTGGGCCCGGCTGCTGCCGGCCCCCGACCGCGGGTTGCAGCGTGGCTGAGGCCCTGCGCATCGCGATCGTCGGCGCCGAGAGCACCGGCAAGACGGCGCTGGCCCGGGCGCTGGCCCCTGAACTGGCCACGCTGACCGGGCTGCGCTGCAGCTGGGTGGGCGAGTGGCTGCGCGACTGGTGTGCGCGTCAAGGTCGCACGCCGCGGCCCGACGAACAGTGGGCCATCGCCCGCCAGCAGCAGGCGCTGATCGACGAGGCCGCCGCACAGCATGACCTGGTGGTCTGCGACACCACGCCGCTGATGACCGCGGTCTACAGCGGCCTGCTGTTCGGCGACCGCAGCCTCGACGCCTATGCCGTCGAGCAGCAGCGCCGCTGCCAGCTGACCCTGCTGACCGCGCTGGACATCGCCTGGGAGCCCGACGGCCTGCAGCGCGACGGGCCGCAGGTGCGCACGCCGGTCGACAACCGGCTGCGCGCGCTGCTGACGGCGCAGGCCCTGCCCTGGTCGCTGGTGGCCGGCCAGGGCGCGGCGCGGCTGGCTGCAGCGGTGAATGCAGTGGCGCCACTGCTGCGTGACCGGCCGCAGCCCGGCACCGGCCTGTTCACCCGGCTGGCCGAGCGCGACGCGGCCGGCCAGGCCGAAGCGGATGCCTGGCGCTGGGTCTGCGAGACCTGCGACGACGCGGCCTGCGAGCACGCTGCCTTCAGGCTGTGCTGACGACCGGCGCGACGAGGCTCACCCGACCTCGCGGCCGAACCTACCAGGCGCGCAGCTTGCTGCGCAAGCGCGCGATGCTCTGGCTGTGCAGCTGGCAGACCCGGCTCTCGGTCACCTTCAGCACCGCGGCGATCTCCTTCAGGTTCATGTCGTGCTCGTAGTACATGCTCATCACGTACTGCTCGCGTTCGGGCAGGTTCTTGATGGCACCGACCAGCGCCTCGCGCATGCGGCGGTCTTGCAGCATGGCCAGCGGGTTGACGGTGTCGTCGGCGACATGGCGGTCGAGGTAGTCGTCGTCGCCCTCGTCGCCGGTCATGTCTTCCAGGTAGACCAGCTGGGTGCCGCGCACCTTGCCCAGCAGCTCCTGGTACTGCACCAGCGTGAGCCCCATCTCGGCGGCAATCTCGCTCTCGTGCGGCGCGCGCTTGAGCACCTGCTCCAGCTTGTGTACCGCCGATTCGATGCTGCGCTGCTGGCGGCGGTCACCGCGGCTCATCCAGTCGTTGCCGCGCAGTTCGTCGAGCATGGCGCCGCGGATGCGCTGGGTGGCGAAGGTCTCGAATTGCACGCCATGGGCCGAGTCGAAGCGCGTCAGCGCATCCGACAGGCCGATCATGCCGACCTGGATCAAGTCGTCCAACTCCACATTGGCCGGCAGCTTGGCGATCATCTGGTGGGCCAGCCGGCGCACCAGCGGGCTGTATTGCTTGAGCAATGCGCTGGCGTCGAGCCGGCCCTTGGCGGTGTACATGGTCATCATGCTCCGGTCGATTCAGTTCAAGCGGCCGGCTGCCACCGGTCGACGGGTGGGCGCTCGGGAGCTGGGCGGCGGGGTCAGTTCAGCCAAGGCGTTGGCAGCGGCGGCATGGGGTGGGGCCACCAGGCCGGCGGCCAGGGTGCGCAGATCGTCGGGCAACGCGGCGTGTGGCGGCGTCTGCGGGTCGACCACCGCCAGGTCGCGCAGCGCGGCGCCCAGGAAATGGTCGCCGCAGGCCTCCAGCCGATCGGCCATGCGGCGGGCGCGCCCCGGCGTCACGTCGCCGGCCACCACCAGGCCGTAGGCCAACGCACCCAGACGCTGCGACAGCAGCTTCATCGCGGTGTAGGCATGGGTCAGGCTGTCGGGCAGGGCGCTGGCCAGCAGCACCGGGCGCGGCGTGCGGCCGATGAACATGCGGCGCAAATCCAGCGCGCCGGCATGCAGCAGCACCACGTCGGCCTGCGGCGGGGCGGTGCAAAGCGGGTGTATAATGGATGTCAGCGGGGCGCGGCGGTCCTGGTTGCCCATCGGCCGGCCGCCCGCGGCCAGGTAGGACACCCAGGGCGACAGCGGCTCGACGCACGCCGCCAGGTCGACCGACGCCAGCGGGTGCGGCGGCGACGCGGTGTCGGCCGCGTCCACCACCAGCGTGCGCAGGCCCTGGGCAGTGAAGGCGGCACACAAGCGCTCCATCACCACCCCGGTGCCGGCCACGGCCGGGTTGTGCACCAGAGGCACGAAACGCAACTCGCGGCCCGCAAACAGCTGACGCAGGCCATGGGCCTGGTCGCGCGGGACATCGGGGGTGACCGGGGTGACCGGGCGGCGGCTTGTCGGGGTGGTCATGAAGGTCGATCGGGAGGGGATCAAGGACGGCTCGGTGCTTTACGGGGCAGATTCGGGGCGGATTCGGGGCAGATTCGAGTTCAGGCCTGACGCCATTCAGGCGTGCTGCGCAGCGGCGGGCGACAACCCCACCGGGCCGGGATAGCCCGCGCCATGGATCGCGGCGAACACCAGGTTGACCTCGCCGGCGTCGAGCTTCCACGACGCGCTGCCGCCGCCGCGCAGCGCGCGCTGCACCAGCGAGGGCGCTGACAGGCGGTGCCAGTCCTCGGGCACCCGCTGGCCGTTGGCCACCCCCACCACCTTGGCGCGGTGGCGGATCAGCGCGTCCAGCGCCGGTCCCAGCTTGACCGCCTCGTCGAGCTTGCTGACGATCACGCCGTGGCACTGCTGCACGCCATAGGCCACCATCACGTCTTCGACGGTCTCGCCCTGCGCCGCGGCGTTGATGACCAGCAGCTTGCGGATGGCCGGGTGCTTCAGCATGTCCAGCAGCTCGCGGGTACGGGCATCACGCTGGGCCATGCCGGCGGTGTCGATCAGCACCAGCTTCTTGCCCGCCAGCAGTTCCAGCAGGTCTTCGAGCGAGGCGCGGTCGTGCGCGGTGTGCACCGGCACGCCCAGGATGCGGCCGTAGGTGCGCAGCTGTTCATGCGCGGCCACCCGGTAGGCGTCCAGCGTGATCAGGCCCAGGTTGGCGGCGCCGTGCCTGGTGGCAAAGGCGGCGGCCAGCTTGGCGGTGCTGGTGGTCTTGCCGACGCCGGTGGGGCCGATCAGCGCGAACACACCGTCCAGGTCTTCCAGCGCCAGCTCGTGCTCGTCGGTGTGCAGGTTGCGCTCCAGCACGCCGGCGGCCCAGGCCAGTTCATCGGGTGCATCAACCGGCAGGCTTTGCACCAGCTTGCGCACCAGTGCGGGCGACAGGCCGGCCTCGAACAATTTTTGCGACAGCCCGGCCTGGCGTGGGTCGCGCTGCAGCCGCTCCATGAACGCCAGCATGCCGAAGCGCTCTTCGATCAGGTCGCGCACCGAGCGCAGTTCGCTGCGCAGCTCGCCGACCGAATCGTTGCGCTGGGTCTGGGCAGCTGTCGCCGCGCTGGCGGCACGCTGCGCCAGCAGGTCGTGCTGGCCCGGGCCGGCCAGCCGCAACTCATCGCGCAGCACCGGCGGCTCGCGCCGCGGCGGGTTGGCGATGCGCTCGCGCAGGGCGGCGTGGCGCAGCGGCGGCACTTCCGCGGCCGCAGGGGCAGGTTCGAAGCGGCGGCCTTCGTCGCGCGGGTCACGCCCGTCAGGGCCGACCCTGCGCAGGGGCGCTGCGGCCAGCGGGCTTGCGGCACGCCCCACCGGCGGCGGGCGCAGGGCCTCCACCACCGACGGCGACGCTTGTTCGCGCTCGGCCTGGCGGCGCTTGAGCATGCGCTCGCGCACATAGTCCTGAAAGGTCAGCGTGCTCATGCCCAGGGTCTCGACATCACGCTCGACGCTGTGGTCGGCGCTGTGATCGACAGGGCCGCCTGCCAGGGCCGCACTGCGGCCGGCGTCGAAGCGCGGCGCGCTGGTCATCGTCGGTTCGATCCGGCCATCGGCCCAGCCGTCACGCCGCGGCTCCGCCCGGGGCTCCAGCCGTTCGCCGCGCGCGGCGATGCGCTCGGCCAGCGTGCTGGCACGCGGCTTGGCGGCTGGCTGGAAGAAGGGCTCGGCAGCGCTCGGCGTCGGCGGCGCGGCGCGTTGCACCGGTGCCTGCGCGGCGGCCTGTGCGATCCGGGCCATGCCTTCGGGCGCCATCGCCAGCACCTCGACGCCCTCGCCCGACGGCTTGGTCGACAGCACCACGGCGTCGTCCCCGAGGGCTTCGCGCACCTGGGCCAGGGCCTCGCGGGCGGTCTTGGCGGTAAAGCGCTTCACGTTCATGCCGTGCCTCCGATGATGTTGCCGATGCGGATCGAATGCGTTTCAGGAATCTCGCTGTGCCCCAGTACCTTCAGCCGCGGCGCGGCGCGCTTGAGCAGCCGGGCCATCGGCACGCGGATGGCGTCGGGCACCAGCAGGCAGGCGGGCAGGCCCGAGTCTTCCTGCTTGCGGGCGGTGTCGGCCGCGGCCCGCGTCAGGGTGTCGGCCACGCCGGGGTCGAGCGCGGCGCCGTGCGGGCTGGTCAGGGCTTGCGTGACCAGGCGCTCCAGGTCGGGGTCGAGCGCGATCACGTCGAGCTCTTTCACCGGGCCGTAGATCTGCTGCACGATCACCGGCGACAGGTGCACGCGCAGGCGGCGGGCCAGTTCGCCGGGGTCGGTCACGGTGGCGGCAAACTCGGCGATGCACTCGACGATCGAGCGCATGTCGCGGATGTGCACGCCTTCGTCCAGCAGCAGCTGCAAGACCTTCTGCAATGTGGCGATGCCGACCATTTTGGGTATCACATCCTCGATGAGCTTGGGGGCCTGCTTGGTGACGTGCTCGACGAGCTGCTGGGTTTCAACCCGGCCCAGCAGGCGCGCTGCGTTCACTTGCATCAAGTGTGAAAGATGGGTCGCCACCACGGTCGCGCAATCAACCACCGTAAACCCGTTCATCTGGGCCATTTCCCGCTGGCGCTCGTCGATCCAGGTGGCAGGCAGGCCGAAGGCCGGGTCGGTGGTGGTGGTGCCGGGCAATTTCACCGTGGCGCCGCCCGGGTTGATGGCCAGCAACATGCCGGGGAAGGCCTCGCCCTCGCCCACCACCGCGCCGCGCAGCAGCACCCGGTAGGCGCTGGGCCGCAGTTCGAGGTTGTCGCGGATGTGCACCGCCGGCGGCAGGAAGCCCACCTCTTGCGCGAACTTCTTGCGCACGCCCTTGATGCGGCTGAGCAGGTCACCGGCGCGGGTCTTGTCGACCAGCGCGATCAGCCGGTAACCCACCTCCAGGCCCAGCGTGTCGACCGGCTGCAGGTCGTCCCAGCTGGCTTCGGCATTCGCCGGTTGGGCGTCCGGCGGCGGCGCCGGGGGTGCGGCCAGGGCCAGCGCGTCGCGCCGCTTGATCCACCAGGCCAGCGTGCCCAGCGCCACCGCGATCAGGCCGAACACGCCGTGCGGCATGCCGGGGATCAGCCCCAGCAGGCCGATGATGGCGGCGGTGATGCCCAGCGCCTTCGAGCTGCCGAAGATCTGGCTGCCGATCTGGCTGCCGATGTCTTCTTCCTTGCCCACCCGCGAGACCACCATCGCCGCGGCCACCGAGATCAGCAGGCCGGGGATCTGCGCCACCAGCGCGTCGCCCACCGCCAGCAGCACGTAGCGTTCGGCGGCCTCGCCGGCGCTCATGCTGTGGCTGACCACACCGATGATGAAGCCGCCGACGATGTTGATCACCAGGATCAACATGCCGGCGATGGCGTCGCCGCGCACGAACTTGCTGGCACCGTCCATCGAGCCGAAGAACTCGGCCTCGTTGCCCACTTCAAGCCGGCGGCGCTTGGCTTCCTTCTCGTCGATCAGGCCGGCGTTCAAGTCGGCGTCGATCGCCATCTGCTTGCCGGGCATGGCATCCAGCGTAAAGCGCGCGCCGACCTCGGCGATCCGCTCGGCACCCTTGGTGACGACGATGAAGTTGATGACCACCAGGATCGCGAAGACGATCAGGCCGACTGCGAAGTTGCCGCCCACCAGAAAGTGGCCGAAGCTCTCGATCACCTTGCCGGCCGCGGCCGCACCGGTGTGGCCTTCCAGCAGCACCACCCGGGTCGAGGCCACGTTCAGCGACAGGCGCAGCAAGGTGGTGACCAGCAGCACCGCCGGAAAAGCGGCGAAGTCGAGCGGGCGCACCATCTGCGAGGCCACCATCACCACCATCAGCGCCAGCGCGATGTTGAAGGTGAACAGCAGGTCCAGCACGAAGGGCGGCAGCGGCAGCACCATCATCGCCAGCACCATGACGATGAACACCGGCGCGCCCAGCGACCGCAGCAACGCCCGGCCGATGCCGAACCGCGCCGCAGCCTGGCTGAGGCGCGGCCCCCCAAACAGGGCCTGCAAAGGGGCGAGCAGTTGCGCGATCAAGGGGTTCATGGTCAGGCCGATGTCTTGTCAGGCGTTTCGCGGCCGTCGGCAGGGGCCGGGGCGTCATGCTCGGCAGCGGCAGCGGCAGCAGCAGCGGTGGCAGCAGCATCGGCGTCCGCGGTCTGCGGATCCAGGTCGACCGGCACCACGATCGGCGGCAGGTCTTGCGGCATGCTGCCGCGCCCGGCCATCGCCGCGCGCAGTTGGTAGACATAGGCCAGCACCTGGGCCACGGCCGAGAACAGCCGGGCCGGGATCTCGCGGTCGACCTCGCCGTGGGTGTAGAGCGCACGCGCCAGCGGCGGCGCCTGCAGCACCGGCACCTGGTGGTCGCGGGCGATGTCGCGGATCTTCAGCGCCATCAGGTCGGCACCCTTGGCGACGATGCGCGGCGCCGCCATCTGGCCGTCGTCGTACTTCAGCGCCACCGCGAAGTGGCTGGGGTTCATCACCACCAGGTCGGCGGTGGGCACCGCGGCCAGCATGCGCTTCTTGGCCATCTCGCGCATGCGGGCCCGGATGCGGCCCTTGACCTCAACGTTGCCCTCGGCCTCCTTGTGCTCTTGCTTGACTTCCTGGTGGCTCATCTTCAACCGATTGGCCAGCATCAGGCGCTGCAGCGGCACGTCGATGGCGGCAAACACCACCAGCAGGATCATCAGCAGCGCCAGCCCGCCCGCCAGGGTGCGCCCGGTGTGGGCCAGCGCCACTGGCAGCGGCATCTTCAGCGCGTCGTGAAAATCAGCCAGGTGGGTGGCCAGCCAGGCGGCACCGATCAGCCCCAGCAGCAGCGCCAGCAGGCTGGCCTTGGCCAGGTCACCCAGGTGCTGGCCCGAGACCATGCGGCCCAGGCCGGCCAGCGGGTTGAGCTTGCCGAAGCTCGGCATCAAGGGCTTGAAGGTGAAGTTCCAGCCACCCGAAGCCAGGCTGGCGCCCAGCGCCAGCGTCAGGCCGGCCGCACCCAGCGGCAGCAGCACCCAGATCCAGGCCCAGGTCAGTTCGCCCAGGCGGGTGGTCATGGCGTCGTCGCGGGCCAGGAAGCCAGCGTCGAAACGCAGGCCGGTGACCAGCAAGCGGGCCAACCAGTCGCCCAGCATCGGCAGCATCGCGGCCAGCAAGGCGCCGCCCCCGCCGACCACCAGCAGGTGCGCCAGGTCACGCGAACGCGCCACCTGGCCGTCCTTGCGGGCCTTGCGGATCTTCTTCTCGGTGGCGGGTAGGGTGCGGTCCTGGGAATCGGCCATGGCATGGGGGCCGGGCAGGGAGTGCCCGGGCCATGCCATGGTGCCCGCCGCAGCGGCCCCGCTGGGGGCGGATAAGCCGCGCCAATCGCCCTGTTATCGGCACGAAGCGGCGGCGCTGGAGCGGCAAGCTGTCGGGGAACGTGAAAAAAGCGGGCCGAGGCACGCCTGATCGACTTATGGCTCAAGTTGCCCGAGCAGCCGCCCGATAAGCCGACGAGGAACGCGCCGAAGGTGTCGTCCCTGTCCTGTACGGACAGAGGACGGCCTTCACCGCCCGCACCAGAGACTGCTGCACACACTTGCGCCGAAGGATCCGAGACCATGGCCTCCATCATCACGAACCTGTCCCCCGCCGAAATCGCTGCGATGTCGACGGCACAGATTGCCGCACTCACCGCCGCGGAATGGACAGCGTTCAGCGTCGACCAGATCGCCGCGCTGACCGCCGAACAGATCGGTGTCATCCCCGCGACGCGGATCAGCGTGCTGTCGGGCGTGCAGGTGGCGGCGTTCGACCCCACCGACTTCGCGGTGATGAGCTCGACGCAGTTGCGGGCGATCTCGACCTCGGCCGTCGCGGCGATGGTGAGCAGTGATTTCGATGCGCTGAGCCAGGCCCAACTGGTCGCGCTGACGACGGCGCAGGTGCGATCGATCACCACCACCGAGATCGCGGGACTGGCTGCACAGACGGTGGCGGCGCTGTCGACGCTGCAAGTGACTTCGCTGGCGACAGCCCAGGTCGACGCGCTGAGCGCCTCGCAACTGCAGACACTGTCGACCAACCAGGTGCGGGCGCTCAATACCAGCCAGATCACCAGCCTGAACACCGAAGACCTGACTGCGTTGACGCAGGAGCAGTTCTCGGCCATGAGCAGCCGCCAGGTTTCGTCGCTGAGCAGCCTTCAGGTGAGCGCGCTGGACGCGACCTACCTGGGCGGCCTGAGCACCCAGCAGTTGCGCAGCTTGAACACCGTCGCGGTGGCCGGGCTGGACAGCGCCGACCTGGGCGCCTTGTCATCGGCCCAGTTGGCCGCGCTGAGCACGACCCAGATCGCCGGCATCAGTGGCAGCGTGATCGGTGCGCTGTCACCTGCCACGGTCGCCGCGCTCAGCACCGCGCAGGTCGCGGCACTGGGCACGGCCCAGATCGCCAGCCTCGGCTCGGAGCAGCTTCAGGCGCTGAGCGCACCGCAGGTCGGCGTGCTCGGCAGCGCCCAGTTGGCGGCATTGTCGACCGACAACCTCAACAGCTTGACCACCAATCAGTTCCAGGCCCTGAGCAGCGCTCAGCTCGGCGCCCTGAGCAACGACCAGGTCGTCGCCCTCCAGACCGAGGATCTGGCCGTGCTGTCAGGCACCCAGGTGCGGGGCTTCAAGGCGGCCGCGTTGACGGCGATGGACAGCAGCGACCTGTCCGTGCTGTCGGCCGCCCAAGTGGCCGGCCTGAGCACGGCCCAGGTGCGCGCGCTGGAGGCCGGCGACCTGGTGGGCCTGAGCCCGGCCGCGATCGCCGGCATGACCACCGCCCAGGTGATGGCGCTGTCGACCGAGCAGCTCGACGCGCTGGGCACCGACCAGCTGCAGGCACTGACCGCGTCCCAGGTCCGCGCGCTGAGCACGGCGCAACTCGCCGCGCTGAGCAACGCCGACCTCAACACGCTGACCACGGCCCAGTTCCAGGCGCTCAGCAGCGGCCAGATCGCCGCACTGACCAGCACCCAGCTCAATGCCCTGCAGGCCGACGACGTGGCCGCGCTCACCTCGGTGCAGATCCGGGGCCTGGAGGCGCGCGACCTGGCGGCCATGGCCAGTGCCGACCTGGCGCTGTTCACGTCGACCCAGTGGGCCGCGATGTCCACCAGCCAGATCGCCGCGCTGGAAAGCCAGGACCTGACCGGGATCGCCGCAGACACGCTGGCCACCTTCGGGACCGCCCAGATCCGCCAGCTGAGCGCCACGCAGCTCGACGCGCTGACCAGCGTGCAGCTCCAGGCGCTGACCTCCGTCCAGGTGCGTGCACTGACCTCGTCGCAATTGGCGGCGCTGTCGACCGAAGACCTGAACATCCTCACCTCCGCGCAGTTTGCCGCCATGACCACCGGCCAGATCGGTGCGCTCACCAGCACCCAGATCGGCTCGATGGAATCCGCCGACCTGGCGGCGCTGTCGACGGCACAGCTGCGCAGCATCAGCGCTTCCGCCTTCGGCTCCTTGAGCTCGTCCGACCTGGCCGCCTACGGCACACACCAGCTGGCCGCGCTGACCAGCACGCAGGTGGCGACCCTCGACGCGTCCGATCTGGCCGGCCTGACGCCGGCCAAGCTGGCCACCTTGTCGACGCTGCAGATCGCTTCGCTGACCAGCGCCCAGCTGGGTGCGCTGAGCACCGACCAGTTGCAGGCACTGACCTCCGCACAGGTCGCGGCACTGAGCTCGAGCCAGATCGCCTCGCTGGACACTGCCGACCTCAACACCTTGTCGGCCAACCAGTTCGCCGCGCTGACCACCCGCCAGATCGCCAGCCTGACCACCCAGCAGGTCGCCAACCTGGAGTCGGCCGATCTGGCTGTGCTGGGCACCGCACAGATGCGCGCGCTGGAAACCCGCGACATCGCTGCGCTCGACAGCACCGACTTCGGCCATTTGAGCTCCACCCAGATGGGTGCCCTGACCAGCAACCAGCTGCGCGCGCTCGAGACGTCTGACATCGTCGGCATCACCACGAGCGTGCTGGCTACGCTGAACACCGCACAGATCGCGGCGCTGACCTCGGGACAGATCGGCGCCTTCAGCTCAGAGCAGTTGCAGGCCATCACCACGACCCAGCTGCGTGCCCTCAGCAGCGGCCAGCTGGCCTCGCTGAGCAGCGAAGATCTGAATTCGCTGTCGTCGACCCAGATGCAGGCACTGACGACCGCCCGCATGGCCACGCTGACCAGCACCCAGCTGGCCGCACTGGGCACTGAGGACCTGCAGGCGCTGACGACCCAGCAAGTGCGTGGGCTGACGACCAGCCAACTGGCCTCGTTGCCCACCGATGTCCTCAACGTCCTGACCAGCAGCCAGTTCGCGGCGCTCAGCAGCGGCCAGATTGCCGCGCTGACCAGCAACCAGGTGGCCCAACTGGAAAGCGCCGACCTGGCGGCCTTGACCACAGCCCAGATCCGCGGCTTTGAAACCCGCGACATCGTGGCGCTCGACAGCGCCGACCTGGGTGTGCTGAGTTCTACCCAGCTGGCCGCGTTCACCGTCGACCAGTTCCGCGCCATCGAATCGGGCGACATCGCCGGCATCACGCCCAGCGCGCTGGCCACGCTCAGCACAGCCCAGATCGCCGCGCTGAACAGCGCCCAACTGGCCGCGCTGAGCACCGAGCAGCTGCAAGCCCTGAACTCCGCCCAGATCCGCGGACTCAGCTCGAACCAGCTCGCCAGCCTGTCCAGCGACGACCTCAACACGCTGACGTCGAGCCAGTTCCAGTCGCTGACCAGTGCGCAGATCGGTGCGCTGACCAGCAGCCAGATCGGCACACTGCAGACGCAGGACCTGGCAGCGCTCAGCACCCAGCAAATTCGCGGCCTGAGCACCCGCGGCCTCGTCGCGCTCGACAGCGCGGACTTGGCCGCGCTCAGCTCGGTCCAGATCGCCGCCTTCAGCTCGACGCAGCTCGCGGCGCTGGAAACAGCCGACCTCGTCGGCCTGGGCAACACCGGCCTGGCCGCCCTGACGCCGGCCCAGATCGGCCAGTTGACCACCGCGCAGCTGGCCGCACTCAGCAACTCGCAGCTGGCCGCCCTGTCGACCACGCAGATCGGTGGCCTGACCAGCCGGCAACTGGCGTCTCTGTCCACGGACGACCTTAATGCCTTCACCTCTGACCAGTTTCGCGCCCTCGGCACGGCGCAGGTCGCGGCACTCACCAGCACCCAGATCGGCGGGCTCGAGAGCCAGGACCTGGGCGCGCTGAGCAGCAGCCAGGTGCGCAGCATCGACAGCCGATCGCTGACCTCGCTGGACAGCTCGGACCTGGCCGCGCTGACCTCCGGTCAGCTGGCCGCGCTGGGCACCGCACAGATCCGCGGCCTCGACTCTGGCGACCTGATCGGCCTGAGCACCGCCGCCCTCGCCGGCCTGTCCAATGCCCAGGTCGGCGCACTCACGAGCCAGCAGCTCGGTGCCCTGAGCTCCGAGCAGATGCAGGCGCTGACCAGCGGCCAGATCCGCGCGCTGAGCACGGCCCAGATCGCCTCGCTGAGCACAGACGACCTGAACCTGCTGACCACCCAGCAAATACAAGCCCTCAACACGCTGCAAATCGTCGCGCTGAGCTCCAACCAGGTGGCCAACCTGGAGTCGGACGACCTGGCAGCGCTGACCACGGCCCAGATCCGCGGCATCGAAGCACGCGACATCGCTGCGCTCGACAGCACCGACATGGGCAAGCTCAGCGCTGCCCAGTTGGGTGCCTTCACGTCGAGCCAGCTGCGCGCGATCGACACCGGTGACTTGGCCGGCATCAGCACCACCGTGATCGCCAGCCTCAGCTCAGCCCAGCTCGGCCTGCTGAACTCCGCCCAACTCGGCGCGCTGAGCTCGGAGCAACTGCAGGCCCTGACGACCCAGCAGCTGGGCGGGCTGACCAGTGTCCAGCTCGCCTCGATGGCCAGCGACGACCTGCGCACCCTGACCAACGACCAGCTGCAATCGCTGAGCACCCTGCGCCTTGCGGCGCTGACCAGCAGCCAGCTCGACTCGTTGAGCACCGAGCAGATCCAGGCCCTCACTTCCAAGCAGTTGCGTGGCCTGACGACGGCGCAAATCGCCACGCTGGGCACGGACGACCTCAACACGCTGACCACCGACCAGATCCGCCAGCTCACCACGACGCAGATCGCGGCCCTGGGCAGCCACCAGATCGCCGGCCTGCAGAGCGACGACCTGGCCGCCCTGACGAGCCAGCAGATCCGCGCGATCGAAACCCGCGACCTGCGCGGTCTCGACAGCACCGACCTGTCCCGGCTCACGTCAACACAGTTGGCCGGCTTGACCTCGTCGCAAGTCGGCGCGCTCAACAGCGCCGACCTCGACGGGCTGACCACCGACGCGCTGCGCGGCCTGTCGTCGGCCCAGCTGCGCGGCCTGACCAGCCTCCAGCTCGGTGCGCTGGAAAGCGAACAGCTGCAGTCGCTGACCAGCCTGCAACTGCGCGGCCTCAGCAGCGCGCAGCTGGCCGCGCTGTCCAGCGATGACCTGAACACGCTCACCAGCAACCAGTTCGCCAGTCTGACCAGCGTGCAGATCGTCGCGCTCGGCAGCGGTCAGCTCGGCCAGTTGAGCACCGAGGCCCTGGCAGCGCTGAGCACGGCCCAGATCCGCGCGATCGAGACCCGCGACATCAGTGCCTTCGACTCGACCGACCTCGCCGCGCTGAGCTCGGCGCAGGTGGCCGCACTGACCTCGGCGCAGCTGCGCGCGATCGACTCGGGCGACATGGCTGGCCTGTCCACCGACGCGCTGGCGGGTCTGTCCAGCGCGCAGGTGGCTGCGCTGACCACCGCCCAGATCGTGGCGCTGTCCACCGACCAGGTCAATGACCTGACCAGCGCGCAATTGCGCGGCCTGAGCACTGCCCAGATCGCCTCGCTGGCCACCGACGACCTGGTGGCCTTGACCACCGCCCAATGGGCCAGCCTCACCAGCGCCCAGATCGGCGCGATGACCAGCCAACAGATCGGCGCCCTGGCCAGCGATGACCTGGCTGCGCTGACCACTGCGCAGTTCCGCTCCATCGACAGCCGCGCAATGACGGCCTTCGACAGTGCCGACTTGGCCGCGCTGACCTCGTCCCAGCTGGCCGCCCTGACGTCAAGCCAGATCGCCGGCATCGACAGCGGCGACGTCGTCGGCCTGTCCACCACCGCGCTGGCCGGCCTGACCTCTGCCCAGCTGTCGGGCCTGACCACGGCCCAGTTCGGCGTGCTGAGCAGCGAGCAGCTGCACAGCCTGGGCTCGGCGCAGATCCGCGGCCTCACCAGCAGCCAGATCGCCGGCCTGGGCACGGACGACCTCAACACACTGACCAGCAACCAGTTCGCGGCCCTGACCACCGGCCAGATCGCAGCCCTGACCAGCAAGCAGCTCGGTGCGATGGAATCCGAGGACCTGGCCGCGCTCGGCACGACCCAGATCCGCGCCCTGGAGACACGCGACTTTGCAGGTTTCGATTCCAGCGATCTGGCCGCCCTGTCGTCGGCCCAGGTCTTTGCGATGACCACCGACCAGGTGCGCGCCATCGGGTCTGAAGACATCGCAGGCCTCACCACGTCCGCCGTGGCCGGCATGACCAGCGGTCAGCTCGGCGTGCTGACCAGCGCCCAGCTCGGCGCGATGGCCAGTGAGCAGCTGCAGGCCCTGGGCAGCGCCCAGCTCCGCGGCCTCACCACCGCCCAGATCGCCGAACTGAGCACCGGTGACCTCAACGCCTTCACCAGCGACCAGTTCGCCGCGATGACCACCGCCCAGGTGGCCGCTTTCACCAGCAGCCAGCTCGGTGCCCTGACCACCGACGACCTCAGCGCGCTGGGCAGCTTGCAGATACGCGCGCTGGAAAGCCGCGACCTGACGGCGCTCGACAGCGCCGACCTCGCAGCGCTGAGCTCGCTGCAAGTGGCCGCCCTCACCTCCGGTCAGCTGGCCGGCATCGACTCGGCCGACCTGGTCGGCCTGAGCACCGCGGCCATCGACGGCCTGTCGGCCAGCCAGCTGGCCGGTCTGAGCACGCGCCAGCTCTCCGCGCTGGCCAGCGAACAGCTGCAAGCCTTCAACTCGGCCCAGCTGCGTGCGCTGAGCACCGCCCAGATCGCCGGCCTGTCCAGCGAAGACCTGAATGCGCTGACCAGCAGCCAGTTTGCCTACCTGACGACCGCGCAGGTCGCCGCGATGACCAGCAGCCAGCTGGGCGCGCTGCAGACCGAGGACCTGGCCTCCTTCAGCACCGCGCAAATGCGCGCCATCGAGAGCCGCGACTTCGCCGGCTTCGATTCGGCCGATCTCGCCGTCCTGTCGTCGGCCCAGGTCGCCGCGCTGACCACCGACCAACTGCGCGCCGTCGGCTCCGAGGACATGCAAGGCCTGGCCACCGCGGCACTGGCCGGCCTGTCGGCCACCTCGATCGCCGCGCTGTCGTCGGTGCAGCTCAACGCCATGGGCAGTGACCAGCTGCAGTCGCTCAGCTCGGTGCAGCTCCGGGCACTGACCACCGGACAGATCGCCGGCCTGGGCACCGAAGATCTGAACGCGCTGACCTCCGACCAGTTTGCCCTGCTCACCACGGCCCAGATGGCGGCGTTCACGTCGAACCAGCTGGGCCAGATGACCTCGGAAGACCTGGGTGCGCTCGGCTCTGCCCAGATCCGGGCGCTCGACACCCGGAACCTGTCTGCCTTCGATTCGGCCGACCTCGCGGCGATGACCTCGAGCCAGCTCGCCGGACTGACCTCGGCCCAGCTGCGCGCGCTCGACAGCGCCGATCTGGTCGGTCTCAGCACCTTCGCGCTGTCCGGGCTCACCAGCACCCAGCTGTCCGGCCTCACGACCGTACAGCTTGGCGCGCTGAGCAGCGATCAATGGACTTCCTTGAGTAGCCGCCAGTTGCACGGCCTGTCGAGCGACCAGATCGCCGGCATCACCACCGACGACCTGAATGCGCTGAGCAGCAGCCAACTGGCCGCGCTGAGCACGGCGCAGATCGCCGCGCTCACCTCCCAGCAGGTGGCCTCCTTCGACAGCACCGACGTGGCCGCGCTGACCACGGCCCAGGTGCGGGCGATGGAAACCCGCGACCTCGCCGCGCTCGACACGGCTGACATGGCCGGCCTGAGCAGCGCGCAGACGGCCGCACTGACCACCGACCAGTTGCGGGCGATCGAGACCGCTGACTTTGCGGCACTGAACACGACCGGTTTGTCGGGCATCAGCTCGGCCAACTTCGGTGCCTTGAGCACGCGGCAGATCGCTGCGCTGGGCAGCGACCAGCTGCAGGCCCTGAGCACCCAGCAACTGCGCGGGCTGTCGACCGAGCAGATCGCCAACCTGACCACCGAAGACCTGGGCGCCCTGAGCACCCAGCAGTTGGCGGCCCTGAGCACCACCCAGTTCAACGCCTTGACGAGCCGGCAGATCGCCTCGCTCGACAGCACCGACATCGCCGGGCTGACGACCGCCCAGTTGCGCGCGCTGTCGACCACCGCGGTCGCGGCGCTCGACTCGGTCGACCTGGCCGCGCTGTCCACTGCCCAGGTGGCCGCGCTGACCACCGACCAGTTGCGGGCGATCGAGACGACCGATCTCGCGGCGATGACCACCGACGCGCTGTCGGCGATCAGCACCGTCAACATGCGCGGCTTCAGCTCTCGCCAGCTCGGCGCGCTGGGCAGCGACCAGTTGCAGTCGCTGACCACCGCCCAACTGCGCGCCTTGGGCAGCGAGCAGCTGACCGGCCTGGGCACCGAAGACATCGTCGCGCTGAGCAGCACCCAGATCGCCGCGCTGGACAACACCCAGCTGACCTCGTTGAGCACCAAGCAGATCGCCGCGATGGACAGCGACGACCTCTCGGCGCTGTCGACCCAGCAGATCCGCAACCTGACGACCGCCCAGATCGTGGCGCTCGACAGCGCGGACGTGGCAGCCCTGTCGACCCGTCAGGTCGCCGCACTCTCGTCGGACCAGCTGCGCTCGATGGAGACCAATGACTTGGCGGCCATCTCGACCGCCGGCATCGCCGCGATCAGCACCGCCAACATCAGCACGCTGACCACCCGCCAGATCAGCGCGATGGGCAGTGACCAGATCAACACCTTGAGCACGGCGCAGATCCGTGCCCTGGCCACCCAGCAGCTCGCCGGTCTGGCCACCGATGACTTGAACGGCCTGACCAGCAACCAGATCGGCGCCCTCAGCTCCGACCAGCTGGTTGCGCTCACCACGCTGCAGATGAGTGCGCTGGAGAGCGAGGATCTGGCCGGTTTGACCACCGACCAGATGCGCGCGCTGACCACCGCCCACATCGTGGCCCTGGACAGTGCCGACTTCGCCGCGCTGTCCTCGGCTCAGGTGGCCGCGCTGACCACCGCCCAGTTGCGCGCCATCGAGACCGCCGACCTGGCAGCGATGTCGGTCGCCGCCCTGCAGACCATCGCGACCTCGGTGATCAACGGCTTCTCCAGCCAGCAGCTCGCCGCGCTTGGCAGCGACCAGTGGGCCGGTCTGACCACCGACCAGCTGCGTGGGCTGTCCACCAACCAGATCGCCAACCTGACCACCGAGGACCTGACCGCGCTGACCACGGCGCAGCTGGCATCCCTGCAGACCGAACAGATCGTGGCCCTGAGCAGCAAGCAGGTGGCCGCACTCGACAGCAGCGACATCGCCGCCCTCACCACCCAGCAGATCCGGGCGATGGAGACCCGCGACATCGCTGCGCTCGATTCTGTCGACCTGGCTGCAATGAGCACGCTCCAGGTGGCCGCGATGACGACCGACCAACTGCGGGCCGTCGAAACCGCCGACCTGAAGGCGATCACCGTCGAAGGCATCGCGGCCATCAGCTCGGCGCAGATCAGCGCGTTGAGCACGGTGCAACTGGCGGCGCTGGAGACTGCCCAGTGGGCCGCGCTGACCACCGACCAACTGCGTGGCCTGACCACACAGCAGATCGCCAACCTGGCCACCGACGACCTGACTGCCCTGACCACCGACCAACTGGTGTCGCTGCACGTCGACCAGATCGCCGCACTGAACACCCGGCAGGTGGCTGCGCTCGACAGCAGCGACATCGCGGCCTTCAACACCCTGCAGATCCGGGCGATGGAGACCCGCGACATCGCCGCGCTCGACTCGGTCGACCTGGCCGCGATGAGCACGCTCCAGATCGCCTCCCTGACGGCAGAGCAACTGGCCGCGATCGAAAGCACCGACCTGCGTGCGATCAGCATCGAGGGCATCGCCGCGATCAGCACCGCCAACATCAGTGCCCTGAGCACCTTCCAACTCGGCGCGCTGGCCAGCGAGCAACTGGCTGTGCTGACCACCGACCAGATCCGGTCCCTGAGCACTTCACAGATCGCCAATCTGGCCACCGACGACCTGTCGGCACTGACCGCTGACCAGCTCGCCGCCCTGAACGACGAGCAAATCGTCGCGCTGAGCACCTACCAGGTGGCCTCGCTCGACTCCAGCGACATTGCCGCGCTGGGTACCGAGCAGATCCGGGCGATGGAGACCCGCGACATCGCCGCGCTCGACTCGGTCGACATCGGCGCCATGAGCTCGGCCCAGGTGGTCGCGCTGAGCACCGCACAGCTGCGGGCCATCGAATCGGCCGACTTCGCCGCTATCGGCACCGACGCGCTGTTGGCGATCGGCTCGACCGAGATCGCCGCGCTGACCTCGCGCCAACTGGCGGCGCTGGGCAACACCCAGTTCCAGGCCCTGACCACCGACCAGGTGAGCGCGCTGAGCACCGCGCAGATCGCCAACCTGGGCACCGAGGATCTCAACGCGCTGACCACCGACCAGTTCGCGGCAATGACGACCGCGCAGATCGCGGCGCTGACCACACTGCAGGTCAACGCGCTGGAGAGTGCCGACCTCGGTGCCCTCAGCGACACGCAGGTCCAGTGGCTGACCACCCGCGCCATTGCCGCCATCGGCAGCGCTGACGCGCCGGCGCTGACCTCGGCCCAACTGGCCGGGATGACAACGGCGCAGATCCGCGCCCTCGAGACCACCGACCTGGCGACGATCCCCACCGCCGCGCTGGCCGGGCTCAACACGCTGCAAATGAGCGCGTTGACCACCGCCCAGCTCGGTGCGATGAGCTCCGAACAGCTCCAGTCGCTGACCACCGACCAGCTCGGTGGCCTCGGCACCACCCAGTTGTCCGCGCTCGACACCGCCGATCTGAACCAGCTCACCCAATCGCAGTTCCAGGGGCTGACGACCGCACAGATCGCCGGCCTCAGCACGCTGCAGATCAGCAAGCTGGAATCGGCTGACCTGCTGGGCCTGGGCACCCACCAGATCCGTGCCATCGAGACCCGCGACATCGCCGCCTTCGACTCGGCCGACATCGCTGTGCTCAGCGCCGACCAGCTGGCCGCATTGACCACCGCCCAGGTGCGAGCGATCGAATCGGCCGACATCGGCGGCATCAGCATCGCCTCGCTGGGCAGCCTGTCGTCCGCCCAGATCGCCGCGCTGAGCTCTGCGCAGCTGGCCGGCATGAGCAGTGAGCAGCTTCAAGCGCTGAGCGACAGCCAGATCGCCGGCCTGGGCACCGCCCAGCTGGCCTCGCTGGCCACCGACGACTTGAACGCGCTGACCGCCACGCAGTTCTCCGTGTTGAGCACGGCGCAGATCGCCGGCCTGTCGACGCTGCAGTTCGCCAATATCGACAGTGTCGACCTGGCCGCGCTCAGCACCGCCCAGATCCGCGCTATCGAGACCCGTGACCTCTATGCGATGGACAGCGCCGACGTCCGCGCCCTCAGTGCCGAGCAGCTGGCAGCGCTGAGCACGGCCCAGGTGCGGGCCATCGAGTCGACCGACATCGCCGCCATCGGTGTCACCGCGTTGGGCGGCCTCAGTTCGGTGCAGATCGCCGCGCTGAGCTCAGTGCAACTCGGTGCGCTGGGATCGGAGCAGATCAGTGCGCTGAGCCAGGACCAGATCGCTGGCCTGAGCACCGCGCAGATGGCCTCGCTGGCCACCGAAGACCTCAATGCCTTCACCGCCACCCAGTTCGCCACCTTCAGCACCGCCCAGATCGCCGGTCTGACCTCGCTGCAGTTCAGCAAGCTCGAGTCGCTCGACCTGCTGGCCCTGAGCGCCAGCCAGGTTGCCGCCATCTCGACCCGCAACATCGAGGCCCTGGACAGTGCCGACCTGAACGCGCTGTCAGCCGACTTCGTGCGCTCGATGAGCGCGGCCCAGGTGCGGGCGATCGAGAGCGCAGACATCGACGACCTCAGTGTCGCCGCGATGTCGGGCTTCACGTCGGCGCAGTTGCAGGCCCTCAGCTCGGTTCAGCTGGGCGCACTGGGCTCCGATCAGCAGCAGGCGCTGAGCCAGGAGCAGATCGCCGGCTTGACCAGCACCCAGTTGGGCTCGCTGGCCAGCGGAGACCTCAACGCCTTCACCGCCACCCAGTTCGGCCACTTCAGCAGCGCGCAGCTGTCGGGCCTGAGCAGCGATCAGGTCAGAAACCTGGAAAGCACCGACCTGATGGCGCTCAGCGGCGCGCAGCTGGCGGCGTTCTCGACCCAGGCCATCGCCGCGATGGACAGTGCAGACATCGCCTTGCTGAGCGCCAGCCAGATCAGCGGAATGACCACGGCCCAGATCCGGGCCATCGAGACCGGCGATCTGGCCGCCATCGGCGCCGCGGCGCTGGGCGGCCTGACCTCGGCGCAGATCGGTGGCATGAGCACCGAGCAGATCGGCGCGCTGGCCAGCGAGCAGCTGAACAAGCTGTCCGACCTTCAGCTGGCCGGCCTGACCACGATGCAGATCGCCACGATGGCCAGCGGCGACCTGAATGCCTTCACTGCCTCGCAATTCCAGGCCTTGACGACCCGCCAGATCGACGCCCTGGGCACCGACCAGGTGGTCGCCCTGGAAAGCACCGACCTGATGGCACTGAACACCGCGCAGATCCGGGCGCTGGGTGTCGACAGCCTCCAGGCCATGGACTCGTCCGACCTCGCCGCGCTGTCGGCCGAGCAACTGGGCGGGCTCAGCTCGGCCCAGTTGCGGGCCATCGAGACCGGCGACATGGTCGGCATCAGCGTCTCGGCGCTGGCCGGCCTGACTTCCACCCAGATCGGCTCGCTGACGTCCGAGCAAGTAGGGGCCCTGAGCTCCGAGCAGCTGCAGTCGCTGAACGACGTGCAGATGCGCGGCCTGACCGGCGCCCAGCTGTCGGCGATCAGCAGCGAAGACCTGAACACGCTGACCGCCGCGCAATTCCAGGCGCTCAGCACTGCGCAGATCGCTGGCCTGAGCAGCGAGCAAATCGGCAACCTGCAGTCGGACGACCTGATGGCGCTGACCACGGCGCAGATTCGGGCACTGGGCACCGAGGACATCGTCGCGATGGACAGCGCCGACCTGAGCGCGCTGACCGGCGAGCAGATGTCTGCGCTGACCGTGGCCCAGGTGCGGGCGATCGAGACCGCCGACCTGGTCAAGCTGAGCGCCACCGACCTGCAGGAGTTCGGCAGCGCCCAGATCCAGGCGCTGACGCAAACCCAGCTGAAGTCGATGTCGACCGAGTCCCTGGCCATCCTGGGCATCGCGCAGGTGGCTGCGCTGAGCACCACACAGCTGGGCTGGTTCGACAGCGCTGATCTGGGTTCTCTGTCGGCCGAGCAACTGGGCAGCCTGACCACCCTGCAGCTGCAGTCCATCAACTCCGCGGACATCGATGGCATCACCCTGGCAGCGCTGAGCGGGCTGACGGCGGCCCAGGTCGCGGCGCTGAGCAACAACCAACTGTCCTCGCTGTCATCGGAGCAGATGCAGGGCCTGAGCGACAGCCAGATTGCCGGCATCACCACCACACAATTGGTGGCTCTGTCCATCGGCGACCTGAGCACCTTCACCGCCACCCAGATCCAGGCCCTGACCTCGCGGCAGATCGCGTCGCTGAGCACGGACCAGATCAACGGGCTCGCCACCGACGATCTGCAGGCACTGAGCGCCAGCCAGATGGCCGCGTTGACCACCGCCCAGTTGGCAGCGATGCTGAGCGAGGACTACGCCCTGCTCAGTGCCGACCAGTTGTCGGGCCTGACCACCTCGCAGCTGCGGGCCATCGAGACAGCCGACATCGACAACATCGGCGTCGGCGCCCTGGGCGGCCTGTCGGCAGCCCAGGTCGGCAGCCTCAGCAATGGCCAACTGGCGGCGCTGAGCTCCGAGCAGATGCAGGCGCTCGGTGAGGCACAGATCGCCGGCATGACGACAGCCCAACTGGCCGCGCTGAGCACCGACGACCTGAACCTGCTGACCGAAACGCAGTTCCAGGCGCTGTCGACCGCGCAGATCGCCAACCTCACGGCCACACAGGTCGGCAACCTGCAGGCCCTCGACCTCGGTGCGCTCAGCGCCAACCAGTTCGCCGCCTTCCGCACGGCGCAGATCGCCGCGCTGGACAGCGTCGACATGGCGGTGCTGAGCGGCGACCAGCTCGCCGCCTGGAGCACCGCGCAGCTGCGGGCCATCGAATCCAACGACATCGGCGGCCTCTCGGTCAGTGCCCTCGCCAGCCTGAACTCGGTGCAGATCGGTGCGCTGTCGGCAGGCCAGCTCGGTGCGATGGGCACCGACCAGCTGCAGTCGCTCAGCGCAGAGCAACTGGGCGGGCTGAGCACGGCGCAGCTGTCCACGATGAGCACCGAGGACCTCAACACCTTCACCGAGTCGCAGTTCCAAGCGCTCTCGACGGCACAGATCGCCAGCCTGAGCCTGACGCAGGTCGGCAATCTGGACGCCGGCGATCTGGCGGCGCTCAGCGTCACCCAGGTGGCAGCCTTCCGCACTGCCCAGATCGCGGCGATGGACGCCAGTGAGATCGGCGCCCTGACGGGCGAGCAACTGGCCGGCATGTCCAGTGCCCAATTGCGGGCGATCGAGAGCGGCGACATCAGCGCCCTGTCGCTCAGCGCGCTGTCGGGCCTGAGCGGCCAGCAGGTAGGCCAGCTGACCAGCGGGCAGCTGGGTGCGCTCGGCAGCGATCAGCTGCAGGCGCTCAGCGAGTCGCAGATCGCCGGACTGACCGTTGCGCAAGTGGCGGCGCTGTCGACCGACGACCTGAACACCCTGACCGAGAGCCAGTTCCAGCAGTTGTCGACCGCCCAGATCGCCGGGCTGACCACCAACCAGGCGGCCCATCTGGAGAGCAACGACCTCGCATCGCTGGGCAGCCAGCAGGTACGGGCGCTGACCACCGGGCAGATCGTGGCGATGGACTCGGGCGACATGGCGGCGCTCACCGGCGAGCAACTGTCTTCGATGACCTCGAACCAGCTGCGGGCGATCGAGTCCAACGACATCCAGGGTCTGAGCGTGGACGCGCTGGGCAGCCTGAGCGCGGCGCAGATCGGCACGCTGACCACGCGCCAGATCGACAACCTGTCGTCCGACCAGCTGCAGTCGCTTTCCGAGGCGCAGATCGGAGGAATGACCACGCTGCAGATCTCGTCGCTGTCCGACGGCGACCTTGCCCAACTGACCGACGCGCAGTTCCAGGCTCTGAGCACACTGCAGATCGCGGCGCTGACGACCAGCCAGGTCGAGTTGCTGGCGATCAGCGACTTCGGACTGATGAGCAACGCCCAGGTCAAGGCACTGGAAACCGGCGACATCGTCGCGATGGACAGCAGCCGGCTGGCCGTGTTCAACGCCGAGCAGGTGGCGGCGATGAGCACCGCCCAGGTGCGGGCGATCGAGTCGGCCGACCTGGCCCTGCTGAGCGCCGGCGACCTGCAGGAGTTCACCGGCATCCAGATCAAGGCCCTGAGTCAGTCGCAGATCAATGCGCTGGACAACGGGGACCTGCAGGCCCTCAGCGTCACCCAGGTGGCTGCGCTGAGCACCCAGCAGTTCCGCTGGCTGGACACCGGCGACATCGCGGCGCTGACCGGCGAGCAGATCGCCGGCATCACCACGGCGCAGGCGGCATCACTGACCACGGCGCAGATCGTGGCGCTGACCGACGAGCACATCGGCATGCTGGAGGTGGCCGACATCAAGGCGATGTCGATGACCCAGGCGCTGGCGTTCTCGACCAGTGACCAGGCCCTGATGAGCGGGGCCCAGCTGGCCGCATTGACCGCCTTGTCACCGATCGTGCTCGACCTGGATGGCAACGGCGTCAACACCCGGTCGGCAGCGGAGGGGGTGCAGTTCGACCTCGCCGCGACCGGCACCACCGGCCAATACGGCTGGGTGGGCGGCAACGACGGCCTGCTGGTACGCGACATCAACGGCGACGGCGCCATCAATGACGGACGCGAGCTGTTCGGGGTAGGCACCGAGTTGGCCGACGGCCGCCGCGCCGGCAACGGTTACGCAGCGATGGCCCAGCTCGACAGCGACAACGATGGCAAGCTCAGCGCCACCGACACGGCGTTCGGCGAACTGAAGGTCTGGGTGGACCGCAACAACGACGGCATCACCGACATCGGCGAGCTGAAAGGCCTGGTCGACCTCGGCATCACCTCGCTGGACCTGGGGCACCATGCGTCGGACCGGATGGACAACGGCAATGCGTTGGGCCTGGTCGGCAGTTACGAGACTGCCGACGGCCAGACCCACGAGATGGCCGACGTCTGGTTCGCCAAGGCGCGCAGCGAAGAGCCGCCTCAGATCACCGACCTGCTGGCCGAAGCACCGACCGACCTGACGCTGCCTGCGGCGACGGCCACGTCGGCGGCCACCCAGAGCGCCGAGACGGCAACGGTCAGCGCGGCACCCTACCGCCTGAACAGCTTCGAGGAAGAGTTGCTGAAGAACCAGCCGCTGATCTGACCGTCGGGGCCGCCAGAGGGCGGTCCTGCCGAGCTTGGCGGCAGTCCCTGGGGCTGCCGCGCAAGGGCCGCTGTGCGGCACCCCGGTTTCCCGCCGGGGTGTCGTGCCGCGGCCTTTGCCACGTCCGGCAGCCGGAATTGCACGGTTCTTGCGGGGTAGATTAGGCGCTCTCGCCGAAACGGCTGCCTCAGAATGTGAGCAACCGCGGGGTTCGAGAACCACCGCCACGCCACCCCCTCCCCCCGTCAGGAATCGCGATGCTCAATGGAAAATCGGTGCTGATCACCGGCGGCACAGGCTCATTCGGCAAGCACTTCGTCGGCATGGTGCTCAAGCGCTACCCCGGCATCCGCCGGCTGGTGGTGTTCTCGCGCGACGAGCTCAAGCAGTTCGAGATGTCACAGGTCTTCAGTGAGCGCCAGTACCCGATGCTGCGGTACTTCATCGGCGACGTGCGCGACGAGGCGCGGCTGCGCCGCGCGATGGAGGGCATCGACATCGTGGTCCATGCTGCCGCACTCAAACAGGTGCCCGCCGCTGAATACAACCCTTTCGAGTGCATCAAGACCAACATCCTGGGCGCCCAGAACGTGATCGAGGCCTGCCTGGACACCGGCGTGCAGCGGGTGGTGGCCCTGTCCACCGACAAGGCTGCGGCGCCGATCAACCTGTACGGTGCCACCAAGCTGTGCTCGGACAAGCTGTTCGTCGCGGCCAACAACATCAAGGGCTCACGGGACCTGCGTTTCTCGGTCGTGCGCTACGGCAACGTGATGTGCAGCCGCGGCTCGGTGATCCCGTTCTTCCAGGAGCGTCGCGCCAGCGGGGTGATGCCGATCACCGACCCCGAGATGACGCGTTTCAATATCTCACTGCGCGAAGGCGTCGACATGGTGCTGTGGGCCATCGAGAACGCCCGGGGCGGCGAGATCCTGGTGCCCAAACTGCCGTCCTACCGCATCACCGACGTGGCCACCGCCGTGGCACCCGACTGCCGCCAGGAAATCGTCGGCATACGACCCGGCGAGAAGCTGCACGAAGAGATGATCACGGCCAGCGACAGTTACAACACCGTCGATCTGGGTCGTTACTTCGCCATCCTGCCCTCGGGCGGCGCCTACACGCTGGCCGACTACTGCGCCACGGCCGGAGCCAAGCCTTTCCCTGCCGGCAGAAGCTACTGCAGCGGCAGCAACCCCGATTTCCTGAACGTCGCCCAGCTGCGCGACCTGATCGACACCCACGCCGGCTCGACCGTCGCGGCGTGATCGATCCGGTCACACGCCTCAAGCCGCAGCAGCCCGCGTCCGATGGACCTCTTGCCCTTCCTGCCCTACAGCCGCCAGCAGGTGAGCGAGTCGGACATCGCCGCCGTGGTCGAGGTGCTGCGGTCGGACTTCCTGACCCAGGGCGACGTGCTGCCGGCGTTCGAGGCTGCGTTTGCCGAGACGCATGCCGTGGCGCATGCGGTCGCCGTCACCAATGCCACCGCCGCGCTGCACCTGGCCTGCCTGGCGCTGGGCATCGGCCCGTCCAGCCGGGTGTGGACCAGTCCCAACAGCTTCTTGGCGTCAGCCAACTGCGCCAAATACTGCGGCGCCACGGTCGATTTCGTCGACATCGACCGCTCGACCCGCAACCTGTCGGTCGAAGCCTTGCGCGACCAACTGCAGCGTGCCGAAGCCGCCGGCACCCTGCCCGACCTGCTGATCCCGGTCGACTTTGCCGGCCTGCCCTGCGACCTGCGTGAACTGCGCGCACTGGCCGACCGCTACGGCTTCCGCATCCTGGAAGACGCCTCTCACGCCACCGGCGCGCAGTACCTGGGCGCGCCCGTGGGCAGCGCCTGGGCCGATGCCACGGTGTTCAGTTTCCATGCCGTGAAGATCATCACCACTGGCGAAGGCGGCATGGTCGTGACCCAGGACGCTGCCCTGGCCGAGCGACTGCGCCTGCTGCGCTCGCACGGCATGGTGCGCGACCCGGCGCAGATGCTGCAGCCACCCGACGGGCCCTGGGCCTACGAGCAGCAACTGCTCGGCTGGAACTGCCGCATGACCGAACTGCAGGCCGCACTGGGTCTATCGCAGCTGAAGCGGCTGTCGGTCATGGCCGAACGCCGCAGGGCCCAGGCCGACCGCTACGACCGGCTGCTGGCCTCCCAGCCGCTGACGCTGCCGGCACGACGCCCGGATCGCCAATCATCCTGGCACCTGTACGCGGTGGAGATCGACGCCGGACGCACGGCCTGCACCCGGGCAGCAGCCTTTGCCGCGCTGCGCGACGCCGGCATCGGCGTCAATGTGCACTATGCACCGATCCACCTGCAGCCCTACTACCGGCAACTGGGATTTGCGCCTGGCCACTGCCCCGCCGCCGAGCAGTACTACGCCCAGGCGCTGTCGCTGCCGCTGTTCCCGGCCATGACCGAGGCCGACCAGGATCGCGTGGTTCAGGTGCTGGCAAGGGTGCTGGCGACGCCGCCGGCCTGAGCACCCCAGACGCTGGCCACGCGACCATGCAACTCGCACTCGGCACGGTTCAGTTCGGGCTCGCCTACGGCGCCGTGGGCAGCGGCCAGGCCGTCGCCCCCGCGACCGCGCGCGCCATCCTGGATGCCGCCTGGCACCACGGCCTGCGCTGGCTGGACACCGCCGCCACGTATGGCGACATCGAGGCGCGCCTGGCCGGCCTGTGCGGCGCGCACCGCTTCCGCATCGTCAGCAAGATCGTGCCGCTGGGCGCCCTGCCGGCAGCCGACCGGGTCCAGGCAGTGCAGCACAGCGTGCAGCGCTCGATCGACCGGCTGGGCGTCCGGTTGGAAGCGCTGCTGTTCCACAGCGCCGCCGACCTGCTGGCGCCCGATGGCGAGCAGCTCTGGGCCGCTGCGCAGACGGCGGCACAACAGGCTACGGCGGCCGACGGTCGGCCGCTGCGCTTGGGTGTATCTTGCTACGCCCCCGACGAACTGCTGCAACTGCGCCAGCGGCTGGACATCCGGATCGCGCAGCTGCCGGCCAATGCGCTGGATCAGCGCCTGCTCGATGCCCTGACGGACGTTGCAGGTGCGCCGCTGCAGGGCGTCGAACTGCACGTTCGCTCGGCGTTCCTGCAAGGCCTGCTGCTGTCACCCGGGCGCGGTGCGCTGCGGGTACCGGCGGCGGCCCCCGCACTGGCACGCTGGCAGGCTCGCTGCGACCAGGCCGGCCTGCCGCCGGCCGTGGCTGCGCTGGGCGTCGTCAAGGCCCTGCCAACGGTACAGGCCTGCGTCGTCGGGGTCGAGACGCTGGCGCAGTGGCAGGAAATCGCCATCGCCTGGCAGGCCGCTCGACCACTGCACTGGCCCGAACTGACCGCCAACGACCCGGCGGTGTTCGATCCGCGGGGCTGGCCGCGCAGCTGAACCCAACGCCGGCTGTGCGCGCACGCACAACATCGACCGCTGCGGCGCGGAATGAAGGCTGTTTACCCGCCGAATCGCCCGCTTGCCCCGCTCACCAAACGCCATACTGGGGCGTCCTTCACACCCCATCGAGTCATGAACGTCGTCGCCATCATCCAGGCCCGCATGAGCTCCACCCGTCTGCCGGGCAAGGTTCTGATGTCGCTGGCTGGACGCCCGGTGCTGGCCCATGTGGTCGAGCGCATCCGCCACTGCCGCCACCTCAACGAGGTCGTCGTCGCCACGTCGGTCGACGCCAGCGACGATGCCATCGAGGCATGGTGCCAGGGTGCCGCCGTCGCCTGCCATCGCGGCAGCCTGCACGACGTGCTCGACCGCTACCACCAGGCCGGCCTGGTCCATGGCGCCGATGTGATCGTGCGCATTACCGCGGATTGCCCGGCCATCGATCCGGCCATCGTCGATGAAGTGGTCGAGGCCAGCCTGGCCGGCGGCTACGAGTTCTTCGGCCTGGCGGGCGAGTTTCCCGACGGGCTGGACTGCACCGTGTTTGCCGCCAGCGCCATCGCACGCGCCTGGCGCGAGACCACGCTGCCCTCCGACCGCGAACATGTGGGCCCTTATATTGAGCGCCATCCCGAGTGGTTCAGGAGCGGTGGTTTGCACAAGTTCAACGGCCTTTCGCACCTGCGCTGGACGCTGGACGAACCGCGCGATCTGACTTTGCTTCAGGCAGTGTTCAGCGAGCTCGACCGCGGCCCCGGCGCAGACCCGTTCGGCGCCGCCGACGTGCTGGACCTGTTGGCGCGCCGGCCGCATCTGGCCACGATCAACAGCGACATCATCCGCAACGAGGGCTACCTGAAGTCGCTCGCTGCAGACCAGGAAAAACATGTTCAGTCTTGAAGAGCTCCAGCAGGGCCAGGGTGTGGCCCTGTACCACCGCGCAAAGACCATGATCCCGGGCGGCACCCAGTTGCTGTCCAAGCGACCCGAGATGTTCGCGCCCGAGGTCTGGCCTGCCTACTACAGCAAAGCCAAGGGCGCCCGTGTCTGGGACCTGGACGGCCGCGAATTCATCGACATGTCCATCATGGCGGTGGGCGCGTGCATCCTGGGTTATGCCGACGACGAGGTCGATGACGCCGTGGTGGGCGCCATACGCAGCGGCGTCAACAGCTCGCTGAACTGCCCAGAAGAAGTCACGCTGGCCGAGGAGCTGATCGCGCTGCACCCCTGGTTCGGCATGGTGCGCTACGCGCGCAGCGGCGGCGAGGCCATGGGCATGGCCGTGCGCATCGCCCGTGCCCACACTTGGCGCGACGTGGTGCTGTTCTCGGGCTACCACGGCTGGAACGACTGGTACCTGGCGGCCAACCTGGGCGAGACCGACGCACTGGATGGCCAACTGATGGCTGGCCTGCAGCCCAACGGGGTGCCGCGCGGGCTGGCCGGCACCGCTATTCCGTTCCAGGTCAACGACATCGAGTCGCTGCGCGAGACGATCAAGGGTAAGGAAGGGCAGATCGCGGCGATCGTGATCGAACCCGCCCGCGGCGAGGAGGCCCCGGACGACTACCTGCGCAAGCTGCGCGAGATCGCAGACGAGATCGGCGCGGTGCTGGTGTTCGACGAGATCACCAGTGGTTTTCGCATGTGCGCGGGAGGCATCCACCGTCGCTACGGCATCCACCCCGACATCGCAGTCTTCGCCAAGAGCATGGCCAATGGCTACGCGATGGCCGCCGTGATGGGCACCGAGCGGGTGATGCAGTCCGCGCAGTCCACTTTCATCTCCAGCACCAACTGGACCGACCGTGTCGGTCCGGCGGCCGCTCTGGCAACGCTGCGCAAATACCAGCGCACCCAGGCCGAGCAGCACCTGATCAAGATCGGAAACCAGACCAAACGCATCTGGACCGGCGCCGCCGAACGCGCTGGCCTGAAGATCAACACCTCGGGCCTGCCCACACTGGCGGCGTTCGCCTTCCACCACCCTCAATCGGTGGCGCTGAACACCCGCTTCACGATCGAGATGCTGCGCCGCGGGTTCCTGGGCTTCCGCCAGTTCAAGGCGTCGCTGGCCCATGGCGGGGCCGAGATGGACGCGTACGCCACCGCTTGCGACGAAGTATTCACGACGCTGGCAAGCCTGCCGGCCGACGCGCTCCTGCTGACGCCGCCGCACCACAGCGGCTTTCAGCGGCTGACGAAGGAGTGAAGCCTTGAGCAAAGAACTTCCCAGGACTCACTGGCACTCTGCCGACGGCACCGCGCACCAGGGCGCCGTGCACGAGGCCGTTGGTGACTTCAGCGTGATCGACTGCGAGCACTGCGGCTTCAAGCACGTGGTGCCGATGCCCACTGCCGAAGAGCTGCGCGAGACCTACGCGCACGACTACTACAGCACCGAGAAGCCGCTCTACATCCAACGCTACCTGGAGGACAAGGCATGGTGGGACAGCGTGTACGCCGAACGCCTCACCTGGCTGGAAGCCATGCTGCCCGCGAGCCGGCGCCGCCTGCTGGACGTGGGCTCGGGTCCGGGTCTGTTCCTCGACGCCGGGCGCGCGCGTGGCTGGCAGGTCAAGGGCATCGAGCCGTCCAATCAGGCTGCGATGCACAGCCGTGACGCCCTCGGCCTGAACGTCGAACATGGCTTTCTCGACGCTGGCAGCGCTCCAACGCTGGGCAGGTTCGATGCCATCAACATGGGCGAGGTGCTGGAGCACCTGCCCGATCCGGCCGGCATGCTGGGGCTGACGCATGGTCTGCTCGACGACGGTGGTGTCCTGTGCCTGGTAGTGCCGAACGACTTCAATCCCTTTCAGGCGATCCTGCGCACGCACTGCAATTTCAAACCCTGGTGGGTGGCGGCACCGCATCACCTGAACTACTTCGACGCCAAGTCATTGGCCGCACTCGTGGAGCGCTGCGGCTTCGAGGTGATGCAGGTGACGTCGACTTTCCCGATCGACATGTTCCTGCTGATGGGTCAGAACTACATCGGCAACGACACGCTGGGGCGCCAGGTGCACAAGATGCGCATGAATTTCGAGACAAACCTGATCGAATCCGGCAGGTCGGACCTGCTCAACCAACTGCACGCGCGTCTCTCGGACCTGGGTCTAGGCCGCGAAGTGGTTCTCGTTGCAAGAAAGAAATAAGTGAACGCCCAACCTCATTTCTGGATCATCGGCGGCGGCCCGATGCAATTGCCCCTGATCGCCGAAGCCGCAGAACTCGGCTTGCGCAGCATCGTGACCGATCGAGACCCGGCCTGCGCCTGTGCTGCCCGGGCAGACCTCTTCGAGCCACTGGATGTCTTCGACATCGACGCCCATCTCGCGCTGGCCGACCAACTGACGGCGAAGGGCATTGCCGTTCGCGGCGTGCTGGCCGCCGGCATCGACGCACCCGAGACGATGGCGCGCATCGCCGAGCACTTGGGTCTGCCGGGTGTGGACCCGGCGATCGCCCGGCTGGTGCACCACAAGGCGGACTTCCGGGCCCGGCTTCGCGAACTCGCCCATCCGGTGCCGCAGTTCGCCTCGATCCGCGCCGACACCCTGGCCGATCTGGAAAAAATCGCCAACCGCATCGGCTACCCGCTGATCATCAAGAACACCGACAGCAGTGGCAGCCGGGGCACCCGCATCTTCCAGTCGGCTGCATTGCCAGAGATGCTGGCCGTTGCCAAGGAGGCGATCGCCGTCTCCAAATCGGCCATGGCGCTGGTCGAATCCTGCTGGCAGGGCACCGAGCACACGGTCGAGACGCTGTTCGACATCGATGGCCGGTTCCACCGTTGTTTCATCACCGACCGCCACTTCGACAAGGAAGACGGCTACGCGATCGAGACTGGCCTGCGCCATCCGTCGGTGCTGTCCGACGCGGTGCAGGACGAGATGTACGACATCGCCGAGCGCGTTTCACGAGACCTGGGCATCCGCATAGGCGCTGCCAAGTTCGACTTCATCGTCACCCCGGCCGGCCCCCGCATCATCGAGATGACGGTACGGCTGTCCGGCGGGTTCGACTGCCAGTACCTGGTGCCGGCAGCCACCGGCAAGCGGGTTCTGCGGGCGGCCGTGCTCACCGCCTTGGGAGAACCGATTCCGCACGGACTGCTGCAGGCCTCCAGGGCACGAATCGGCGTGACCGGCAGCCTATGGCCCGTGCCGGGGGTCATCGCCCGCATCGACGGCGTCGACGCCGCGCGCCGCCTGCCCGGCATCGAGCAGATCTTCTTCCGCTACGCCGTGGGCGACCGGGTACTTCCGTACACCGACTGCACGCGCCGGGTCTGTTTCATCGTCGCGACGGGGCGAGACGAACACGAAGCCCAGACGAACCTGGCCCAAGCAGCGCAGACCATCCAGATTGAAACCGAGTCCGCAGCATGAGCGCCAAAGGATCACTGCTCATCTACGGCGCCGGCGCGATCGGCCGCGGCTACATCCCCTGGGTGTACGACGGCAAGGACTACGACTACTACTACGTCGAATCCAATGCCGCGCTGCGCGGCGCGCTGCAGCAGCAGGGCAGGTTCACTTCGTTCAAGACCGCGGCCTCCGGCTATGAATCCAGGGACGTGGCGGTCGCCGGCTGCTTTGCACCGGGCCAGGAGACAGCGATGCTGGCGCAGGTCGACGGCATCGTCACCTGCGTGGGCCCCAGGAACTTCGCCGGGCTGGAGCCCGTGCTTCGGGACTCCCGGGTTCCGGTGGTCTGCTGCGAGAACGATGCCGGCCTGCCGCGGCACATGCGCGAGCGCACGGGCAACGCCAACATCGTGTTCGCGATCCCGGACGTGATCACCTCCAGCACGGCCAGCGATGAACTGCTGGCACATGATCCGCTGTCCATCATCACCGAGGACGGCACGTTTTTCGCCGATCTGGGCGCGGTCGCGCTGGGGGGCAATTGCTCGTACATCGACAGCAGCGCCATGGCCTTGCAGTGGGCGGCCAAGCTGTACATCCACAACACCCCGCACTGCATCGCGGCCTACCTGGGCAATCTGCTGGGCGTGCGTTACCTGCACGAAGCCATGCAGCACCCGGCAGCCGCCTGCATCGTCGAAGGTGCGATGCGCGAGATGGAGGGCATGCTGCTGCGCACGCTGCACATCGACCAGGCTTTTCTGTCCGCCTACTCCGACAAGGAACTGGGCCGTTTCAGGAACACGTTGCTATGCGATCCGATCGCCCGGGTGGCGCGTGAGCCATTCCGCAAGCTTGCGACAAACGAGCGCCTGATCGGCGCGGCACAACGCTGTCTTGCCTGCGGGATCCTGCCGCTGAACCTGATGGTCGGAATCATGGCCGCGTTTCGCTTCGAGAGCGCGAACGATCCCGACTTCCACATCAAGTTCCTGCTGAACAGTCTCAGCCCGACGGAGTTCCTGCGCACCATCATCCGCCTGCGCGACAGCGAGGCCTTATTCGACTTGCTGATGACGCACTGGGACGACAACATGGGCAAGATCGAGGGGCTACGCCATGACCAATGAGAAATTGCTGGAGACCGCCATCGCGGCGGCCATGAAGGCCGGCAGCTACCTGATCGCCAACTACCGCGACACGCTGACCACCACCACCAAGGAATCGGTACGCGACCTGTCCACGCCGGTCGACCATGCGGCTGAGGCCGAGGTCATCGCGGTACTGCGTGCCGCCAACCCCGCTACCGCCATCCTGTCGGAGGAGCAGGGACTGCAGGGCACCGACCATGGCGATGGTCACTGGATCGTCGACGCCCTCGACGGCACAGTCAACTACCTGCACCAGGTGCCCTTCTTCTCGGTCTCGATCGCCTACATCCGAGACGGCCAACCGGTGGTCGGCGCGGTGTATGCACCGCTCGTCGACGACATCTACTACGGTGCCGAGGGCGTCGGCGCATTCAAGAATCAGCGACGCCTGCACACACCGGATCGAACGCCGACCGAGTCGCTGTTCGCCGCCACCTTCTCGGGCAAGAACCACGAGCCCGCGCGCCGCCACGAGGAGTTCGCGCTGTTTGCCGCCGTCAACGACGCCAGCCGCGGCTGTCTGCGCACGGGATCGGCCGCGCTCAACCTGGCCTACCTCGCCGAAGGCCGCTTCAACGGCTGCTGGGGCAAGTCGAACAAGGCCTGGGACATCAGTGCCGGTCTGCTGATCGCCCGGCTCGCAGGCGCATCGGTGATGACGGTCGACGCCAATGCCGATGCCGATGCACACCTTTCAAGCTACCTGGCGGCGCCGCCACGCAACCATGCCTGGCTTGTGCCGCAGGTGGCGAAGGTCTTCTCGGCGCATTGACGCCCGACGGCTCAACCGGCGCCGGACCGCCCGACCGGCGCCACCCGACCCGGCACCGGGCGGCCCGTCCACTTGTACAACAGCCTCTACAGACACCCCGACAGACACCCCTACAGACACCGATCATGATCAACTTCATCGCCGAAGTCTCCAGCAACCATGCCCGCGACCTGTCCCGCTGCCTGAGGTTCGTCGACGCCTCGGCCGACGCGGGCTGCGGCGCGGTGAAGTTCCAGTTGTTCAGGGTACGCGAGCTGTTTGCGCCCGAGGCGTTCGTGGCCAAGCCGCACCTGCTCAAGCGAGAGAACTGGGAGTTGCCGGTGTCTTTCCTTCCGCGCATCGCGCAGCACTGTCGGGACCGCGACATCCAGTTCTCGTGCACGCCGTTCTACCTCGAAGCGGTGGCTGAGCTGGAGCCGCATGTCGACTTCTTCAAGATCGCTTCCTACGAATTGATCTGGGACGATCTGCTGCATGCCTGCGCAAGCACCGGCAAGCCCGTGGTGCTGTCGACCGGGATGGCTACGATGCCAGAAGTACTGCATGCGGTCGACACGCTGCAACGCGCCGGATGCATTGACTTGACGCTGCTGCACTGCACGTCCGCCTATCCAACGCCCTACCGGGAGGCCAATCTGGCGGCCATCGCCACGTTGCGATCGGCGACCGGCTGCCAGGTCGGCTGGTCGGACCACACGGTGGAACCGGCGGTCATCCATCGTGCAGTTCATCGCTGGGATGCCCGGGTGATCGAATTTCATATCGACCTGGATCAGCACGGCGAAGAGTTTGCCGCCGGCCACTGCTGGCTGCCCGAGCAGATCGGCGCAGTGATCCGCGACGTGCACAAGGGCCTGGCCTGCGACGGCCAGGGCGTCAAGGCGCCGGTACCCTCCGAATTGCCCGATCGTGATTGGCGCGCCGATCCGTCGGATGGCCTGCGTCCGCTCAAGCAGATCCGCAGCACACTCGCAGCACAACCTGAGCACAGCACTGCGACCGCATGACAATACTGGTTGCATGCCACGCCGGGCCCGGCGTGGGCCTGGGACACCTGACACGCTCACTGCGCGTCGCCAGTGCGTTGCGCACCGGCCTTCGAGTCGACGTCGAGCTTCTAATTCACGGACCCGTGTTCGCGCATGACGGGCTACAGCCCTTCCATCATCGCTTCGTGGCGACCCATGAAGCCATGGCCGCCGCGCTGGACGGCCCCGACATCGTGCTGCTGGACCTGATGCCAGGCCGCGAACCAGGCAACCTCGCCGAGTTGCTGGCAAGACGACGACGCTGCGGCCGTCGCACTGTCGCCATCGACGGACTGCTGCAGCACCGCAGCGCGCTGGACCTGATCTTCCTGCCCAGCTTCCGGTTCACACCGCCGGCGGATCTGTCAGACGGTGCCATCATCCTGTTTGGCTGGGACTGCCTGCTGTTGGATGCACCACGCCAGGTCGCCCCCTGGATGGCCAACGCCGCAGTCGAGCGTCGGGTGCTGGTACTGACCGGTGGCAGCGATGCGAGCGGGCTGGGTCTCACCTGGCCAGCGCTGCTCGATGCCGACCTGCCTGCAGACACGCGGCTGGACTGGGTCACCGGACCCTTTGCACCGCCGCCCTGCTGGCCTGGACAGCCCAGGCTCAGCGCGATCGAGCACCGGTCTCCGAGCGGCCTGGCGTCACTGATGCAGGCCAGCCGGTATGCGACCACGGTTTTCGGCGTCAGCTTCTTCGAACTGCTGAGCCACGGCATTCCGACGGTGGTCTTCTCACCCTATGGCGACAAGGACGCGGCTGCCCTGGCCGGCCTGGCAGAGGCCCAGGTCGCACTGGTGGCGCGGGATGCCCGCGATGCCACCACGATGCTCGCGGCGTTGATGCGCAACGACGCGCAGGCCGAACAGCTTTCGCGCAATGCGCTGGACAAGCTGTCAGCCCATGGCGGCGAGCGCCTGGTGCGGGCACTCGGGCCCTGGATGTCTTGATCCGGCAGGTCGGGCTGATCTGGCTGATCGGGCTGATCTGGCTGATCAGCCCGATTCTCAGAACCGCCTCGATTCTGCGCGGCGCGATTGCCGTCCGGGTTCGTCGCCCATCATCCCCTTTTCCCGATGCAGCCCTGCGAGGCCGATCGAAGTGCCTCCGCAGCAGTTCAAAATCCCGGCGAACTGGCCGCTGGCGACCCACCGAGCCAGGACCGCAACGGTCGAGCGCTGCGCCCCGCGGCAACGAAGTCGGCGAACTGGGTGCGCCGGAATTGCCAGAGCGTCATGGGGTCGGCGTGAAACACGCTCAACTGCTGCAGTGCTGCTTGCACCTGCAATTGCGGCACCAGGCGGGCATCGACGATACGCCATTCCTCGGGCGCCAGCCGTCGGCACAGCACCTGCATCATCGCCAGGCCATGGCGCAGGATCTCGATCGTGCCGCTGGTCGGCTGGTCGTAACCAAGCACCAGGTCGCAGCCATTTGCGAAATCGATCATCGAGCCCTGCTGGTCGTCCAGCAGCGTGGCCCCGGGTATGCCCAGTTCCGTAGCCACCGTGGTGGCCGCGCTCTCGTTGGGCCTGCAGCGGATGCGGCACCTCACGCCGTGTTCCTCGCACCACTGGCGCAGCGCCGCCAGGCCCTGCAAGTACAGCCGCAGGTCGACGATGCAGATCGCCGTCGCGGCGAGACCGTTGAGCACGATGCCCAGCGTGGCCAGCGGCTGCGGCGGTGCGGCCTTGACCTGCAGATCGTCGTTGAAATCCAGCACGCCGGTGGGCATGCGGCTGCCATCCAGGTCGTGGACCTCACCGCCCTGCACTGCATGTGTCAGACAGGTGACCTCGTGGCCGCTGCTGAGCAGCGCGTGATTGAAAATCTTGGAATGCGGCACCATCAAGGTTTGCAGGCCATGCCGGCGCGCAAAGCTCAGCAGGCCGCCATGCTGCCCGGTGTCGTGGTTGCCGATGAGCAGCGTGCGCGGCGGCTGCTTCGCAAAGCGCTGCTCCAGCATGAAGAAGACCAGGGCGTTGTCGCGACAGGCATCCACCATGACTGCCACCTGGGACTTCACCAGCGCTGCCGTGCCCAGCAGCGGGGCCAGGTGCGCGGTGAGCACGCCGCCCAGCCGATCCAGCATGGCCGCCAACCCATCCCGCTGCGCGGCTGGCAAGCGTTCGAGCAGCCGCTGGGGCGTTGCCATGCGGGTTCGCGGCAAACCCTCGGCGGCCACGTCGTACAGCTGCGAAGGCAACAGCAACGCCGCCCGGCCACTGGCCCGCACTTCGTCGGCGAACAAGGCCTCGTCGTAGACACAGGTCGGCAGATGACAGAGCAAATCGACTTGCGCAGCGGCGGCAATGTCGCCTGCCGCAAGGTCGTCGTGCAACGCATCGGGCAGCACGGTGGCTGGCCACGGCGGCTGCGGGCTCTTGTAGAGCGTCGGCGCCTGGTCAGCCGCGCGCAGCGCCTCCTGCACGATCAGGGCGGGCACAAAGGAGTGGTAGCCGTAGCGGTGCGGCAGGTCGGGCAGCAGCAGATGCACACGCTCGCCCTGGACGCGCGACGCCAGCGCTTGCCCGACCTGGCGGAAGCCGAACACAATTGCATGCAGTTGACGCAACCAATGGCCCAGCCAGCCTGCGCCTCGCGCTTCGGGCACGAGCTTGGCCAACTCCACGTCGACAGCCGTCGACACCGTGCGGGTGCCGGCCAGCGACCAGCTGCCACCCCCCAGCGTCAGGTCGAGATCGGGCAGCACCATCAGTTGCACCTCGGTCAGGCCCTGGGTGATGGCGTAGTGGTGCAACACCGGCTCGATCACGGTGACGATGGGCCTGCCAGTGCCCCCGTGCGTGGCCAGCTGTTGGGCCAGCTGCACGGCCATGACCAGGTCGACACGGTGCAGCGCAAAGATGCGATCGGTCATCACCATCGCGCTGTCAGGCGGGCAGCAGCACCAGATCGGCGGCGGGTGCAACCGCAGCTTGGCCAGCCGCCGGCGCCGCCACCGGCTCATGCCAGGCAAACCGGAGCATGCCCCTGGGCTTGGGCATCCCCGCCGCCGCGCGCGCCTGCGCCAGCGCCTGGTTGCGGGTGATGTCGCGGTCCAGCCCGCTGGTGCGGAAAGCGATCTGCTCGAACGCGATGTCGGTCAGCAGCACCTCGGTGCCCACATGCTTGCGCCACATCATGCGGAAGACGACGTCCTCGAAGCCGTAGTGGCCGCAGAAATCCTCGTCGTAGCCGCCGGCGCGCCAGAAGCCCTGGCGGCTGATCAGGAAGCTGTTGATGTGCGGCTCCACGTCCACTCCGCCCTCGGTGCGGCGAAAAACATGCAGCCGCTGCTTGTCCAGCCTGGGCAGTGCGCCGACCATCTTGTCGATTGCCGCCTCGCCGGCAACATTGTCGACATCGAAGAACAACATCCATTCGGTCCCGGCCAGCGTGGCGGCCAGGTTGCGGCAGCCCGGCATGTTCCAGTCGATGTCGTCGTCGACCCGGATCAAGCGCAAATTCAGCGGCCCCTTGTCGACCTGCAGCGGCTGATCGGAGTGGTCGTCGATGACCAGGAACTCCAGCTGCGCCAGCAGCGCCGGGTCGTACTGCTTCCACAGTGCCAGCTGGTGGTCGACCGGGCCCTGGGCGTTGTAGACATGGGTGATGATGGTCAGCAGGTTCATCGTCGGGTTCTTTCAATCGATGCGGGTCAGTCGATGGTGGTCAGGCAATGTGGGTCAGGCACTGCGGATTGAGGTACAGCCGCGCACCGGACGTCACCAGGGCGGCGTGGTAAGGCACGTGCTCGCAGACTTCGCGGCCCTCCACCAGGCCGGTGTAGCGGCCGCGGCCCACGATGGCCGCCTTGTAGAGGCCGAAGCCGCCGAAGGCCGACTGCACCGGCACCCAGCCGGCCACCCGACCCGGCGCCAGGATCTGCGTGGCGGCATGGATCTCCTTGCCGGCGTGCAGCGCGGCGTTCAGCCGGTGCTGGCCGTCCCAGACATAGTCGCCGGGGCAGATCTGCTCTTCGCGCAGCGCCCAGATGTCGTAGTACAGCGGCCAGCTCAGCGGGAACACCGCATCCCAGGCGTCCTCGTGCTGGAAGTTGCTCAGGAAACCGTCGACGCTGAAGCGTTGGCCGACCAGGCCGTCCAGGTCGGCCCAGCAGACATAGTCCCAGGGCCGGCGGGTGATCGCGTGGTCGAGCAGGCGGTTGCGGCCGTAGGCCAGGCGCTCGGTGCGCAACGGCATCGCCGCGGCAATGCCCTGCTCGCGGATCGTGTGCAGCACGCCTTGCGCCGCCCATCCGTCCAGCAGTTCGCCGGTGGCATCGGTCGAGTCGTTTTCGTAGACGTGGATCTCGTGCTCGGCGAACAAGGCGCCCAGCTCGCGCAGCTTGGTGATGGACGCCGGCAGCGCCTTGGCACAACTGCGCGCGGTGCCCAGGAACAGGATCCGCCGGTCCTTCAGCTGGCTGCGCAGCAACGCTGCGGGCAACGTCTCGTCGATCAGCAGGCGGCCTAGCGGGGCCACCGGGGCCGCCCCGGGTTCGACGGCGACGGTGTCGAAGGCCAGGCGAGCCCAGTTGTCGGGCCGGTCGAACACCACCAGGGCGCTGTCGCCGGTGATCGTCACCCGGCAGGCCGGGGTCTGCCAGGCCAGCGGCTCCCAGACCCGCGACACGCCGACGCGCAGCTCGCGGATGGCCATCCCGGGCGTGCGCAGCTGAACCCCACGCACGAAGGCGAACTGGTCGTTGGACAGGCGGTGTTTCATCGTCGGGGTGACCGGGTAGTGGCGGCGGCCGGGTTACAGCAGGTCGACCAGGCCTTGGGTAACGGCAGGCCAGCTGTAGCGCGCCACCAGCCGTTCGCGGGCCGCCACACGCTCGGGCGTGTCACGCGGCACCCTGCGCTGCGCCACCGCGGTCATGGTCTCGATCAGCGCATCGAGATCAGGCACCAGGAACTGGCCGAACATCGTCGGTTCGTCGGCCTTGGTGCCCTGCCGCGAGGGCAGCTTCATGGCCAGCTCGGGCGGGCAGAAGTCGTCGGTGGCGCCGCCGTCGGTCACGATCACCGGCGTGCCGCAGGCCATGGCCTCGAGCACCGGCATGTTGAAGCCTTCGGCCCGGTACGGCGACACGTAGGCGTCACCGACGCCGAACAGCGCGCGCAGCTGCGGCTGGTCGAGGCTGCCCGAGATCAGCGAGATGCCGGCCAGCACGTCGCCGTCGACCAGGCCGGGGTTCTCGCGCGCCACCTGGGCCAGCGTGCGGTCGGCGCCGATGCCATACAGCGCCTTGTGGTCCTTCAGCAGCAGCCGGGCCTTGGGCTGGCGCTTGCGCACGGTGGCGAAGGCCTTGATCAGGATATCCAGCCCCTTGTTCCAGGTCGCGACGCCGACGTTGACGAACAGGATGTCATCGTCGTTCACCCCCAGCGCGGCGCGGCCGGCACGGCGGTCGGCGTCGTTGAGCGGCGTGAACACGTCGGTCTTGACGCCATGCGGCACCACCGAGATGCCGCCGGGGTCGATGCCGTAGTCGACCAGCCGGTCGCGTGACCAGGCCGACGGGGTGACGACGCGGTTCTCGCCGCGGCTGAAGACGCCGGCATCGGCGGGGGGGGCGTCGAAACAGTCGTCGACCAGGCCACACTCGGTGACCATGAAAGTCAGGGTCTTCACCGCCGGATCGACCGCCGAGCGGAACGGCGAGCTGATGCGCAGCAGGCAGTCGGGCACCAGCCCCTCGGGCGGCGCGGTCACGGCGTCGATGCGGGCCTGCTCGTGGGCGGTGAAGCCGGCCGGCATCTGCTGGGCGTTCCAGTGCTTGAGGAAAAACGGCAAGTCGCGGTGGTACAGGCTCAGATCAGGCTGATCGAGCAGTACCAGCATCTGGTACTGGTTGACCAGCGCGATGGAGTGGCTGACACCACGCCAGCCTTCGATGCAGAGTGTCTTCATGCGGGAGCCTTCAGGGTCATTGCAGCCAGGCGGTGAGGCCCGGGCCCAGCGACGTGAGCGTGGCGTTCATCTGCTGCCCGTCGTGCAGCGCATTGATGTACTGCACACGCAGGTTGTAGTGGTCGTTCTCGGCGCCGATCACGTCGAACAGCGAGCGCCGGCCCATCTGCTGCCATTGCTGCAGCGTGAAGTTGCGCAGCCGGTCGCTGTCGCGCAGCACCAGCGCCACCCGCCGCACCCGCTCGAAGGCCGCGTTGGCCTGCTCGTGCATGTCGACGATGCGGATGCGGCGCTGCTCCAGCGCGTCGGCACGCTGCAGCAGCGCCGCCTCGGCCCGCTTACGCGCGGCCTGGCTCGAATACTCCAGCGCCGGGTTCAGCAGCGGGATGTTCAGCGTCAGCCCGGCCACCATGCCGGTGTTGTGCGGGTTGCCACCGCCCACGCCGGCGTTGGCGTTGCCGGCGATGTTCCAGCTCAGCTGCGGCTTGTTGCCGGCTTCGACGACGCGGGCGATCTGGCGCAGAGCGGCCGCGTTGGCGTCGAGTTGGGTGATGTCGGTGGCCCGTTCGGCGGCGTTCAACACCTGGGTCAGGTCGGGCACGGCCAGCAGCAGCGTGCTCATGCCTTCGGTGCCGGGCAGGCCATCACCGGCCAGGCGGCGCAGCTTGGCCTCGGCGCCGCGGGCCTGCGACTGCGCCTGCACCTGCAGCAACTCGGCCTGCTGCAATTGCTTGCGGGCCTGCACCAGTTCGCTGGTGCGGCCCTTGTCGGCGTTGACGATGGTCTGCAGCGCCTCGACCAGGCAACCCATCTTGCGCATGTTCTGGCCGTAGATGACCGCCTGCATGCGGAAGCGGCTGCGCTCGAAGGCCAGTGACGCTGTCGTCAGCGTCACCTGCTCGCGGGTGGACAACAAGCCCAACCGGGCGGCTTCGGCCTGCTGGCCGCGCCAGTCGACCAGGCGATCGCTGCGGCCGCCGTCGTAGATCGTCTGCCGCAACTCGACACCGGCGCGGCCCTGCAACTGGGCGCTGGTGGCGTCCTTGCCAGCACCGAGCGACGGATTCACCGCGCCGAACAGGGTCGCCTGCGGCTTCTTGTTGGCCCGGGCCTCCTCCACGTCCTGCAAAGCCGCTTCGGCCAGCAGACGCGAGGCGCCGATGGCGTTGCTGCGGTCCAGCGCATCACGCACCAGGTTCTGCAGGTGCGTGCGCGGCGACACCGGCGCGGCCTGCGCCGCCGCGGCGGCGGCTGCGGCCAGCGATGCCACCGCGGGCTCGGGCTGGTCTTCATCGACGCAGGCGGCCTGCGCAGCCAGCGGCACCAGCGCAGCCAGCGCCGCCAGCGCCGCCACGACCAGCACCCAGCCCCCGACGCAGGCAGGCAGGCGGCGCATGGCACGCGGGGCGTGCAGTGCGTGCAGTGCGTGCAGTGCGTGCAGTGCCTGCGGTGCGGGCGGTGCGGGCGGGAGGGCCGATGTTGGTGCGTGCAACGGGGACATGGTGGCGGGCAAGTCAAGCGGGTGAAGAGGCCAACAACCGGGTGTGGCCGACGCAAAAGGTGCAGGCGGACGGCCTGCCCTGCCGCACCAGTAGACGCCAGCGCCCGGATCGTTGATCGGTTGAATCCGGACGCTTTCCGGGTTGAATTCGGCCCCTGTTGGCGGTGGTCGGCCACAGCGGCGCGCCGGGTGTGCATTGCTAGCCGCAAGCCAGGTCGGTCAGCAGAGACAATGGCGAGGTATTCGGCCACCCTGCGGCACCGCCGCAACTCCCATGAAGATCCTGCTCACCGGCGCCGCCGGGTTCATCGGCTCGCACGTCGCCCGCCTGCTGCTCGACCGTGGCGACACGGTCGTCGGCCTCGACAACCTCAACGCCTACTACGACCCGCAGCTCAAGCGCGACCGGCTGGCCCGGCTGACCGGCGACGCGGCTTTCAGCTTCGAGTTGATGGACGTGGCTGACCGCACCGGCATGCCCGCGCTGTTTGCCCGCGAGCGCTTCGACCGTGTGGTGCACCTGGCCGCACAAGCCGGCGTGCGCCATTCGCTGATCGACCCGCTGGCCTACATCGACAGCAACGTGGTCGGCTTCACCAACATCCTCGAAGGCTGCCGCCACACGGCCGTGCAGCACCTGGTGTACGCGTCCAGCTCCAGCGTCTACGGCGGCAACACGGTGATGCCGTTCTCCGAGCACCACGGCGTCGACCATCCGGTCAGCCTGTACGCGGCGACCAAGAAGGCCAACGAGCTGATGGGCCACACCTACAGCCACCTGTTCAATCTGCCGACCACCGGCCTGCGCTTCTTCACCGTCTACGGGCCCTGGGGCCGGCCCGACATGGCGCTGTTCCTGTTCACCCGCGCCATCCTGGCGGGCGAGCCGATCGCGGTCTTCAACCACGGCAAGATGGTGCGCGACTTCACCTACGTTGACGACATCGCCTCGGGCGTGGTGCGCACGCTCGACCGCCCGCCCGAGGCCAACCCGGCCTACGACCGCACCCAGGCCGACCCGGCGGCCGGCGCCGCGCCCTACCGCGTCTTCAACATCGGCAACAACAATCCGGTGCAACTGCTGGATTTCATCGCCGCGATCGAGCGCCACACCGGCAAGGCCGCGATCATGGACCTGCAGGACATCCAGCCCGGCGACGTGCCTGCCACCTATGCCGATGTGTCCGAGCTGGCGCAATGGACCGGCTTCACGCCGGCGATGCCGATCGACGAGGGCGTGGGCCGGTTCGTGGCCTGGTACCGCAGCTACTTCAAAGTTTGACCCCCGTTTGACCCCCTTCACCGCTCGGGTCACCGCTCTGTAAACGCCTCCTGCGCCTTCATCATCGGCCGCAGGATGAAGCTCAGCACCGACCGGCGCCCGGTGCGGATCTCGGCTGTGCCCACCATGCCAGGCAACACCGTCAGCGGCTTGCCACCGGCGCGCAAAGTGGCCGCATCGGCCCGCACCAGCGCGCGGTACCAGGTGGCGTTGCCGCCGCCCGGCATCGGGTTGTTCGGGTCGCCCAGCGCGTCGGGGCTGACCGTGTCCACCTGGCCGTGCAGGCTGCCGTAGACGGTGTAGTCGTAGGCCGACAGCTTGATCTCCACCGGCTGCCCGACCCGGACGAAGCCGATGTCGGACGGACTGATGCGCAGCTCGACCAGCACCTGGTCGTCCACCGGCACGATCTCCATCACCGGCGCGCCCGCGGTCACCACGCCGCCCAGCGTGTTCATGCGGATGTTCTTGACCAGGCCGCGCACCGGTGACGTCAGCACCGTGCGCTTCAAGATGTCGTCGCGCACCACCTGCTGCTCGCCCAGCATGGTCAGCTCGGTCTGCACCCGCACCAACTCAGCGCTGGCGTCCTGGCGGAAGCGGTTGATGCGCTCCTGGGTCGACAGGTTCAGGTCGTTGACCTGGCGGCGCAGCCGCATCACCTCGACCTCGCTCATCAAGCCCTTGGCGGACAAGCCAGCGGCCACCGCCATCTCGCGCTCCAGCAGGCGCTGGTTGCTCTGGTTCGAGGCCACCGCCTCGTTCAGCGCGCGCTTGCGGGCGTGGTACGAGTCGGTCTCGCTCTGCGTCACCTGCGGCACCACGCCCAACGTCGCGGGGAATGCCAGCGGCCGCCCGTTGGCCTCGGCCTGCAAACGCACCACGGTGGCCAGCATCGCCAGGCGCTTGAGCCGGCCTTCGTTCTGCTGCGCCTCCACCCGCGTCGGGTCCAGCAGCGCCAGCGGCTGGCCGGCCACCACGGCTTCGCCCTCGCGCACCTTCAGCTCGCGCAGGATGCCGCCCTCCAGGCTGGCAATCACCTGCTCGCGGCCGACCGGCACCACCCGGCTCTCACTGCGGGTGATCATGTCCACCCGGGCCAGCGCGGCCCAGGCGACGGCGGCCACCAGCGCGGCCAGCATCAGGTAGATCGCCCAGGCGGCCGCGTTGGCCGGCTCCTGCTCATGCGCGGCCTGCAGCGGGCTCAG
>JBBQVF010000004.1:0-81766 GCA_038211805.1 Burkholderiales bacterium | reverse complement strand
GTTCCGTTCGTGCAGGTGGGCGCCATTGTGGCGCGAGCAAGTGCAGGGCCAACACCTCAGACCCGCCCGACAGCCGGCTGGCGCAAGACGCCCGCCACCGCCCGCCGCACACTGGGCGCTCCATCCCCGCCTTGGAGCCTGCCCGCATGTCCACATCCCCTGCCCCGTCCCTGCAGCGCCTGGCCGGCAAGGTCGCCATCGTCACCGGCGCCGCATCCGGCATAGGCCACGCCACCACCCGCTTGTTCGCCCACGAGGGTGCGCTGGTGATCGCCGTCGACCGCCCGACCAGCGCCATCACCACCGCCCACGCCGACCAGCCGCGCATCGTGGCGCTGGCGCAGGACGTGGCGGCCGAAGACGCGGCGTCGACGATCGTGGCCGCCGCGCTGCGCGAGGGCGGCCAGCTCGACATCCTGTTCAACAACGCCGGCGTGTCGGCCAACGCGCTGGGCGAGGCCACCACCGACGCGCAGTGGGACGCCACCTTCGCGGTCAACGTGCGGGCGGTGTTTCGGCTGTGCCGCGCCGCGATCCCGGCGCTGCGCGAACGTGCCGCGGTCACCGGCCGGGCGCGCATCATCAACACCGCGTCGGTGATGGCCGAGCGCACCGACATCGGCCTGTCGGCCTACACCGCCAGCAAACACGCGGTGGCGGGCCTGAGCAAGACCCTGGCGCTGGAACTCGGCAAGTGGGGCATCACGGTGAACTACCTGCTGCCCGGCGCCATCCACACCGGCATGACGGCGGCCAGCTTCCAGGACGAGAAGATCCGTGCCGTGTGGGCCAAGAAGGCCGCGCTGCGCCGGCTGGGCCAGCCGATCGACATGGCCCGCTCGGTGCTGCTGCTGGCCAGCGACGAGGCCGACTTCATCACCGGCCACGGCCTGGTGGCCGATGGCGGGCTGACGCTGCGCACCTGAAGGACGGCTACGGGCAGGGGCGATGCGACCTGCGGGCCCGCCACCCTTCAGCGGTAGAAGGCCTCGACCACACCCTTCAGCTTGATCGTCAGCGGCCGGCCCTTGCGGTCGATGGCCTTGCCCGCGGGCACCTTGATCCAGCCTTCGCTGAGGCAGTACTCGTCGACGTCGCTGCGCTCCTTGCCGTTGAAGCGGATGCCGATGTCCTGCTCGAACACCGCGGCCACATGGTGCGGGCTGCGCGGGTCGGTGCTGAGGCGGTCGGGCAGCGGCGGCGGGGTGGGCGCGGCGGTGGCCACGGCGGGGGTGTTGGCAGTGTCTGAGGTGGCGTCGTTCATGGCGTGATCGTGGCGTGCTGGTGGCGTGCTGGTGGAGTGCTGGTGACGTGCTCGTAGCGGGCTTGTAGACAGGAGGTCAGCTTTGCAGGCCGACGTAGAGGTGCTGCACGTCCTCGTTGGCGTCGAGTGCGGCCAGGAAGCTTTCGACTTCTTCCAGCTGCTCGGCACTGAGGCTGGCCGGGTCGATCGGGTTCTTCGGCTTGTAGCCCAGCTTGGCCGACAGCACGGTGAAGCCCTGCGGCTGCAGCGCGCGGCTGACCAGGTCGAGATCGGCGGGGTCGGTCAGGAACACGGTGACACCGTCTTCGCCGGTTTCGACATCCTGCGCACCGGCTTCGATCGCGGCGGTGTCGGGATCGGCCCCAGCCCCGGCGCCGGCCGTGGCTTCGGCCTCGATCATGCCCAGGTGGTCGAAATCCCAGGCCACCGAGCCCGAGGTGCCCAGCTGGCCCTTGCGGAACAGCACCCGCATGTCGGACGCGGCGCGGTTGACGTTGTCGGTCAGGCATTCGACCATCACCGGCACCCGGTGCGGGGCAAAGCCTTCGTACAGCGCATGCTCGAAATGCACCGCCTCACCGGTCAGGCCGGCGCCTTTCTTGATGGCGCGCTCCAGCGTCTCTTTCGGCATCGACACCTTGCGCGCCTGCTCGACCACCAGCCGCAAGCGCGAGTTGGCCGCCGGGTCGGCGCCGTGGCGGGCGGCGATCATGATGTCCTTGGCCAGCTTGCCGAACAAGCGGCCCTTGGCATTGGCCGCCAGATCCTTGTGCTTGGCTTTCCATTGCGCGCCCATGGCTGCTGCTCCTGTGTGGGGTGATGGCCTTCAGCCCGCTTTGGCCGGGTCAGGCCGCGTGGCCGCGGGAGTCGGGTGAGCCGCGTGAGCCGCGTGAAGCCAGGGATTGTCGACGGACAGGCCGCAGTCTTCGAAATCGGCCACGTTGCGGGTGGCCAGGCCGGTGTTGCGGCTGCGTGCTATGGCGGCGATCTGCGCGTCGAACTGCGAAATCGGCCGCCCGGCACTGCGCCGCGCCTGCACCAGGTCGGCATAGTCGGCCGCGGCCGCCGTGTCGAACGGCAGCACGCGGCCGCCGAAGTCCTCACGGAACATCGCGTCCAGTGCCTGCTGCAGCTGCTGGCGGCGTTTGCCTGCGGGCAGCAAGCGCGCGCCCAGCAGCATTTCGGCCTGCGTCACCGCGCTGACGACCAGGCTGTCCGGCGCCTGCGACGCAAACCAGGCCAGCACCGCAGGGTCGGGCCGAGCCCGCAGCAATTCGGACAGCACGTTGGTGTCGAGCAAGGTGGTCACGCCCGGCCTCGCCGCGGCACTGGCACTGGCACTGGCACTGGCACTGGCACTGGCGCGGCCGCGCGGCGCACCGCGGGTTCTGCGGCCTCGAACGGCGGCGGCGGGCGCACCGGCTCTCGCTCGGCGATCGGCAAGGCCACGTCGCCCAGGCCGGCAAACCGGGCGCGGATGCGCTGCGCCAAGTCGATTTGGGCCGCCGGCGCCTCTGCCAGGGCGGCCCGCAGGATCTGGCGAGCCTCTTCTTCCATCGAATGGTTGCGGTGCGCGGCGCGAATGCGCAGGCTCTGCTTGAGCGCCTCGTCGAGGTCGCGGATGGTGAGGGTGGCCATGGTCGATCGTGCGTGGAGAAGATGATTTCATTGTAATCAATGACAGCAATGACTTCAACGCCTGAACGCCGCGCTGCGGCCTCGACCGCCCAGCGTCGGTCAAGCGGCTGCCAGGCGACCGGCCGCCGGCGGCCGGGTCGACACCGCCACCATGATCTGCACCGCACCGGCCAGCAGCCCCAGGCCCACGCCGATGCGCCAGGCCAGCTCGTAGCTGCCCAGCGCGTCGTAGAGCAGGCCACCGCCCAGCGCGCCGGCAAAGCTGCCGAGCTGGTGGCCGAAGAAGGCCACACCCTGGATCATCGCCTGCCAGCGCACGCCGAACATCTCGGCCACCGAGCCGGCCACCAGCGGCACCACGCCCAGCCACAAAAAGCCCATCGCCGCGGCGAACACCAGCGTGCTGGTCGGCGTGGGCGCCACGATGAAGTAGGCCGCCAGCGCCGCCGAGCGCAGCACATAGATGCTGCCCAGCAACACCAGCTTGTTCCAGCGCCCGCCGGCCCAGCCGAAGAACAGGCTGCCCAGCACGTTGAAGCCGCCGATCATGCCCAGCGCCTGCGCGCCCAGCATCGGGTCCATGCCGCAGATGGCCAGGTACGACGGCAGGTGCGTGGTCAGGAAGACCAGCTGCATGCCGCAGACGAAATAGGCCACCGACATCACCACGAAGGCCGGTGTGTGCACCGCCTGGCGCAGCGCCTGGCCGGCGGTGCCGCGGTCGGTGCTGCCGGGGGCGGCGGGCGGCAACGCGATCTTGTCGGCACGCCCGGCCACCCAGGCCGCCGGCACCATGAACAGCGCCAGCGCCGCGAAACCCAGCACGCCGGCACGCCAGCCCAGCGCGTCGGCCAGGCCCTGGCCCAGCGGCGCGGCGATCATCGCGCCCAGCGACCCGGCGGCCGACACCACGCCCAGCACGGTGCTGCGCGCGGCGGGGTTGACGGCGCGGGTGGCCACGCTCATCGCCAGCGCCGACCCGGTGCAGGCCAGCGACGCGCCGATCATCACGCCCGCGCCCAGCACCACGCCGGCCAGGCCCTGTGCGCTGGCCAGCAGCAACAGCGCGGCCACGTACAGCGCAGCGCCGGCCACCATCATCGGCCGGAAGCCCAGCCGCACCGCCCAGGCCCCGGCCAGCGGCTGCAGCAGGCCCCAGGCCAGGTTCTGCACCGCGATGGCCAGCGTGAAATCGGCCACCGAGATGGCGATGCCGGTGGTGATGGCCGGCATGAACAGGCCCAGGCTCTGGCGCAGGCCCATGCTGAGGCTGAGCATCAGCGCGGCGCCAGCCAGGATGGGCCAGGCCGGGCGCAGGCTGTTCAGCGTGGCAAAACGACTCATGTCAGCCTCTCGTCCGACGGGTACGTCGGCCGATCCCCCGAGGGGATGTGGGCCGGCTTGGGAGCGGCCCGTCGCTCGGCCCTCACGCTGCTCGATTCGGCAGCGGATTCAGCCCGCACCAGCGCGCGATGAACAGCGCCAGCACCGCGGTGACGCGCTGCAGGCTGCTGATCGACACCCATTCGTCGATGCCGTGGATGTCGGCACCGTGCGGGCCGTAGCAGGTGCTGGGGATGTGGCCGTAGAGGTGGAAGAAGCGCACGTCGGTGGTGGCGGTGCTGGCGAACATCGGTGCCTCGGCGCCGGCGATGTCGTGGTGGGCCTGCATCAGCTGGCCGATCACCGGTTGTGTGGTGTCGACCACGCAGCCCTCGGCCTGGAAACCCTGGTAGGTGATGTCGTACTGCACGCTGGCGTGCTGCGGGTGGGCGTTGTAAGCGGCCTTCAAGTGGTCCTCGACCTGCGCTCGCACCTCGGCGGGCAAGCGGCCGGGGTAGAAGCCCAGCCGCAGGTCGACCCGGCAGTGGGTGGGCACCGACGAGGTCCACTCACCACCGCTGATGCGGCCCAGGTTGAAGTTGATCGGGTGCTCGTGGCCGGCAAAACAGGCGTGTCGGTTGGCCGGCCGGTTCCAGAGGGTTTCCAGCTCGCGCAGCGCGTCGACCAGGTGGTTGGCAAAGGCGATGGCCGCCACGCCGGTGTGGGCGTAGGCCGCATGCACCGGCAGGCCGTAGACGTCGATGGTGAGCCACATCACGCCCATCTGCGCGGTCATGATGACCTCGCCGGGCTCGGGGATGATGGCGGCGTCGGCGGTGTAACCCTCGACCAGGCAGGCCAGCGCACCGTTGCCGGTGCATTCTTCTTCGACCACCGATTGCAGCGTGACGGCGGCCGCCGGCTCGTAGCCCAGCCGCTGCAGCGCACGGAAGGCCAGCGTGTAGGCGACGATGCCGGCCTTCATGTCGGCCGCGCCGCGGCCGTAGAGCTTGTCGCCGTCGATGCGCGGCTCGAACGGCGGGGTCGACCACAGCCGCTCGGTGCCCACCGGCACGACGTCGATGTGGCCGTTGAGGATCAGCGACTTGCCACGCACCGGCCCCACCGGCTGGTGGATGCCGACGACGTTGTGCCGGCCTTCGTACGGGATGATCGACGGCGAGTAGCCGGGGTGGTCGCGGATCTTGGCCTCGTCGATCGCGAACGCGTGGATGCGCAGGCCGTTGCGCTCGAACTCGCGGCGCATCAGCGCCTGCGCGCCTTGCTCGGCACCCAGCAGCGACGGCTGGGCGACCAGCTCGCTGAGCAGGGCGATGGCTTCGTCGCGCTGCGCGGCGACGGCCGCGACGATCTCGGCTTCGGTCAGCGGGTTCAGGGTGGCGGTGTCCATGGCCGGTGCTTCCAGAGTGGGCAACACGGTCATGATGCCGCAGACCTGCGATGGCCAAAGACGCGAAGCTGACAGCTGGGAACAAACAACGGGCAACGGCCAACAGGCCACGGGCCACGGGCAGTGCCAGTGGCCATGGGCTTACTCGCCCAGCAGTTTCTGCATCCGCTTCCTGGCCAGTTGCGAGACCACCGCGCGGCCGATGAAATTGCTGGCCGCCAGCAGCCTGGCGCCCTCTTGCGCACAACGGGCCTGGCTGGCCGCCAGTTCGGCCTTGGGCAGCGCCGCCTGGGCCTTCAGCGCCGCGGCCAGCAGGGCCTGGGCCCGCGCTTCGTCACGGTCGCCTGCCAGGTAGGCGGTGCCGATGAAGGCGGCCCCGGCATCCAGCCGCTGCCGCAGCAGGGGCCGCAGGTCGGCACGGCCGGCCTTGACCTGCCGGGCAAGCTCGTCGGTGCTGATCTCCAGCGCGGCAACACATTCGGCCGTGTACAGCTCGCTTTTCGACGGCACCGGCCCACCGACGGCCATGCAGAGTGCGGGCCAGCAGAGTGCGAGCCCCATCCAGCGCGGGCATGTCATGAAGCGGACACGGCCAGATCGGCCGGCTTTGGCGGGCACATCCGGCACAGGCTCAGTCCACCGGCGAGTCAGACCACTGCGGCGGGTGGCTGCCCGGCGGCAGGGACGGCAGGTGCCAGCCAGCAGGCGTGACCGAGAACGCCGCGGCGTGGCGTGTCGCCCGCAAGGTGGCCGCCTGCCCCGGCCCGCCGGCGCCAAAACCGCAGGGGCTGTCGTAGAGCAGCGGTTCGAGATCGGGCGGCTGCGCCGCCAGCCCGTCCGCCAGCCCATCCGCCAGCCCATTCGCCAGCCGGCCCAGGCCGCGCAGCCACTGGCCCACGCCAGCCAGCGACACCTGCACCTGCCAGCTGCCGCCTTGGGTGGCCCGGCGCCACAGCGCGGCCTGGATGCCGAAGGCCAGCAGGTGGCCGGCGGCATAGTCGAGGATCTGCATCGGCATCGCCCGCGGTGGGGCCTGGCCGGCAGCGGTGGTGGTGGCGGTGGCGGTGGCGGTGGCGGTGGCGGTGGCGGCAGCCTCGCCTTCGGCCAGGTTGAAGCCGGTGGCCGTCTGCACCAGGGAATCGAAACCGCGCCGGCCGGCCCAGGGGCCGCGGTCGCCATAGGCCGACAGCGACGCGACGACGATGCCCGGCCGCTGCGCCGCCAGCGCCGCGGCGCTGTAGCCGCGCCCGGCCAGCGCGCCGGGTCGGTAGCCCTGCAGGAACACGTCGGCACCGGCCACCAGCGCGTCCAGTTGCGCACGGCCGGCGGCCTCGCGCAGGTCGATCAGCGCCGATCGCTTGCCACGGCTCAGGTCGGCGATGGCGGCGATGTTGGGCAGGTGCGGGCCGTTGACCATCAGCACGTCGGCGCCATAGGCCGCCAAGCAGCGCGCGGCCACCGGGCCGGCCAGGATGCGGGTGAGGTCGAGCACCCGCAAGCCGGTGAGCGGGCGCTGTGTGGCGCCGATGGCGGGCCAGGCCACCGGCGGCGCTGGCGGCGCAGCTCGCGCAGCTGGCGCTGCCGGCGATGGCGCTGCGCCCTCGATCGGCGTGATCTGCAGCACCGGCTGGCCGGCCAGCGCCAGGCCTTGCGGGTGGGCGTCCCACTGCGCAAAGCTGCGGGCAGCGGCCACCACCAGGCCGGCATCGGCGGCGGCCTGCTCGAAGGCGTCGGCCGACCAGCCTCGCAAGGCCTGGGCCACCTGCTCGCGGCTGGTGTCGTCGCCGATGGTCGGGCCCGGCAGGCCCGGCAGGCCCAGCAGGCCCAGCAGACGCAGGGCGCCGTCGCGGTGGTGGGCAAAGTTGGCGTGGATGCGCACGAAGCCCGGCGCGCCGACCGCAGCGCCGCAGGGGTACAGGCCCGACAGCCTGTCCCACAGGTCGGGCACCTGGCCGTCGATAGCGAAGTACCCGGTGCACTCCAGCGCGGCGTGGGCCCGGTCCACCCGCACTTGCTGGCGCTGGCCGGTGCGCAGGCAACCCAGCTCGGCGGCGGCCAGCGCGGCGGCGGCCAGGCTGGCCTGCGCCGCGGTGGCGACATCGAACGACGAGGGCAGCACCGGTTGGCAGCCGGCCACATCGACATGGGCCAGCGCCTCGGCCGGCAAGCCGGCCAGCTGCCAGAGGGCGGACAAGGCGTCGGCTGCGGGGGTCTGGCTGCTCATGGGGTTCTCATTCTGTCGACGCGGGCAATTGTCCGAGGCCAACACCGCTGGGCCAAGCCGCAGGCCGGATGCAGGGGCGCTACCCCGGGGCCGGCCTGCTCAAGCGCCGACCGCATCGCCTTCGGGGTAGAGGCCGTGCACCCGGCCATGCAGCCGCGCCAGGCCCAGCAGCGCGTCGATGGTGGGCGTGGCCAGGCCCACGCGCTGGGCGATCTCGCGCACCACGCTGACCAGCGCGTCCAGCTCGATCGCGCGGCCGGCTTCCACGTCCTGCAGCATCGAAGTCTTGAAGGCGCCCAGCTTGCGGGTGACCTGGTGGCGGTCTTCGGGGGTCTGGGTGATGGCGCAGCCGATGCGCGCGCCCACCGCCGCGGCCTCGGCCATCGCCGCGCTGCAGAAGGCCCGGGTCAGCGGGTCGTCCAACACGCGGTCGACCGTGGCGCCGGTGATCGCCGTCAGCGGGTTCATCGTCATGTTGCCCCACAACTTGTACCACATGTCGCGCCGCACATCGGCCGACGCGGTGACGTCGAAACCCGCTTGCTGCAGCAGCGCGGCCAGGGCCCGCACCCGCACACTGCTGCCGCCGGCATCGCCCAGCGGCTCGCCGATGATCAGCCCCTGCCCCATCTTGTGCTCGACCAGGCCGGGCTCGGACGTCCAGGTGCTGGCATGCACCACGCCGCCGACCACCCGCGCCAGCGGGATCGCCGCGGCGATGTGGCCGCCCGGGTCGACACTGTGCAGCGGCGCATCGCCCAGCGCCGGCGCGCCGGCGCCAAACCACCAGGGCACGCCGTTCATCGCCGGCAGCACCCACGTGTGCGGTCCCAGCAGCGGCGCGATGCGCGCGGCCACCGCGGCCAGCGCCGGCCCCTTGACGGCGATGACCACGCCGTCCTGCGGGCCTAACGTGGCAGGGTCGTCGCTGGCCTGCACCGGCACGGCGATCAGTTGGCCGCCCTGGCGCAGCCGCAGGCCGTGGCTGCGCAATGCCACCAGCGTGTCGCCACGGGCCACCGCGCTGACCTGGGCAGCCCCCGACGCGGCCAGCCGCGCGCCGATGAAACCGCCGATCGCGCCGGCGCCGTAGATGCAGACCTTCATGGCCGACCCTTTTGCAATTTCGCTCGCTAGGCTATTACTTGGCAAAGACCTGGCTCATGTCGGCAAACGACTTGAACTCCAGCGCATTGCCCGACGGGTCGAGGAAGAACATCGTCGCCTGCTCGCCCACCTCGCCCCTGAAGCGCACATGCGGCTCGATGATGAAGCGGGTGCCAGCGCCGCGCAGCTTGTCGGCCAGCGCGTCCCAGTCGGCCATCGCCAGGATCGCGCCGAAGTGCCTCACCGGCACCGCGTCGCCGTCGACATCGCCAGTGGCCGCGGCGCGGCATTCGTCGGGCGACAGGTGGGCGACCACCTGGTGGCCGTAGAAATCGAAATCGACCCAGGCATCGCTGCTGCGGCCTTCGGGGCATCCGAGCAGGCCGCCGTAAAACGCACGTGCCTCGGCGATGTCGCGGACGGGAAAGGCCAGGTGGAACAACGGGGTGGCAGACATGGCGGTGGGTGTCGTTGGCTTGGGAGGCCGCAATTCTGCACCGCAGCGGTGGCCGGCATCCCCAGTTTGACGGACTTGCCGCTGCGCGAGGCCCGATGCGCGCCGGCAAACTTCTTCGCCATGAGCGCAAACGCGGGTCACGACGGGTCGCCACCGACCCCTGGCGTTGCACGGCAGCCCGGCCGGCTGCAGCGGGTGGCCGAGACGCTGCAGCGGGCCGGCGTGGTCGCCGTGATCGTCGTGGTCGTCGTGGGTGCGCTGTCGATGGCCGGCACCGCCCGCGCCGACCGGGTGACGACCGCCGCGCAGATCCACATCGGCGTGCAGGACCAGGCGATGCCGTTCGCCTACCGGCTGGACAACCGCCCCGCCGGCTACACGGTCGAGATCTGCCAGCAAGTGGTGGCCGCGCTGGAGGCGCAGCGTGGCAAGCCGTACGCCAATCCGCCCGAGACCCGCTGGATCAGCGTGACACCGCAAACCCGGCTGATCGCGCTGCTGGCCGGCGACATCGACCTGGAATGCAGCTCGACCAGCCAGACCCCGGCCCGCAGCCGGCTGGGCCTGGTGTTCTCGCTGCCGATCTTCGTGTCCGACGTGGGCGTGCTGCTGCGCAGCCCCGGCGGCAAAACGCCGGCCAGCGCCGAGCAATGGCTGGCGCAGATGCAGACACCGACACAGCTGCAAGGCCGCCGCCCGGTGGTGGTGACCACTGAAGGCTCGACCTCGGTGCAGCACCTGGCGCGCCTGAACAGCGGCCCGGCCGGCGTGCGCTTCGACGTCGTCTACGGCCGCGACCATGCCGACTCGTTGCGGCGGCTGATCGACCGCGAGGCCGACGCCTTCGTGATGGACCGCAGCCTGCTGGCCGCCCGGCTGGCCACCGACGAGAGGCTGCGCGAAGCCGGCCTGGTGCTGCCCGACTGGTCGCCGCTGCCCGACCAGACCGAGGTCTACGGCCTGGTGATGCGCGAAGCAGACACCGACCTGCAGCGCATGGTGCTGCAGGTGCTGTGCGGCCTGGCACGGCCGCGCGACGGCGGCCCACCGGCGTTGGCGACCTTGCACGAGCGCTGGTTCAACCAGCCGCTGCCGCTGCCCGGTGGCACCGCCAGCAGCCGGCCGCTGGGGCTGGCGATGCACCCCGAGCTGCTGCGCCGGTTGAAACTGGACAGCGGCGCCTGCCCATGAAGGACCGCCTGTTCATCTCCTACCGCCGCCGCCAGGACGCCTGGGCGGTGGGCCACCTGCGTGACCGGCTGGTCGGCGAGTTCGGCCGCGAGCAGGTGTTCTTCGACACCGAATCGTTGCAGGGCGGCCAGCAGTGGCTGGGCGAGATCCGCGCGGCCATTGCCGACGCCTCGGCGGTGGTGGTGGTGTTCGACCAGGCCTGGGTCGGCAGGCAGCCCGACGGCACGCGCCGCATCGACCAGCCCGACGACCCGGTGCGCCAGGAGCTGCGGCTGGCGCACCAGCAAGGCGTGGCCATCGTGCCGGTGGTCATCGACCAGAGCGCGGTGCCGGGCGACGCCGACCTGCCCGAGGACCTGCGCTTCCTGAGCACGCTGCACTTTCGCCGGCTCAACCCGACCGATTCGATCGACCACCAGGTCAACGCGCTGATCGGCGACATCCGCCTCGCCATCCACGGCCTGCGGCCCTGGATGCGGGTCGCCGCGCAGGCGCTGTGGATGGGCGCGCTGGCCGCGGCGCTGGCGCTGGGCCTGCAGCGGCTGGGCCTGGTGGCGCCGTTCGTCGACGCCTTCACCGCCACGGTGCAGACGCTGCGGCTGGCCACCGGGTCACCGCCGCCGGCCGGGTTGGTGCTGGTGGAAATCAACGACGGCGAGTTTCGCGAACTGTTCAGCGGCCGCCTGCCGCTGGAGCCGGTGGTGATGGCCATCGCGCTGGACAGCCTGGCGCGGCAATCGCAAGCCGCCGGCAGCTGCCAGGCCGACCGGCCGGTGGGCATCAACCTCGACCTGTCGCCCGGCGAGGCCCATGCCAACCACCCCGGCAGCCGCCAGCTCGAAGCTGCGCTGGCCCGGTTGGTGGCCTGCCGGCCGGTGGTGCTGGCCTGCCCGCAAAGCATCGAGCGGCGCTCGGCCACCACCCAGGACCTGGCCTGGCGGCACCGCCTGGCCGAGCCCGCCAGCGGCCGCGGCGTGGCGTTCGCCAGCTCGATGGTCGACCCCGCGGTGCTGCACCATTCAACGGGGCGCGGCGAACTGGGCGTGATGCTGGGCGACCTGGCCCGCGGCCGGGCCGAGCCGCGTGATGCCGCAGCACAAGCCGGCCGCCGCTGCGCCTGTCCGGCCGACGAGGCCACCATGCGCCAGTGCGACGGCAGCCTGCCCGCGGTGGCCGCCGCCAACGCCTGGGACCGGCAGTCGATGCTGGTGCCCTTTGCCACTGCCGGGCTGCGTTATTCACTGGCCGAAGCGCTGGTGGCCGAGCCGTCGGTCGCCGCCCAGCCGGTGCTGGTGCTCGGCAGCAGCTTCGGCACCCAGGGCCGCTACCCCGTCAACGGCCTGGCCGAGGCCGCGCAGCGCGGCGTCACCGGCAGCACGGTGCAGGCCTTCATGGCGGCCAGCGTGTTGCACCACGACCCGGTGCGCGGGCCGGCCGGCGCCGCGGCGGCTGCCACGCTGCTGGCCGCCGCGCTGACCTGCCTGGCGCTCACCGGCTGCTGGTGGCGGGTGTCGCGGCTGGCGCACCGTTTCAGCCGCCGCGCGCCGTGGTATGGATTGGCGCTGGTGGTGGCGCTGGGCATGCCGCTGGCGTGCGTGGCGCTGGCGGTGCGGTGGCCGGCGGCCTGCGCGCTGGCCGCCGGGCTGGCGCTGGCCTGCATGCTGGCCACCGCCCGCAGCGCCGTGGCCGGCAACGAGCTGCTGCTGCACGGCGGCGTGGCCTGGAAGACCCCGCGCGGCCTGTGGCGAGCGCTGTCCAACGAAGCCGACCGCGCCAGCGCGCTGATGCGGTTGGCGATCTTCGGGCTGGAGGCGCTGATCATCATCAGCGGCCTGGTACTTGTGGCCGCGCCCGAAATGGGTTAGACCAGCGACCAGGTGACCTGCGGAGACTCGACGATGCCAGCACGAAGCTTCAAGTTGATCGGTGGTGCGCGCCCGGGACTGGGCTTGATTCCGGCCTGGACACGGGCCTTGGCGCTGGCCTTGACATTGGGGACGGCAGCGCCGGCCCGCGCCGACAGCAGCTGCCTGGTGCCCCAGGCGGCGGTGGGCTCGATCGACGGCCTGGGCAAGACGCAGGACGCCGACGACCGATTGAGCGTGCTGCGGCCCTGCACCGGCAAGGTCAAGCCCAAGGCGGCCAACCCGGTGGAGGTGCTGTTCGGCACCACCGGCGGCAACCACCAGCGCCTGCGGGTGCGCGCCGGCGAATCGCTGGACGAGCGCATCGCCACCGCCATCGGGCCGGGCAACCAGCTGATCGACATCTGGCCCGACGGCTCGTTCCTCAACGCGCTGGGCGGCTGGATCACCGGCAAGCCGCGACGGCTGTCGGGCGTGTCGGGCTTCGACGGCTCGGGCCAGCACCTGCCACTGACCGGCGACTTGGCCGCCCTGCCCGGCACCGCCCTGCCGTTGGCGCCGTTCGGCTGGGCAGCCGACCAACCAGTGACGCTGACCCAGGGCGGCAAGGCGTTCACGCTGCAGCCGGTCAACGGCCGGCTGGTGCTGCCGGTGGCCCGCCTGGCGCCGGGCGATTTGCAGCTGGCGCAGGCCGGCCGGCCGCCGGCGCGCCTGAACGTGCTGGCCGACGCCGACCTGGCTGAGCTGCGCAAGACCCTGAAGGCCATTGACGCCCAGGGGCTGGAGCCGGCACAGCGCGCGCTGATGCGATCGGCCGCGCTGCAGCAGGAGCAGTTGCTGGTCAACGTGGTGGCCGAATACATGGCCGGGAGAGCCCCATGACACGATCGACAGCATGCAGTCGTGCGCCATCGGCGCGGCCGGCGGTGGTTTCGGCAGTGGTTTCGGCGGTGACCAGGGCGGTGACCAGGGCAGTGGCCATGGCAGGGGCAGCGGCGGCGTTGGCGGGCTGCGCCGGCCTGCCGACGCCAGCGGCCTTGCAGGCCCTGCCGGGCCTGCCGACACTGGCCAGCCTGGTCCCGACCAAGTCCGCCGAACAACTGGCCGCCGAAGATGCCGCCGACGCCCAGCGGCCAGCGTCCAAGCCCTTCACGGCGACCCCCGCCGAGGTCAAGGCGATGCTGATCCGCAGCGACCCCAAGGCCTGCAGCGCGACCAGCGACGCCACGCTGGCCGAGACCACCGCGCTCTACGCCAAGATCGGGCTGACGATGGGCAGCACGCTGCTGATCAACGACGGTTTCGACGAGGCCAAGTTGCAGGCCGGGCTGAACCAGTTCAAGCCCTACCTGCGCGAGCTGTCGCGCAACACCAACTGGCTGCCGCAGAGCGCCGAGCGGCTGATCGGCGAACGCCTTTACACGATCAACGAGTTGAAGCCCTTCGTGCCGCCGGCGCGCCAGCGGCCGCTGCTGGACAAGACCATCCGGCCGATCTTCGACCAGCTGGTGGCCTTTGCCCGCGACGAGTTGAAGTCGCCGGTGGCCTTCGACCTGCGGCTGGTGCGCGACGACCGCAGCACCGCGCCGGCGGCCATTGCCGGCGGCATCATCCTGGTGCCCAGCGGCCTGTTCAGCGCGCTGCAGCGGGTGAAAGACCCCGAGCAGGTGGTGGCATTCATGCTGGCGCACGAGTTCGCGCATGTGCTGCGCCGCCACAAGACCAAGCTGGTGCAGCTCAGCCTGGTCGATTCGATCACCCTGGCCAAGGAATACAAGCAGCTCTACAACGCCGGCGCCAGCAGCCTGGCCGCCGCCACCGACCCGGCGCAGTTGCTGCGCTTCACCGACGAGAATGTCCAGTCGCTGATGGACCAGACCTGCAAGTCGCGCAACTGGCTGCCCAACCTGGAGCAGAACCAGGAATTCGAGGCCGATGTCTGCGGCGCGCTGCTGCTGAGGAAGCTGTCGGTCGCACGCAAGACGCCGTTCGACGCGGTCAAGGGCTATGCCAGCTACCTGGACAACGGCCTGGCCACGCCGGTGCCGCCGGAACGCGACCGCCAGTGCGAAGTGCAGGCCTCGCACCCCGCGCCGGCGCAGCGGATGAACAACCTGCAGGCCTACGCGCCAGCGGCGGATGCCGCCGCTCGCGCCGCGGCCCTGCCGACCACCGAAGTCAAGCCAGCGGCCGAGCCGGCGCCGACCAAGGGCAAGGGCAACGCCCAAACTGGCGCCAAGCCCGCAGCCAGGTCGAAACCGCGGGCGTCGCCTTGAGGGCGGGCGGGCGGCACCGGCACCCGCACCTGCACTGGCACTGGCACCGGCACCGGCCCCAGCACTGGCGCCAGCGCAGCGGTCAGCGTGCGCACCGTCAGGGCCGACAATCCGGCCTCCGCCCCCGCCATCGCCCACCGTGAGCCCCCCCGACCCCAAACCCGAGCATGAACAACGCGGCATCCAGAGCATCGAGGTCGGTGGCCAGTTGCTGCGCGCGCTGGCCCATGCCGGCCGGCCGCTGCCGTTGAAAGACCTGGCCGCCGCCGCCGGCATGGCCGCGGCCAAGGCCCATCCCTACCTGGTGAGCTTCGGCAAGATCGGACTGGTCGAGCAAGACCGCGCCAGCGGCCGCTACGGCCTTGGTGCGCTGGCGCTGCAGATGGGGCTGATGAGCCTGCAGCAGGCCGATCCGGTGCGGGTGGCCACGCCGCTGATCGAAGACCTGGCGCAGCACAGCGGCCACACTGCGGCCCTGGCCGTGTGGGGCAGCCACGGCCCGACCATCGTGCGGCTGGCTGAATCGCCGGCCGCGGTGCACGTCAACATGCGCCACGGCACGGTGTTCTCGATCACCGGCACCGCGTCGGGTCAGGTCTATGCGGCTTGGCTGGGCGATGCGGCGCGGCCGCTGTACGAGGCCGAGCGTCGCGAGGCCGCACGCGCTGGCACCGGTGCCGGTGCCGGTGTCGGTACCGGTGCAGCCGTGCTGCCGACCTGGGCGCAGTTCGAGAAAACCACGCTGGCAGAGGTGCGCGCGCAGGGCCTGGGCCGGGCCGACGGTGCGGTGGTGGCGGGCGTCAGCGCGATGGCCGCGCCGGTGTTCGACCACCGCGGTGTCATCGTGCTGGCACTCACCACGATCGGGCCGTCGGCGGCGCTGGACACCGGCTGGCACAGCCCGGTGGCGTTGCTGCTGCGCCAGGCTGCAGCGGCCGCATCGGCGCGGCTGGGCTACCAGCCCACCGCGGTGACCGCTGTGGCTGCGGCCATGGCCATCCCAACCTTCGCAGGAGCCCTTCGATGAACCCGTCTCTCCGATCGCCGCAGCTGCGGCGGGCTGCCACCATCGTGGCGGTGTTGGCCGTCGCCCTGGTTGCGCCGTGGGCGCGGGCCGCCGACGCCATCGGCGCCGTCGACACCGTCTTCAAGTTCATCGGCCCCGACCACAAGATCGTCGTCGAAGCCTACGACGACCCCGGCGTGGCCGGTGTCACCTGCTATGTCTCGCGGGCCAAGACCGGCGGCATCACGGGCGGGCTGGGCCTGGCCGAGGACAAATCGGAAGCCTCGATCGCCTGCCGGGCGGTGGGGCCGGTCAATTTCGCCAAACCGCTCAAACGCCAGGAGGAGATCTTCACCGAGCGCACCTCGCTGGTCTTCAAGCGGTTGCGGGTGGTGCGCATGGTCGACGCCAAGCGCAACGCGCTGGTCTACCTGACCTATTCCGACCGGGTGATCGAAGGATCACCACAGAACAGTGTGACTGCCGTGCCGGTCGACCGGGCCATGCCGATTCCGCTGCGCTGAGCGGCCGCGCCTGCATCCCTGCCGGCGCGGTGGGTCTCGATCAAAGAGGTCTGGCGTGGTCAGGCGCGCAGCAGGCTGTTCAGGCTGTCGATGACCACGGCCCAGTCACCGTCCTTCGCTTTCTCCTCGCGCAGCAGCGCGGCCTGGCCGGCGTTCCAGAACGGCGCGTCGGCCAGCAGCACCCGGTCAGACAGCGGCCGGTGGGTTTTCACGAAGGCGTCGATCGCCGCGGGCTCGCCGTCCAGTCCCAACTGCTGAAACAGGTCGGACATGGTGTGGATCGGGGTTTCCATCGGGAAGACTAGCTCAGCCGGATCTGGGCATGCTCGCCCAGCGCCTTGGGCGGCTCGCCGGTGACCACGGCCTTGGCGATGTGGAAAAGCTGGACGATCTTGCTCTGCTCGATGTCCCAGTAGCCGGCGTGCAGGATGCGGGCCTGCACCAGCGCCAGACCGGGGTCGCTGGCACCGCCCGGGAACCAGGCTTCGGCCATCTTCGACCACAGCCGCTGCTTCATCGCCAGGTCTTCGACCACCGTCGCGGTGGCCGAGATCGACACGTAACGGTCGGCACCCGGGTCGACGTAGGCGATGTTGACCCCCGGGTCGACCACCAGATCGGCCACGGCGTCGCTGTCGCGGGCCATGAAGAACCACAGGCTGGCGTCGTCGTCCAGGCCGGTGTTCTGCGTCGTCATCGGACGTGCATGCAGGTGGCCATTGCCGTGGCGGGTGGTGAACATCGCCATGCGGATGTCCTTGATCAGGTCCCACAGTTTCTGGCGGGCTTGGGCAGGTTCGGTCGTGATCGGGCGGTCATCGGTAGTCATGGACATCCTTCGGTTCAGACAGCGGGGGGCCAGCGCGGTGCGGCGGCCGAAACGCCATTTAGCACGCCCCGGCCGCCCTCCGGCCATCGGCCACCACCGCTGCCCGCTGTAGGACGGCGCCGACCCGTTCAGCCGCCTTGCAGATTCGCACTGAACGAATGGCTTTGACAAATACGAATTGACGCCGGATACTTTCGGCATGCCGCTGCCCCTTTGCGACGCCCAGCCGGAGACTCCCGTGAGCCACACCCCCGCCAAGACCTTTGCCAGCCAGGCCGACCTGGAAGAAAAGCAGGTCAGCTTCACCAAGCTGTCCGACAACGCCTACGCCTACACCGCCGAAGGCGACCCGAACACCGGCATCATCATCGGCGACGACGCGGTGCTGGTGCTCGACACCCAGGCCACGCCGATCATGGCGCAGGACGTGATCCGCCGCATCCGCGAGGTCACTTCACTGCCGATCAAGTACGTGCTGCTGACCCACTACCACGCGGTGCGCGTGCTGGGCGCCAGCGCCTACGGCGCCGAGCACATCATCGCCAGCCAGGACACCCGCGACCTGATCGTCGAGCGTGGCGAGCAGGACAAGGCCAGCGAGATCGGCCGCTTCCCGCGGCTGTTTCGCAATGTCGAGAGCGTGCCGGCGGGCCTGACCTGGCCGACCATCACCTTCAGCGGCAAGATGACGATCTGGCTGGGCACGCTGGAGGTGCAACTGCTGCAACTGGGCCGCGGTCACACCAAGGGCGACACGGTGGCCTGGCTGCCGCAGCAGAAGATCTTGTTCTCGGGCGATCTGGTCGAGTTCGACGCCACGCCCTATGCCGGCGACGCCTACTTCAAGGACTGGCCGGCCACGCTGGACAACATCGCCGCGCTGCAGCCCGCGCAATTGGTGCCCGGCCGCGGTGCCGCATTGACCACGCCCGACGCGGTGGCCGCCGGCCTGCGGGGCACCCGCGATTTCATCGCCGACGTGTATGCCAACGTGCAGGCCGGCGTCGCAGCGGGGCAGGATCTGAATGCCGTCTACAAACGCACGATGGCCGCGATGGCGCCGAAGTACGGCCACTGGGTCATCTTCCAGCACTGCATGCCGTTCGACGTGACCCGCTGTTACGACGAAGTGACGCAGTACCCCGACCCCCGCATCTGGACTGCCGAGCGCGACATCCAGATGTGGAAGACCCTCGAATCCTGAATCCGTCCCGCCACACAGGAGATCCCGCCATGTCCATTCAACGCATCCACCATGTCGCCTACCGCTGCCACGACGCCAAGCAGACGGTGGAGTGGTACCAGCAGCACCTGGGCATGAACTTCGTGCTGGCCATCGCCGAAGACCACGTGCCCAGCACGCATGCGCCCGACCCGTACATGCATGTGTTCCTGGATGCCGGCGGCGGCAACGTGCTGGCGTTCTTCGAGCTGCCCAACTCGCCGCCGATGGGCCGCGACGGCAACACGCCCGACTGGGTGCAGCACATCGCCTTCAAGGTCGGCAGCCTGGATGAACTGGCTGCTGCGAAAGCGAAGCTGGAAGCCGGCGGCGTCGACGTGCTGGGCCCGACCGAGCACACCATCTTCAAGAGCATCTACTTCTTCGACCCCAACGGCCACCGGCTGGAACTGGCCTGCGATACCGCCACGGTGCAGCAGCAGCAAGACCTGGACGCCGTCAAGTGGGACATGCTCAACGAATGGGCCGCCACCAAACGTGCACCGCGCCATGCCGCCTGGATGCACGAGAAGGAACTCAGCCCCGCCGCCAGTGCCTGATCGCTGATCGCTGATCGCTGATCGCTGATCGCTGGTCTGCGCCATGCAGCGCCAGTCATCACCACCGACGACCCCACCGACAACACCAACAAGCCGCCCGATGCTGAGCACCTACACCTACCCGCGCTATGCCTACCGCCGCCCGGCCGAGCTGGACACGCCCGCCACCGTCGCACGCCACCCGGTGGTGGTGATCGGCGCCGGACCGGTCGGCCTGGCCGCCGCGATCGACCTGGCCCAGCTCGGCCTGCCGGTGCTGCTGCTCGACGACGACGACACCGTCAGCGTCGGCTCGCGCGGCCTGTGTTACGCCAAGCGCACGCTGGAGGTGCTGGACCGGCTGGGCTGCGGCCAGCCGGTGGTCGACAAGGGCGTGACCTGGAACGTCGGCCGCACCTTCTTCGGCGAGCGCGAGGTCTTCAGCTTCAACCTGCTGCCCGAGGCCGGCCACCAGCGCCCGGGCATGGTCAACCTGCAGCAGTACTACCTGGAGCAGTACCTGGTCGAGCGCGCCCAGGCGCTGCCGGCGATCGACCTGCGCTGGAAGCACCAGGTCCGCGCTGTCAAGCCGAAGGGCGACGGTGCGCTGATCGACGTCGAGACCGCCGACGGCGCCTTCACGCTGCACGCCGACTGGCTGGTGGTGGCCGACGGCGCGCGCAGCCCGGTGCGCCGCCAGCTGGGGCTGGACATCGACGGCAGGGTCTTTCAAGACCGCTTCCTGATCGCCGACGTGGTGATGAAGTCGCCGATGTTCAACGACGGCGCCAACGAGCGCTGGTTCTGGTTCGACCCGCCCTTCCACCCCAACCAGTCGGTGCTGCTGCACCGCGAGGCCGACGACGTCTGGCGCATCGATTTCCAGCTCGGCTGGGACGCCGACCCCGAGGAAGAGAAGAAGCCCGAGCGGGTGATCCCGCGGATCCAGGCGATGCTGGGGCCGGAGCGGCAGTTCGATCTGGAATGGGTCAGCGTCTACACCTTCCAGTGCCGGCGCATGCACAGCTTTCGCCACGGCCGGGTGCTGTTCGCCGGTGATGCGGCGCACCAGGTATCCCCCTTCGGCGCCCGCGGCGCCAACTCGGGCCTGCAGGACACCGACAACCTGGCCTGGAAGCTGCAGCTGGTGATCGCCGGCCTGGCACCCGAAGCGCTGCTCGACAGCTACAGCGCCGAGCGGGTGGCCGCGGCCGACGAGAACCTGCTCAACAGCACCCGCTCGACCGACTTCATCACGCCCAAGAGCGCGGTGTCGAAAGACTTCCGCAACGCGGTGCTGACGCTGGCGCATGACTTTCCGTTCGCGCGGGCGCTGGTCAACTCGGGTCGGCTGTCGGTGCCGGCGCACCTGAGCGGCTCGGCGCTGAACACGCCCGACAGCGACACCTTCGACGGCCCGATGCAGCCGGGTGCGCCGCTGGCCGATGCGCCGGTGCGCGTGCCGGGTGGTGCCGATGACGGCACGGACGGCGCTGGCGGCGCCGGCAGCTGGCTGCTGGCGCACATCGGCAACCGCTTTCAGCTGCTGCTGTTCGTCGACACGCCCGACACGCTGACTGCCGACGCCCGCGCCACCATCGCCCGACTGGCCGATGCGGCCGTGCCGGTGCACACGCTGCTGGTGGCACAGCGCGACGGCGCCGTGCCCGCCGGCATCGCCTGCCTGGTCGACACGCAGGGCCTGGCCGCCCGCCGCTGCGATGCCCGCACCGGCACGGCCTATCTGCTGCGGCCCGACCAGCATGTGGCCGCGCGCTGGCGCACGCTGGATGCCGCTGCGGTGCGCGCCGCCATGGCCCGTGCCACCGGCAACGCCTGACGCGCCACGCCCGACCCGACCCCCGACCCGACCCCCGACCCGACGCCCGACCCCACGCCAGACCGATCGAAAGCCCGCGATGGACCACCTGCAAATCCAGCCGAACTTCGGCGTGCCCGGCACGCGCTACCTCAATGCCTACACCCCCGGCGACGATTTCTATGAAGCGCTGATCGACAGCCACCGCGGCTTGAGCGACGAGCAGAGCCGCGTCGTCAACGCCCGCCTGGTGCTGCTGCTGGCCAACCATGTCGGCGACCTGCGGGTGCTGACCGAAGCGCTGGCCGCCGCGCGCGCCGGCGTCGCGCCAGCGGGCTGACCGACCCGCCCACCCGTCGACCGATCGGTTGACCGGTTGGGCGCCCTTCACCCGGGTGCGCCGGGTCGATCGATGGCCCGATGGCCTTCATGGCCCCGCTGCCCCAATTGCCCGTCAGCCCGACCCGAGCCCTGGACACCATGAGCCTGCACACCGACTCCACGCACGACCCCGCGCTGCAAAGCTGGGTGGCCTCGGCCAACAGCGACAGCACCGATTTCCCGGTCCAGAACCTGCCTTACGGCCGCTTCCGCCGCGCCGGGTCGGCCGAGCGCTGGCGCATCGGCATCGCCATCGGCGACCAGATTCTCGACCTGGCCGCCGCCCGCGGCGTCGGCGGCTGGCCGACCGCGCTGGCGCTGCCACTCGACGCGCTGGCCGCCGGCGACCTGAACGCGGTGATGGCCGCCCCCAAGGCCGTGCGGGTGGCGCTGCGCCAGGCCTTCTCGGCCGCACTGCGCGCTGGCAGCCCGCAGGCCGCCGCGTTGGCGGCCTGCCTGGTGCCGCAAGCCGAGGCCGGGATGGCCCTGCCCTGCGCCATCACCGACTACACCGATTTCTACACCGGTATCCACCATGCCACCGCGGTGGGCAAGCTGTTCCGGCCCGACAACCCGCTGCTGCCCAACTACAAATGGGTGCCGATCGGCTACCACGGCCGGGCTTCGTCGATCGTGGTCAGCGGCACTTCGATCCGCCGCCCGCGCGGCCAAACACTGGCGCCGGGCGCCACCGCGCCCACCGTCGGCCCCAGCCAGCGGCTGGACTGCGAGCTGGAGCTCGGCGCGCTGGTCGGCCCAGGCAATGCGCTGGGCGAACCGGTGGCCATCGCCGAGGCCGAAGACCGGCTGTTCGGCCTGACCCTCCTCAACGACTGGTCGGCGCGCGACCTGCAGGCCTGGGAGTACCAGCCGCTGGGCCCGTTCCTGGCCAAGAACTTCGGCAGCACGCTGTCGCCGTGGCTGGTGACGATGGAGGCGCTGGCACCGTTCCGCGTGCCCTTCACCCGGCCCGACGGCGACCCGCAGCCGCTGCCCTACCTCGACAGCCCGGCCAACCGCGATGCCGGCGCGCTCGACATCGAGCTCGGCGTGTGGCTGCAGACCGCGGCGATGCGCACGCGCGGCGACGCTGCCGTGCAGCTGTCGCGCAGCAACTTCAAGGATGCCTACTGGACGCTGGCGCAACTGCTGACCCACCACGCCAGCAACGGCTGCAACCTGCAACCCGGCGACCTGCTGGGCACCGGCACGCAGTCGGGCCCCGAGGCCGGCCAGGGCGGCTCGCTGCTGGAGCTGTCGGCCGGCGGCAAGCAGCCGATCACGCTGCCCGGCGGCGAGCAGCGCACGTTCCTGCAGGACGGCGACACGCTGGTGCTGCGCGCGGTCTGCCAGCGGCCGGGCGCTGCGCGCATCGGCTTTGGCGATTGCGCGGGCACGGTGCTGCCGGCCCCCGCCGCGGCCTGACGCCCCTGACGGTCGCGCTGGCCGCTTGCGCCTGCGCAGGCCCCGTGCCCGCTGGCGCCTGGCGCCAATCCGATCACCATCGGGACGACCGGCAGCAGCCGCACGGCCCGGGCCACGGCGACCGTCACCCGCAACTGATCCGCTGCGCGGCGCAGTTGCCGTCGACAATGCCGCATGCACCGCACCTGCCGCTTGATCACTGCCACCGCGCTGTCCTGGTGGCTCGCCGGCTGCGGCGCGGCGCCGGGCACGTCGGCACCACCCGCACCACTCAGCTGGCGCGCCGGCCCCGGCCAGGTGCTGTTGCTCGGCGAGGTGCATGACAACGCCGCCCAGCACGCGCTGCGGCTGCAAGCGCTGCAGGCGCTGGCCGAGCGCGGCGCCCGACCGGCGCTGCTGATGGAACCCTTCGACCGCGAGCGCCAAGCCGCGATCGACGCGGTGCAGCAAGCGCCAGCCAACGATGCCAGCGAGGGGGCACTGGACGCCCGCGTCGACGCGCTGATCGATGCCGGCGGCCGCGCGGCCGGCTGGCACTGGCCGTTCTACCGGCCCTACCTGCGGCTGGCACTACAGCAGCGCTGGCCGGTCGTGGCGGCCAATGTGTCGCGGGCCGACACGCGGTTGGTGATCCAGCGCGGTCTGGCCGCCACCGGCTTTCAGTCCGAGGTGCCGGCCGACATCGCCCGCGCCCAGGCCCGGGCCATCGAAGACAGCCACTGCGGCGCGGTCGACGCCACCATGGCCGCCCGCCTGGCCAATGCCCAGGTGGCGCGCGACCAGTTCATGGCCACCCAGGTCGCGGCCCAAGCCAGCCGCGGCGCGGTGCTGCTGGCCGGCAACGGCCATGTGCGGCGCGACATCGGCGTGCCGCGCTGGTTGCCGGCCGACCTGCGCGGCCGCAGCCACGCGGTGGGCTACTTGGAGCGGGGCGACGACAGCGCCGCAGCCTACGACGAGGTGGTCTACGCCGCGCCGCAGGAACGGTCCGACCCGTGCGCCACCCTGCGCCTCCCGGCTGCGAAACCCGCCATCCCCGACCGCCCCAACAACCCGATCGGCCCGCCCGGACACACGCCATGAGCCACTTCGCCCGCCCTCTGATCCACCGACCTGCCCTGCTGCTGGCGGCCATGGCCGCGCTGGCCGGCTGCGCCAGCCCACCGTCCGGGGTGGCGCCGGTGGTGGCGCCGGCGGTGGCGCCCGTGGCGCCAAACACGCCGGCGGCAGCGCTGCCGGCACCCGCCCGGTCCCCGACGGCCACCGCGCTGCACGCGTTGTTCGACACCAGCTGGGACGCCGCCATGCAGCGCTACCCGGAATGGGCCACCTACATCGGCGACAACCGCTGGGGTGATCGGCTGTACGACGCATCACCCGAGAACGAGGCCGCCGGAGTCGCTGACCTGCGCCGGCAACTGGCCGCCGCCCAGGCCATCGACCGCGCTGCGCTGAGCGCCAAGGACCGCAGCTCGCTCGACCTGTTCATCCACCGCCAGCAACAGTGGCTGGCGATGGAGCCCTTCGTCGGCTACCGGCGCATGAGCCTGGGCGCGCTGGACGGCTTCCACACCGACCTGGCCGATCTGATGAAGTCCAGCCCGGTGGACACCCGGCTGCAGGCCGAGCAGGCCTTGGCCCGGCTGGCCGCCTGGCCGCGGCGGGTCGACCAGGAACTGCTGCGCCTGCGCGAAGGCCTGGCGCTGGGCTGGGTGCCGCCGCGCCCGGTGATGGCCCGGGTGCTGGCCGCGCTCGACCGCCAGACCGCCACCACCGGTGAGAAGAGCCCCTGGTTCGAGCCCTTCAGCCGCTTGGGCAGCGAGATCCCGGCCGACCAGCAGGCGGCGCTGCGCCAGCGCGCGCTGCAGGCCATCGACACCCAGGTGCTGCCGGCGCAGCAGCGCTTGCGTGCGTTCGTCGCCGGCAGCTACGCGGCCGCGGCGCCCGAGGCCGGCAACCTGGGCCGCTACCCGGGTGGCGCGGCGGTGTATGCCGCGCTGGTGCGCGAGCAGACCACCACCGACCTGAGCCCGGCGCAGATCCACGCCATCGGCCTGGCGCAGGTGGCGCGGCTGCGTGGCGAGATCGACCGGGTGATGAAGGAGATGGCCTGGACCAGCGACTTCGCGTCCTTCGTGGCCCACCTCAACACCGATCCGAAGTACTTCCACAGCAGCCCCGAGGCCTTGCTGGCCGGCTACCGCGACATCGGCAAGCGCATCGATGCCGAACTGCCCAAGCTGTTTGCCGAGCTGCCGCGCGCGCCCTGGGGCGTGCGGGCGATGCCGGCCCACGCTGGCCCCGACGCGGCCGAGAACTACATCGGCCCGGCACTCGACGGCAGCCGGCCCGGCTGGTTCAACGCCAACGCGGCGGGCTACAAGACCCGGCCGATCTGGGGCATGGAAACCCTGACCGCCCACGAGGCCGTGCCCGGCCACCACCTGCAAAGCGCCCGCGCCACCGAGCTGGGCGAGTTGCCGCGGTTCCGCCGCTCCAGCTGGTACGTGGCCTATGGCGAAGGCTGGGCGCTGTACGCCGAGACCCTGGGCTTCGAGCTGGGCCTCTACAAAGACCCGGCCAGCCGCTTCGGCCACCTGCAGATGCAGATGCTGCGCGCCGCCCGGCTGGTGGTCGACACCGGCCTGCACGACCTGAACTGGCCACGCCAGCAGGCGATCGACTACATGGTGGCGCAAACCGGCCTGGACAACGGCTTCGTCGCCAGCGAGGTCGACCGCTACACCTCCTGGCCCGGCCAGGCGCTGGGCTACATGATCGGCCAGCTGAAGATCATCGAGCTGCGCGACCGCGCCCGCGCCGCGCTGGGCGACCGCTTCGACATCCGCCGCTTCCACCTGGTGCTGCTCGACCAGGGCGCCGTACCGCTGACGGTGCTGGAGCGCCAGGTCGACGACTGGATCGCCAGCGAGGCCAAGCCGCGTTGATTTGCCAGCGCGGCGGCGCCGCACTGATGCGCCTGCAAGCGCGGGGCAGCCGGCCCGACCCCGGCAGGTAGCATCACCGACCATGCGCCTGCGCCTGCCCAAACGCCTGCAGTCCAGCGGCCTGCCGCTGCGCGACCTGGCCATCACCGCCGCACCCTTCCTGCTGATCGCGGCGCTGCTGCTGGTGCTGGCCTACCAGTGGCTGCAGCCCAACCCGCCGCGCCGGGTGGTGATGGCCACCGGCGCGCCGCAGGGTGCGTACCACGAGTTCGGCAAACGTTATGCCGAGCAGTTGCAGCGCCACGGCATCACCGTGACGCTGCGCCCCACCCAGGGCGCGGCCGAGAACCTGGCGCTGATCCGCCAGCCCGATTCAGGCGTCGACATCGTGCTGGCGCAAGGCGGCGGCGAGCCCGACGCGCCCCACGGCGGCCGCGAAGAGGACGACCCCGACAACGGGCTGGTCTCGCTGGGCAGCGTGTTCTACGAACCGGTGTGGCTGTTCTACCGTGAAGACGCCGCCCGGCGGCTGACCCAGGCGCCCGAGCTGACCCGCCTCGGCCAGCTGGTGGGCGGCACGCTGAACATCGGCGCGGCCGGCAGTGGCGTGCCGCCGCTGATGGAGCGGCTGATCGCCGCCAACGCCATCGCGCCCGACGCCATCGCGCTGCAGCGCCTGCCGACCACGCCGGCGGTGGTCGACCTGCTGGAAGGCCGGCTCGACGCGCTGGCGCTGGCCTCGGCGCCCGAGGCGCTGATGGTGCAGATGCTGCTGAAGACCCCCGATATCCGGTTGATGGACTTTGCGCAGAGCGAGGCCTATTCGCGCCGCTTCCCGTTCATGAGCGCGGTGCTGCTGCCGCGCGGCGTGGTCGACCTGGCCGCCGACCAGCCGCCCGCCGACGTGCGCCTGATCGCCCCCACCGCCACCCTGGTGGCACGCGACACGCTGCACCCGGCGCTGGCGCAGCTGTTCGTGCAGGCGGCGCAACAGGTGCACGGCGGCGCCGGCTGGTTCCAGCGCAAGGGCGATTTTCCGAACGCCGCCAACACCGAACGGCCGATCGCGCCCGAGGCCCAGCGCTTCTACCGCAGCGGCCCGCCGTTTCTGCAGCGCTACCTGCCGTTCTGGCTGGCCAACCTGGCCGACCGGATGTGGCTGGCGCTGGTGGCCATCATCGCGGTGCTGATCCCGTTGGCGCGGGTGCTGCCGCCGCTGTATGAATTTCGCATCCGGCGCCGCGTGTTCCGCTGGTATGCGCAGCTGCGCGCGGTGGAAGACGCACGCGGCAAGCGGCCCGCGGCCGACCTGCTGGCCGACCTGGCCGACATCGAGCAGCGGGTGGACGGCATCCGCGTGCCGCTGAGCTACGCCGACGAGCTGTATGCGCTGCGCAGCCACATCGACCTGGTGCGGCAACGGGTGGGTTGACCCACCCCGAAGCGCCCGCGGCGCTCACGCCAGGCCGGCGTCGGCCTGTACCGCCGCCGGGTCGACCCCCAGCTTGGCGGCGGCGGCCAGGATCTCTTGCCAGGTGGTGGCATCCACCGGCACGCCCTCGGCGCTGCGCTGCGCGCGCCAGGCCCGCTCGGGCTCGCCGGCGATGCGGATGTCATCGAAGCCCTCGCGCGGCGGCGACGCTTTGACCCAGTCGATGAAGGCCTGCGCCTCGGCCTCGAACGCGGCGCGGTCGGTCAGCGCCCCCGGGTCGACCAGCACACTGAACATGCCGTTGAGCACGCGGCGCTGGCTGGCGTCGGCGTCGCGCTGTGTCATGCCGGCGGCCAGCGCACCCCCCAGCAACTCGCACATCAGCGCCAGGCCGAAGCCCTTGTGGCCGCCGAAGGTGAGCAGCGCGCCGAACGGCGGCACCACGGTGAAGCGCGGCTCTTGCGTGGGCCGGCCGTGGTCGTCGATCAGGCAGCCGGGCGCCACCTGCTCGCCCTTGTTCATCGCCACCCGGGTCTTGCCCTGGGCGATCATGCTGGTGGCGAAATCCAGGATCACCGGCGGCCGGCCGGTCAGCGGCACGCCGGCGCAGAACGGGTTGGTGCCGAAACGCGCATCGGCACCGCCATGCGGCGCCACGATGCCGCGCGAGAGCACGTTGACGAAGTGGATCGACACCAGCCCGGCGGCGGCGGCCTGCTCGGCCCAAGCGCCGATGCGGCCCAGGTGGTGCGAATTGCCCAGCGCCAGCACGCAACTGCCCTGGCTGCGGGCACGGGCGATGCCCAAGTCCATCGCCTGCACACCGATCACCTGACCAAAGCCGGCATTGCCGTCGAGCCGCAGCATCGCCCCGGCATCGAACACGGTGCTGACCGAGGCATTGGCCCGCAGGCCACCCTGCAGAAAGGCATCGGCATAACGCGGCAGCATGCCCACGCCGTGCGAGTCGTGGCCGGTGAGGTTGGCGTCGATCAGGTTGCCGGCCACGGCGGCGACTTCGGCATCGCTGCTGCCGAAGCCGCGCACCACGCGCTGGATGGCGGTTTGCAGCCGGGGCAAGGGGATCAGGTGGGTGTCGCTCATCGGTGTTCTCGGGGTTGGTTTTGGGGGCCGGCCGGTGGCCCGCGCCGCGGCGCCGGCTGGCCATCCTAGACGCAACCGCGGGCCACTTCGACGGCCAGTCAGCCAGCCAACACACCCGCCGCTCAGACGGTTCGCGCACGCCCTGCTGGCAACGTGGCCTTGCGATGAGGCCGCCGCAGCCCCCGGATCTATGCTCCAATAAGAATCTAATTGGATTCCATTTAGAATCCATACAGATGACACGAAAGGCGACACCATGGCGATCGAACCCCGGCAACGCACCGGCGAGACCGAAAAGATGACCGTCAACGTCGGCGTGGTCGACCTTGGGCAGGTCGACCTGCTGGTCCAGGAAGGCTTCTATTCCAACCGGTCGGACCTCATCCGGACCGCGCTTCGAAACCAGCTGGCGCTGCACGCCGACACCGTCAGGCAGACCGTGGCGCGTCGAACCCTCACCGTCGGTCTCCAGCACTTCAGCCGCAGCGACCTGGAGACGGTAGTGGCCGCTGGCCAGCGACTGCAGGTCCAGGTCGTCGGGCTCGCCCGCATTGCCGACGACGTGACGCCCGAGCTGGCGCTGGCCGCCATCGAATCCGTGACCGTCCTGGGCGCGTTCCAGGCCAGTCCTGCGGTGCGACGGGCCCTGGCCGGCCGCATCCACTGATTGACTGCACCACCCACCCCAGAAAGCACTTGATGAAAAACCCCTTCAACGCCCGGGTGCCGTCGTTCGACGCCGCCGCGATCAACGACACGATTCAGCGGGCGCTCGCAGCAGCGGGGCTCGACACCAGCTCGGGCCCGATGCACGGCGTGACCGAGACCATCCGGCGTGCGTTGGCCGCAGCGCCCGGTGCGCTGACAGCGCAACAGGCGCAACAGGCGCAGCAAACGCAACACTTGGACAGCGCCTTCGTCGTCGATGTCGCCGCGCGCGTCGTCTGCACTGACGCGGAGGGTGGCGTCGACCTCGACCTCGACCACCAGCCGCCCGTCGGGCGGGCGCCGCAGCGGCCCGGCAGCTTTGCGACCCACACGTTCCGCAACGACGCCGGCAGCCGGACCTACAAGGTCTATGTGCCCGCGGCAGCGGCCGAGGCAGATGCACCGCTCCCCATGCTGGTGATGCTGCATGGCTGCACCCAATCCGCAGACGACTTCGCCGCCGGCACCCAGATGAACCGCCTCGCCGACGAACACGGCTTCCTGGTGGTGTACCCCGAACAGGCCGCACCGGCGAACCCGTCGAAGTGCTGGAATTGGTTCAAGCCGCAAGACCAGCTGCGCGGCGCCGGCGAGCCGTCGCTGATCGCCGGCATCGTCCGCGAGGTCGCGCAAGCGCATGGCGCCGACCTGCGCCGCATCTTCGTCGCCGGCTTGTCGGCCGGCGCCGCGATGGCGGTGGTGCTGGGCGAAACATACCCGGATTTGTTCGCCGCCGTCGGTGCGCATTCCGGCCTGCCTTACGGCAGTGCCCACGACATCCCGTCGGCCATGGCGGCGATGAAAGGCGGGCGCAGCGGCCTGCCGGGGCTGCAGGCGGTGCCCGGTGACGCCAGCGCGCCGCGCCGCAAGGCGGTTCAAGCGGTGCCGGTCATCGTCTTCCATGGCGATCGCGACCACACGGTGCAGGCCGCGAACGGCGGCCAGATCGTGCAACAGGCGCAGGACACGCACGGCGCCCAGGGAGCAGGCTCGGCGCTGCGCGCCAGCACCCAGACCGGCGTCGCGCCGGGCGGGGGGCGCTTCAGCCGCACGGTGCATGTCGACGCCGCCGGGCAGGGCTGGATCGAACACTGGACGCTGCATGGCGCCGGTCACGCCTGGTCGGGCGGCCATGCCAGCGGTTCGTACACCGATGGCACCGGTCCGGATGCGTCGGCGGAGATGCTGCGGTTCTTCATGGCGCTGCCGCGGACGGGCACTGCCTGAGCGCCTGCCTGCAGCCCGCTGGGACGACTGAACGGCGACTCAACGGCGACCGACGGCGACCGACGGGGGACAGTCGTCGGTCAGCGTGACGGCACCGCCGTTGTGTTCGGCTGCGCACAGACCGCGCCAGGGGCGCTGGCTATCTTCATGTTGCCGCCAGCGAGATTCGCTCGCCGGTGCGTGTCGGTCGCAGCATCCTGTAGGGCCTTTGCTTCGACCCGGCGGCCGGCCATCACCAAGGTCCGAGGAAAAATCATGTCAGACAACTACATCACCCGCGACAACTTCGGCATGTACGCCGAAGGCAATTCGGGCCCCGGTCCGGCCCTGATGGGCGCCAACACGTTGCTCGGCAACGACGTCTACAACCGAGCCGAAGAAGATCTGGGCGACATCAAGGAATTCATGATCGACATGGCGTCCGGCAAGATCGCCTATGCGGTGCTCTCGTTCGGCGGTTTGCTGGGCATGGGTGACAAGCTGTTCGCGGTGCCCTGGGCCGCGCTGACGCTGGACACCGAGAACAAGCGCTTCACCCTCGATGTGGCCAAGGACACGCTGAAGGACGCGCCCGGCTTCGACCAGGACCGCTGGCCCGCAATGTCGGACAAGACCTGGGCCTCTGGCGTGCACAAGTTCTACGGCACGCCCTACGTCGGCGACTGAACCGCGGCTGCGCAGCCCAAGGGCGTGCAGCGGCCGGTCGAAGAACTGTCGGCGACCCTCGCCGATGGTGCCTTGAAATTGACGGCAGACACCCGCCGTCCGGGCCCGCCGCGGCGGTGTGCGCGCGCCGGGACTGGCCGCACACGTTGCGGGTAAGGCGGGTACTGCGGGTACTGCGGGTGCTGCGGGTGCTGCGGGTGCTGCGGGTGCGGCGGGTACTGCGGGTGCCGCGGGTGCCGCGGGCAGCGTGGGCACCGCACCAACCCGTCACCGCGGCTCAAACCGCAGGTGGTGGCAGCGACCGGGCGTGACGGCTGGACGACCCGGCCGCTGCGGCCTGCCCACCGGTGGCGCCTGAAGGCGGGCACCAGCGCTGCAGGCAGGCCCGCATGGCCGGCATCTCGCAGGGCTTCTCCAGCACGCCATCCAGCCCGAAGTCGGCGAGGTGCACCCGGACGCCACTGACAGACGTGTAGGCCAGCACCGGGACCCGCGGCAGCGCCTGTTGCCGCTCGGCCCGGCGGATCTGCCGTGTCGCGCCGAGTCCGTCGAGCACCGGCATCTGCAAATCCATCAGGATCAGGTCAAGCCGATGGTGGGCCGCCATCGCCACGGCCTGCGCGCCGTCGGCCGCCAGCAGCGACTGGATGCCGAAGTACGCCAGCATGTCGGACGCCATCTGCAGGTTGACGGGGTTGTCGTCGGCCACCAGCACGCAGGAGCCGGCGGGCCACTGGTCGGCCGGCACGATGGCCTCGGCCTCAGTCAGGCCGCTGGCGGGGGCGTCTGTGGGGTGCGGCGGGCGGGGTGCGAGTGGTGCATGTGGTCCGTCCGGAGCGTCTGCTGCGTCTGGTGCGTCCGGAGCGTCTGGTGCGTCTGCTGCGTCTGGCAGGTGAAACAGGCGCCTGACGCGATGCCGCCAGCCCCGAAGCACCTGTTGGCTTGTTGCAACGTTGTCGCTGAAGTCTGACATGGTGCGTCCTCGTCGATCGACCTGGAGGCGATGCTCCCCCTGGCGTGTCGCGTCATCTGTGCGCAAGGGCACCCAGCCGGGCCAAGTTACACCGGCAGGCCTCAGCGAGCCCCTCGGCCGACCAGGCGCCGCACGATCACCAGCAAGGTGCTGGCCGCGGCCGTGGCAGCGGCAGGGCTGACGCGGCTGCGCCAGGCGAGCGGCAGCAGCGGCCAGACCAAGGCCACCAAGCCACCCCAGGGCCAGCGGGCAAGTCCATTGCGGGGGTGCACGGCGGCGTCGACCGGCAAAGCCGCACGCATCGGCGGCAGCGGGCTGCGGCGGCGCCACCAGCGCCAACCCAACCACAGCACCGCGGCGCCACCCAGCGCGGGCAGCCACCCCGGCCGCGGCGTCGCAGCCTGTTGCGCCCGCTGGCCCAGCGACGCGGCCGTGGCCAGAACCCAGGCTTCACGCGCGACCAGTCGTTGCTCCAGCCGCTCGATCTGGGCGTCGAGGTCGGCCGGCCCGGCAGACGCTGGCACCGGCCCCTGGGAGGGAACGAGCAGCGGTGCCCGGGAGTCGTGCGAAGTCATGGTCTGCCTTCAGGGATTGGCGAACGGCTGAGCCGAGGGGTGAGCGTCGGCGGTCGTTTCCGCGCCTGCGCCGAACACCAGGTGGCGCCGTGTCGCAGGCAGGCCTACGGTGGCCACCAGGCTGCGGATCCAGGCCAGCGCGGCCCCGGTCAGCAGCAGGTTGACCAGCAGCACAGCCAGCATCGCCAACGGCCACGACCATCCCGAGGCGACCAGCACCAACGCCAGACAAGCCCACAGCGCCAGCCAGGCCGTGATCGCCAGGATGGCCGCCACCACCACCAGCGCGACGATGCGTGCGATGGCCCGGCCGGCGCGATGGAGTTCGAGCGCCAGCAGTTCCAGTCGCTCGCTGACCAGGCCGGGCAATGCCGATACCAGGCGATGCAGCGTGGCGAACCAGTGCGGTGTGCGCACTTCCTGCCTCACCGACGGATCAACGGCTGGTGTGCAGGAGCCGCGACATCAGCGCCCCGATGGCCAGTGCGGTGACCACCGCGGTCAGCGGGCGGCGGCGCACGGTGCTGCGCAGGTCTTCGGTCCATTCGTCGCCGACGTCACGCGCATGGCGAGCCTGGTCCTTGAGCTTCTGGCTGGCGCCCGCGACGGCCTCCTCCAGGCGCTGCACGTGCGGCGCGGTGGTGTCGGCCAGCCGGTCGATGGTGTGGTGTGCACCCTGGGCCAGCCGGTCGGTCAGGGCCTGCGACTGAAAGGCGGCGCCGTTGCCGGCGTGCTCGACGGGATTGGCGCCACGCGGCGTCTGGGCAGGGAAAGTGGTGTAGGGCGAATCGGACATGGTGGGCTCCTGGAGGTGAACAAACATTGACGAGGGGAAGCAAAAAGAACGCTGCGATGGGATGCAGTGACGGGCGCGGTGGCGCTCGCAGTGACGGTTGCAGTGCAGGGCGCAGTGACGATTGCATTGCAGGGCGCAGTGACGCGCGCAGTGACGCTTGCAGTGACGCTCGCCATGACGCGATCAGCGGTCGACAACGGGCCCGGCGAGGGCATGCGTGACCGCGGGGCCGCATCGTGGACCGTCGCTGATGGGCAGGTGCTCGCCCGGCAAGGTCGGCTCGCGAACTTCCGGCGAGCCGGAGGGTGGAATCTCTTGGGGCGGCGTGTGGAGCGGCACCTCGGGCGGCATGTCGGGCGGCATGTCGGGCGGCGTCTCGGGCGGCACGGGCGGCGTCTCGGGCGGCACGGGCGGCAGGGGCGGCAGGCGCTCGGGCGCAGGCGATGACGTTGGACTCAGCAGCGACATGACGGCCTCAGTTCGTGACCGGCCGGCCCAGCGACCCGGGCCGCTGACGCAGCTGGTCCGTCACCGTGGCCAGTACCTCGCGGTTCCAGCCCATGCCGATGTGGCTGCCGTCGATCTCAATGTCCCGTACCCGCATGAAGGGCTTGTCATGCACACAGGTTTGCCAGGCCACCACGCCGTCGCTGCGGCTGTAGATCGAGGTGGTGGGCACGGGGGGCGGGGTGCGCAGCCGCTGGCTCAGCGCCGCATCCATCACCATCGAGTTGCCACTCAGCAATCGGAACAGCCAACCGGCATGGGTGTGGTCGGCGTCGGCATTGAAAGGCGTGCCGATGGTGATCACCTGCCGCAGGCGGGGGGCCATCAACTTGCCCAGTTCGCGGGCGTACAGGCCGCCCAGGCTCCAGCCGATGAAGGTCGCCGGCTGGTCATGGCCGGCGAGCAGGTTGGTCACCTTCGCCTTCAGCGATTCCAGCCAGCTGTCGAGGGCGCCGTCGGGCCCGGTGTTGAAGCCCTGGCCCCAGTCGAACGCCTCGTAGCCGTGCGAACGGCAGTGCGCACGCAAGGTGGCCACCGACGCTGCGCCCGCCCCCAGGCCCGGAAAAATCACCACCGGGTGGCCGTCGCCCGGCATCGGCGCGGCGGTCTTCACCAGCTTGTGGCGCATCAGTTCCATCGCCGCCCGGAAGGGCTCTGTGCCCAGCAATCCGATGGCGGGACGTTGGACTGCGAATTCGGCAAAACGGTTCATGGGATCTCAAGTGGAGGTAGCTTCAGCGAAGGGTCGCATGGACACCGCCGTCGAGCCATCGGTCGTGACCGTGCAAGGATGTAGGACTGAAGCCCGACCGCACGACCAGCCGGATTCGAAGGTTGAGCCGTGGTGCCGGCTGCGTCTGTGCGACAACGAACCAGATGCCCCGGCACACCGAACCTGCGATGCCGAACGGCCACACGGCCGCAGTGGATCGGCGGCACACCTCGCGCCGTGTGTTGCATCATCGGGCCCCCTAAAACACGCGCCGTGGCAATGAAAACGACTGTCTTGATCACCGACTGGCCGGCGCCCCGCAGGCCTCAGGCGTGCCTGTGGCCATGACCGTACCGGGCCCGCCGCTGGTGGTGGTGTTCAACGTCGGCGCCGGACACGGCCAGGCCGACGAGGTGCGCGCCACGCTGCAGGCCGGCTGCGCCGAGGCAGCGCGCACGCTGCACCTGCTGGAGGTGCAAGACCCGCGGCAGCTGGGCGCCACCGCGCGCCAGGCGGTTGCCCAGGCGCAGCAGTGCGGCGGCATCGTGGTGGCCGCCGGCGGCGACGGCACCATCAACACCGTGGCCCAGGCCGTGCTGGGCAGCGGCTGCACCTTCGGGGTGTTGCCGCAGGGCACCTTCAACTACTTCAGCCGCACGCACGGCATTCCGTCCGACACCGCCGAGGCCCTGCAGGTGCTGCTGGCCGGTCACTCGCAGCCGGCCCAGGTGGGCTTGGTCGGCGAGCGTGTGTTCCTCGTCAACGCCAGCCTGGGCCTCTACCCGCAGCTGCTGGAAGACCGCGAGGCCTGGAAACGCCAGTTCGGGCGCAGCCGCATGGTGGCCTTCGGTGCCGGCCTGGCCACCCTGCTGCGCGGCCACCGCAGCCTGCGCCTGCGTGTCGAGAGCCAGGGGCAGGAACGCGAGCTGCGCACACCCACGCTGTTCGTCGGCAACAACGCGCTGCAGTTAAAGCAGCTGGGCCTGCCCGACGCCGCCGCGGTCGACACCGGCTGCCTGGCCGCCATCGCGCTGCGCCCGGTCGGGCTGCTGGAGATGCTGCGGCTGCTGTGGCGCGGCGCCTTCGGCCGCCTGGGCGAGGCCGACGAGCTGATCCAGATCGCCACCCGCCAGCTAACGGTGCGCCCGAGCCGCCGCCTCGGCACCCTGGGTTCGGGGCGCATCAAGGTGGCCACCGACGGCGAGGTGTTGTGGATGCGGCTGCCGCTGAGCTTTCGTGTCGCGCCGCAGACGCTGGACCTGTTGCGTCCAGCCACTCCGCCGGCCGAGACGACGCCCGAGTTGCGGGCGGCGGCATGACCTTGCTGCTGCAGGTCTCGGATCCGCACTTCGGCACCGAGCGCCCGGCCGTCGTCGACGCCCTGGTGCGGCTGGCGCTGGTGCTGAAGCCCCAGGTGCTGCTGCTGTCGGGCGACATCACCCAGCGCGCCACGCGGGCGCAGTTCGAGGCCGCCCGGGCCTTCGTGCAGCGCCTGCGGGTGCCGCACTGCGTGGCCGTGCCGGGCAACCACGACATCCCGCTGTGGCAGTTGCCGCTGCGCCTGCTGCGACCCTATGCGCGCTACAGCGCCGCCTTCGGCGCTGACCTCGAACCCAGCCTCGACGCCGACGACCTGCTGCTGCTGGCCGTCAACACCACGCGCTGGTGGCGGCACCAGGACGGCCAGCTCTCGGCCACGCAGATCGAACGGGTGACGCAGCGCCTGGCGCGGGCACGGCCCGGGCAGCGGCGCGTGGTGATGGTGCACCAGCCACTGGCGGTGACGCGGCCCGAAGACCAGAAGAACCGTCTGCACGGCCATGCCGCTGCGTTGCGGGCCTGGGGTGCGGCGGGGGTGGACCTGATCATCGGCGGCCATATCCACCTGCCGTTCGTGCTGCCGCTGGCCGGCGGCGGCTGGGCGGTGCAGGCGGGCACGGCAGTCAGCAGCCGGGTGCGGACAGGGTTCGGCAATTCGGTGAACCTGATCCGCATCGATGCCGCGGCGCCCGAACGCGCGGTGGTCGAACGCTGGGACCATGACCAGGCCCTCGGCGACTTCGTGCCGCGTGAGCGGCACGACCTGCTGCGGTAGTTGCGCCATCCCGGCGCTGCCTGCCCGCGCCGCCCGCACGGTGGCAGGCACCGCGGACCAGGCCGGTGCCACCGCGAATCCCGCTGAAACCATCAGCGTTCGGCAACGCACAGACGCTCTCGGCTGAGCGCCTTACGGTCCGTTCCCTGCACCATTCACTGCGCCATCCGCTGCACCGTCCGCTGCACCGTCCACCGCACCCTTGCGAGCCGTCGATCCCACAGGCGCTCGACACGCATCGCCGCAGACCCGAGCGGACCCGTTCCCCGATGAGAAAAAACCCCTTCATGAGCCTGTGGCTGCGCACGGCGAACCGTGTCGCCGGCAGCTTGCGGGGCCACGCCACGGCCCAGGTCAAGCGGCAGCTGCAGGCCGCAGCGGCCGACGCCATCGCACCGGCGGCGCCGAAAGCCAAACGCCGAGGCAAGCGCTGACCCGCCGGTCGCGTGCGAACCGATGCATCGAGTGTCCCGTTGGGTGCTGGCGGCTGGCGTCATCACCGGCCTCTGCGGGCTGGTCGGTCTGCTGGTCTCGAACTTCGTCGGCGGCGAAACCAAGATCGAGCGCCGCATCGAACGCCTCTACGGGCTCGATGACCCGCGCTTCATGCACGAGCTCGGGGTGCTGCTCGGGCCGCCCTTCCTGCAAGGCGCGAAGGTTCGCGCGCTGCTGAACGGTGACGAGATTTTCCCGCCGATGCTGGCGGCGATCCGCAGCGCCCAGGTGTCGATCACCTTCGAGACCTACATCTACTGGTCGGGAGACATCGGCAACGCGTTTGCCGACGCGCTGGCCGAGCGGGCGCGCCAGGGCGTGAAGGTGCATGTGCTGCTCGACTGGGTGGGCAGCGCCAAGATGGAAGACAGCCTGGTGGCCAGGATGGCGCAGGCCGGCGTTCAGATCGAACGATTTCATCCGCCGCACTGGTCGCACCTGGGCCGACTGAACAACCGCACCCACCGCAAACTGCTGATCGTCGACGGCCGCCTCGGCTTCACCGGCGGGGTCGGCGTGGCGCCTCAGTGGACGGGCCGCGCACAAGACCCGGACCACTGGCGCGACACCCACTTCGAGGTCACAGGGCCGGTCGTCGCGCAGATGCAGTCGGTCTTCATCGACAACTGGATCAAGGTCACCGGTGACGTGCTGCATGGACCGGACTACTTCCCGACACTGGCGCCCGCAGGCCCGGCGTCGGCGCAGATGTTCAGCAGCTCACCCAGCGGTGGCAGCGAGAGCATGCAGTTGATGTACCTGCTGGCCGTGACCGCGGCATCCCGATCGATCGACCTGTCCGCTGCGTACTTCGTGCCTGACCCGCTGACCCTGCAAGCCCTTGTCGAAGCGCTGAAGCGCGGCGTCAAGCTGCGCATCGTGGTGCCCGGCAAGCACATCGACAGCGACGCCGTGCGCGGTGCCTCCAGGGCCACCTGGGGTCGGCTGCTCAGCGCCGGCGCCGTCATTGCCGAATACGGACCGACGATGTACCACTGCAAGGTCATGATCGTCGATGGTCTGCTGACCTCGGTCGGCTCGACCAACTTCGACAACCGCTCGTTCCGACTCAACGACGAGGCCACGCTGAACATCGTCGACCGGGATTTCGCGATCGCCCAGACCGCCACCTTCGAAGCCGACCTCGCGCTGGCGCACCGGGTCAGTCACGCCGAGTGGCAGGCCAGGCCCGCGCGCGAACGGGTCGTCGAGTGGCTGGCCTCGGTCATCGACACCCAACTCTGAACGTGTGCGGGCGCACAGACCGGGTCGGTCACCGCCGCGAACATCCCGGAACAAGTCCTGCACCTGCGGTGCCGGACTTCTGAAGACCTGTCGGAAAACGATTCATCAACAGCCAAGGAATCGCCATGCGCCGTGACCCTCCCACCCCCGATGAAGACGCCAACCGGGACCCGATTTCAGGCGCTCCCGGCGCCCACCCGATCGGCACCGGTGTCGGCGCCGCGGTGGGCGGCGCTGCCGCCGGCGCGGTGGCCGGGACCGTGGTCGGCCCGCTCGGAACGATCATCGGCGCGGCGGTGGGCGCGGTGATCGGCGGCCTCGCCGGCAAGGACGTGGCCGAGGTGATCGACCCGACCCGCGAAGACACCGAATCACTCGACGGCAGTGGCGACCACGGCGGCCACCACGACAGCCACCACGACGGCGACCGCGTCGCGCTTGACAGCGGCTCGATCGCCGACGACGGACCGGCCTACGGCTTCGGCGCCCGCGCACGCGACCGCTATCCCGACCGCGACTTCGACGCCGTCGAAGCGGCCCTGTCGAGCGACTGGGCCGCCAGCCGCGGTGGCACCGGCCTGAGCTGGGCGCAGGCCCGGCACGCGGCCCGCGACGGCTGGAACCGGGCCGGTCCGAGCCGAGGGTCGGCATGAAACAACTGGCCAGCGCCGCCGTTCGACGCCCTTCCCTGGCCCTGTTGAGCACCGAGCCGTTTCGCGCCGCGATGGAATTCGCCGCGCACAAGCTCGGGAAATCAGAGGCTACCGAGCCTGGAGACGGCCATCCGGTGGTGATCTTTCCGGGCCTGGCAACCCACGGCGGCTCGGTGGCTCCGTTGCGCGAGCACTGCCGTGCACTCGGCTACGACGCGTTCGACTGGGGCCAGGGCTTCAATACCGGTCCGCAGGGCGATCTCGATGCCTGGCTGCACGCCTTGAAGGCGCAGGTCGCCGACCTGCTCGCCGGCCATACCCAACCGGCCACGCTGATCGGCTGGAGCCTGGGCGGCCTCTATGCGCGCGAGATCGGCAAGCTGATGCCATCGCGCATCCGACAGGTGGTCACGATCGGAACGCCCTTCAACGCCGACGCCGACCACTCCAACATCGGCTGGCTGTACCGCTTGCTGAGCGGTGGTTCGGCGACGCTGGAGCCGGCCTTGAGCCGGCGCCTGCGCACCCCGCCACCGCTGCGCACCACGTCGATCTACAGCCGGACGGATGGCGTGGTGGCATGGCAGACCTGTCGCCACGACAAACCGTCCCGCCTGGTCCACGACATCGAAGTCGACAGCAGCCACATCGGCATGGGCTGGAACCGGGCGGTGCTGGCGGCCATCACCGATCGGCTGGCGCAGCCCGCCGGGCCGTGGCGCCGCTATGTGCCTTCGCATTGAGCAGGCCGCCCGCGGCGCCAGCCACCCCACCCTCTGTTCGATCAGCCTGACCCACCACCGAGGAAATGCATGTCCACCCGCCTGCCCCTGATCGCGCTCTGCACCTGCATGCTGGGTCTGGGCGCCTGTGACCAAAAGCCGACCAGCCCACGGACGCCGACGCCGACCGTGCTCCAGCCGGTGCTGACCGAACCCGCTGCAACGACAGGGCCGGTCGCCAGCCCGTCGGTGCCGTCGGCCGAGTCGGTGTTTCCGCCAGCGAGCGCCGCCGCGGTGGCAGCGCCGATGCAGGAGCGATCCAACCGCGGGATGAGCGCCACGCAGGAATCGACAGCGATGCCGATGCCGGGGCAAAACAATGATCACTCGGCACCGGTGGGCACAGCCAAACGCGCCAGCGCGCCGTAGTGCCTGCCAGCGCGCCGCAGTGCCCGCCACCGCCACCGCGCCCGCACCTGCAGCAGCCGCTCGACGGCGCGCGCCCCTTTGCCTGCACCAACGCCACCGAGCGGCGACGCCCCAGACCAGCACCCAGAAGACAGGCCGGCTGACGGCCGCCAGGCCGTCAGCCCGCCGCTCAGCCCGGCACGAAGGTGTTGCGCTCGCCGTCGTGGTGCACTCGGCCGGTGCGGCTCAGGTAATCATTGACTTGCATGTCAGCCAGCAAGGCGGCATCGGGCGCGGTATTGGCGATGAAACGCTCGCCGCCGCCCAGCCGGCCGATCACCACCGCGCCAGTCGGCCCCTTGGCGTCGTGCACCACGGTGTAGGTCTCGACCTGCGCAGCGCCATCGGCCAGGTCGACCAACGGTGGGCGCGCCACGCTGTCGAGCCGGGCCTGCAGCACGGCGGGGTCTTGCGGCGCGTAAGCCTGGCTGGGCAAATCGGTGCTGTAAACGCCGGCCGAATGTTTTGTCAGGTAGTTGCCGTTGGCGGTGACCAGCCCGCGCTGGCCGGGCGCGGCGCGCAGGCGCTGCACCATTTCGGCGATCGCGTGAGTGACGTAGTTGTTGCCCGGCCCGCCGAAGTACGGCAGGCCACCGGTGAGGGTGAGGCCACGCGGGTCGTCCTCGGCCAGGCCCAGCGCGGCGCAGGCCACCTGCACCGCCGACGCGAAGCAGCTGTAGATATCGAAGAGGTCGATGTCGGCCAGCGTGGTGCCGGCCATCGCCAGCGCCTGGTTGAAGACCTCGGGCATCGCCGGTGAAGAGTGGAAGTCACGCCGCTCGGTGACAAACCAGTGGTCGTGCGCGTCGGCGCAGCCGTGCAGGAACACCCACCGGTCGCGCGGCACGCCCAGCGCCCTGGCCTGGGCCAGGCTGGTGACGATGACGGCCGCTCCCTGGTCGATGTAGGCGTTGGCGCTCATCAACCGGGTGTAGGGGAAGGCGATGGTCGGGTTGCCGGAGCTGGGCGTGGCGATCTGTTCGGCGCTGTAGCCGGCACGGCGGTCGGCCAGCGGGTTGGCGGCGGCCACCGTGGCAAAACGCGCCAGCAGCGTGCCCATCGCCGCCTGGTGCTCGGCGATGCCGCGGCCGCGGTGGCCGCGGATGGCGTTTTCGAACAGCGGGTACATCGTGATCGCGGCACGCGCGCCGTGCCGCTCTTCGAGATCGGACCAGCCGCGGCGGGCGACGCCCCAGGATTCGGGGATGCCACCAGACATGCCGCCGGGGCTGTCGCGCCAATCGAGGGCTATCCTGGCGCGCTGCGCGGCCTTTTGCGTGGCCAGGGCCTCGGCGCCGACCACCAGCGCGGCGCCCAGCTCGCCGCGGGCGATGGCCTCGCCCAGGCGGTTGAGGCACCACTGCGGCATGTTGCCGCCGGGGTGGGTGTAAACCAGTTGCCGCGCCTGCGTGGCGCCGATGCGCGCAGCCACCGACGCCGGCGGGTGGTCGCTGCCGCCGAACGGGCAGGCGAACCGCGGGCTGGTGTCGGCGAACAGCCGGATCACGGTGACGTTGTCCAGCGCCTGCAGCAGCCGGGCGCCGGCACCGCTGTCGTCGGCGGCCAGCCGGGCCGCGGCGGCCATCAGGTCGAGTGGCTGCAGCGCGGCGCGCGGGTCGCTCTCACGCTGCGTGACCTGGCCGACGCCGACCAGGACGGGGACGTGTTGTTCGTGCATCAGGGTTTTTCAGCAGCGAAGCGCATGGGCGATTTTCGTCGCAAGGGCGCCGAGGTCGGGTTGAGGAGCGCAGCCGTACACCCGTACGGCGAGCACCACAGACCCGAGATCGGTGGCCGCAGCAGAAAAGCGCTCATGCGCTCAGCGGCCGGTCCAGCGCGGCGCCCGCTTCTCGATGAAGGCCAGCGGGCCTTCCTTGTAGTCTTCGCTGGCCAGCACCGGGCCCATGGCCTGCAGCGACAGGTCTTTCAGCTCGGCGTCGGTCAGGTCCAGGCTCTGCTTGGCCACCGCCAGGCTGCCACGCACGGCCAGCGGCGCGTTGGCGGTGATGCGGGCGGCCAGCGCGCGGGCCTCGGCCACCACGCGGGCGGCGGGCACCAGGCGGTTGACCATGCCGAACTGGTGGGCGTGCTCGGCGGTGATGGGCTCACCGGTCAGAATGCATTCGAGTGCCAGCGGCCGCGGCAGCACGCGTGGCAGGCGGTACAGGCCACCGGCCACCGCCATCAGGCCGCGCTTGACCTCGGGCAGACCGAACACCGCGCCTTCGGCGGCGACCACCAACTCGCAGGTCAGCACGATCTCGCAACCGCCGGCCAGTGCCGGGCCGTTGACGGCGGCGATCCAGGGCTTGGTGCGCGGCGCGTGCACGAAGCCGGCAAAGCCGCCACGCTCGGTGCGCAGCCCGGCGCCGCGGCCGGCCGAGATCTCCTTCAGATCGGCACCGGCGCAGAAGGCTTGCGTGCCGGTGCCGGTGATGATCACCGCCCAGATGTCGGGGTTGGCCTCGGTCTGGTCGATCGCCGCTTCCAGCCCGGCCGCCACCGCGCCGTTGACGGCGTTGCGGGCCTCGGGGCGGTTGATGGTGACCAGGGCCACGTGGTCGGTGCCGATCTCGACGGTGACGGCCGGGGGCATGGCCGGTGGTGCGGCCGGTGGTGCAGCATTCATGGACGGTTCTGACATGGCGAAGCTCCTGGATCCTGGGAAAGGTGACCGCATCCTAGTCAGCCCCCCGCGCGGCGCCACGCCCCAGGGGCGCGGGCCGGTCAGACGAACGGGCTGATCTCGTCGACGGCCTTGTCGAAGAACTCTTCGGGGAATTGCTTCTGCAGCAGCGCATCGAGCCCGGCCACCTGCTCGGCACGGCTGCTGCCAGCGATGCCCAGGCTGGACAGCACGGCCAGCGTCTTGGGACCGATGTCGCCGTCGATGTTGCCGATGTCGTGGCCCAGCCGGATCAGGCCCGACTGCAGGTAGGCGGCGTCCTCCTTGCCCTTGAAGCGGTCGTGCGGCACGCCCGAGCCGAGGATGGCGCTGACCGCCAGCGCCGCAGCGGGCTTGAAGTTGGTGCCCTTGCCGGCCTCGTAATGCTCGCGCACCCGCTGGTGGCTGCCGCGGCATTCGAAGTGCCAGCACTCGCTGATGGTGGTGTTGGGCTCGGCGATGATCGGTACCACGCCCCAGCGTTTGGCGATCTCCCAGAACGTGGCCAGCGGCACCTTGATGCGCGACAGATCGACATCGAAGGCGCGGCCCGACTCGTGCATGCTGCTGCCGGGCGGCGGGCTGAAGGCCTTCTTCTTGCCACTGGCGTAGTCGAGGTGGGCCTGGAACTGCATGTCGTAGCTGCGGAACAGGTCGGACAGTTCGAGCTTGCCGCCGGCGGCCTGCAGCTCGTCGCGGATGCCGTAGAGCGCGCGCTTCAGGTCGGGCGTCACCCGGGCCATGCGCTCGGGCATCTGCACGCGCGGGCCGTCGGCGGGGTAGGTCGACGTGATCAGGGGTTTGACCAGAGGGGATGGCATGGTGGGCTCCTCATGCGGTGGCGGGGTGGCCGCGCCCCGTACCGGGCATGGCGCCCGGCATTGTGGGACGGCCACAGGCGCCCTCGTGCGGCCCCCCCCCAACCTGAAACCCGGCCAGTCGCCTGCCGACACCAGGCGCTGGCCTCCAAGTTCAGCCGCTACCAGCCGCTACCAGCCGCTGCCAGCCGCTACCAGTCTCTACCAGCCACTACCAGTCACTACCAGCCACTACCAGCCACTACCAGCCACTGAAGCGCGGCCACTCGATGCCGGGGCCGTCGGCGTCGATCAGCTGGTAGCTGCCGACCTGCGCTGCGGTGGCGCAGGCGTGGTTGGGCAGGATGCGCAGCAGCGTGCACACCAGCAGGCGCGCGGCGATGTCGATGCCCGCAGCACCGTCGGGCGCAGCACTGAACGAGACGATGCCGTGCTCCTGGTTGGCGCCGCTGACGGTGCAGCCGGGGATGGGCACGCCCTGCAGGTCAAAGACCTGGCCGTAGCGGTAGTCGACCGCCTGGTCCTGCGTGCCGCGGTCGCGGCTCATCGCCATCCAGCCGGCGTCGACCAGCGCCCAGCCCTTGTCGCGCTGGTGGCCGATCACCGTGGTCGGCACGCTCAGCGCCACCTCGTCTTGGTGCACACACCCACGTTGCACATCACCAGAACGAAGAAGACATGGACGCCGGCCCGCACCTCGGCGAACCGCGCCGCCTCCTTCAGCGTGGAGACGGTGATGCCCTGTGCACCGGCGGCCAGCGGGGCCTGCACCACCGGCCAGCTCTTGCTGGTCTTGACATGCGGGCGCAGGCGCATGCCCAGCGCGTCCATGCGCTGCTGCAGGCGCGTGATGTTGTGCTGCAGGCGTTGGCGGTCCAGCAGCGCGGCGGGGGTGGCCAGCGGGGCCCAGCGGCCGCCGGCCGCATCGGTCGTGATGGTCATGGTCCTGGTCCTGGTCCTGGTCCTGGTCCTGGTCCTGGTCCTGGTCCTGGTCCTGGTCCTGGTCCTGGGGTCGAGCCGGGCCCCGCAGCATACGGTTGGCAGGTCTGACCGTGACCGGCCAGCAACAGGCTCGCAGCGTCGCTGCCGCCACCTGGCTCCGGATCAGGGGCGCGAGCCCACCGCCGCGGTAGAGTTGCAGTCGGTGGGTTGTGGTGTCGCGGCGATGGCTACAGCGGTGTCGCAACACATCGGCTGCCCAACTGCCGCGGCGGCCCGACCCGGTCTTCCCACCCACGCAAGGAGTAGAGCCATGAAGTTTCAACGTTTGCTGGGCATCGGCGCGCTGTCGCTGTCCCTGCTGGCCGGTGGCGCATTCGCCCAGGACAAGGCGGCCAAGCAGGCTGAGATCGTCAAGTCGACGCAGGTCTCGCTGGAAAAGTTCTACAAGAGCAAGCCTGAACTGAAGGCTGCGGTCGCCAAGGCGCCGGGTTATGGCGTGTTCACCACCTACGGCGTCAGCTTCCTGATCGGCGGCGCGGGCGGCAAGGGCCTGGTGCACGACAACAAGACCAGCAAGAACGTCTACATGGACATGGCGGCGGCCAGTGCCGGCCTGCAGATCAGCGCGGCGCAGACCGACATGCTGATCGTCTTCAAGACTGCCGCGGCAATGAACAAGTTCATCGACAGCGGCTGGACGGCCGCCGGTGCCGCCACCGCCTCGGCCGGCGCCAGCGGTGTCACGGCCGGGCGTGGCAAGGGCGAGACCATGGTGCAGGACGCCGACACCTTCACGATGACCAAGAACGGCATCGAGGCCGGCCTGACCGTCAGCGGCGCCAAGTACTGGAAAGACAAGGAACTGAACTGATCACCGGCCGGTGATCGGGGCCGGCCGCCCGGGAGGGCTGTCGGCCGGTTGATCAGCGATCGCCGATCCATCTTGTCGCGGTGCGTGGCACCGCTCGCCCAGCGCAGGGTGCCAAGCCGTTGGCAGGCCCCTACCGCAACAGCCGCAGGCCAGATCCTTGCCGACTGCCCCCCACCCGCTGGACGCCACCCTGGCCGCTGCGCTGCAGCAGGCCTTGCATGACGACGCCCAGCCGCTGGCCGCCATCGATGCGCAAGGGGTTCTGCAGTGGTGCAACGCCCGCTTCGCGGCGCTGTGGGCGCTCGCTGATGGGCCACCGCTGCGGCTCGACCCGTGGCTGCCACCGGACGATCTTCGGCGCCTGATGGCCGGCGAGCCGGTGGCTTGGCGCCCAGCCGCCGGCCCGACCATCGACGACAACCCCACCCGCCCCGCCACCGCCACCGCTGGGGCTGATCGTGCTGACGCCGTCTGGCGCCTGCAGGCGGGCAGGCCGGCCGGCGACGGCCTGCAGCTGCTGCGCGCTCAACCGCTGGACGAGTTGCAGGTCCTGCGCCAACGCATCGACCGGCTGCAGGAGCGGCTGGCGCTGGTGCAGACCTTCAGCGACACCGGCATCTTCGAACGCGACGCCAGCACGCTGCAAGGCACCTGGGACGCCCACATGTACCGCCTCTGGGGCTTGCCCGAGCGCCCGCCCGACGCGCCGGCGCCTTCGCGCAGCGAGGTGGTGCCGCAAATGCTGCGAGAGGACATCGGCACGGAGCGCTTCGAGCAGACCCTGGGCCGTGCGGGCCTGCATGCCCAGCGGGTGCGCATCCGGCGGCCCGACGGCCAGGTGCGACACCTGCACACCCGCTGGCAGGTGTTCCACGACGCCCAGGGCCGGCCGCTGCGGGTGCTGGGCACCAACACCGACGAGACCGAGGTCTTCGAGCAAGCCAGCCGCGCCGAGCAGCTGCGCACCGAGCTCGAAGCCGCGCTGACGCTGGGCCACATCGGGCTCTGGCGCCAGGCCCTGGGCAGTGACCGGCTGATGCTGGACCACCGCAGCGGCGAGATCATCGGCCTGCCCTACGACGAGCAGGGCGTGCTGGTGGCCGAGGCCCGTGCACGCATCCACCCCGACGACCGGCCGCAGGCCGCGGCCTCGCAGGCCGCCACCTTGCGCAGCGGCCTGCCCAGCGACATGCAGATGCGCTACCCCCGACCCGGCGGCGGCTGGAAACACGTGCTGCTGCGCCGGGCGCTGCAGCGCAGCCCCGACGGCGAACCACTGGGCTTCGTCGGCGTGCTGCTGGACGTGACCGAGCGGGTCGAACAAGGCAACCGGGCCGAGGAGTCCGCCCGCCGGCTGGAGGCCGCTGCCGAGGCCGCGCGCATCGGCCTGTGGTCGACCCAGCACGACAGCCCGCTGCCGAACTGGAACCGCGGCATGTACACGCTGTTCGGCCTGGACCCGCAGGCCGGCCCGCTGACGCTGGAGAGCTGGATCGCCCGCTGCGTGGTGGCCGACGACCGCGCGCGGGTGCGCGAGACCGTGGTCGGCTGGTGGCGGACCGGCAGCAGCGGGGCCGAGGTGCCGATCGAAGTCGAATTCCGCATCCAGCGGCCGAGCGATGGCGCGCTGCGCTGGCTGGTGGTGCGGGGGGCGCTGGCGCAAGGCGCCGAGGCGGCCGCCGGCCGGCGCGCCGAAGGCGTGGCCATCGACATCACCGAGCAGCAGCAGGTGCTGCGCCAGCTGCGCCAGACGGTCGAGCGCATGACGCTGACCCGCACCGCGCTGGGCCTGGGCATCTGGGAGGCCGACCGCGGCCACCAGCAGATCCACTGGGACAGCCAGATGTTCCGCCTGCGCGGCATCGAGTCAACGGCCCGGGTGATCAGCCGCGAGGAGATCGCGGCCTGCCTGCTGGCCGACGAACGCAGCGCGGTGATGGCCGCACAGGCCGGTCGCATGCTGGACGGCGAGCCCTGGCACACCGAGTTTCGCGTGCAATGGCCCGATGGCCAGGTGCGCTGGATCACCTCGCAGTCGGTGCCGCTGCACGACGAGCAAGGCCACGAAGACCGGCGCATCGGTGTCAACTGGGACAGCACCGAGGCCCATCTGGCAGCCGATGCGCTGCGCCAGCGCGAGCGCGCACTGGCCGAGAGCCAGGCCAAGTCGGCGGCCATGTCGCGCATCAGTCACGAGCTGCGAACGCCGCTGAACGCGATGCTCGGCTTTGCACAGCTGTTGCGGCTGCGCCAGGGTGACCGCGACCTTGACCGCGAACAGCGCGAACGCTGGCTGACCCACATCGACGAGGCTGGCCGCCATTTGCTGGCGTTGATCGACGATGTGCTCGACCTGACCACCGCGCAGGCCGGCGCTTTGCGCATGACGCAGCAGACAGTGGTGCTGGCGCCCTTCTTCGGTCGCACGCTGCCGCTGCTGGCCGCCGAGGCGCTGGCCCGCCAGGTCGACCTGCAGTGCGGGCCGGTGTCGGGTGCCGTGCAGGCCGACCCGGTGCGCTTGCGCCAGGTGCTGATCAACCTGGTGTCCAACGCCATCAAGTACAACCGGCCGGGCGGCCGGGTCCGCCTGACGGCGGCGCCCGACGGCGAAGTGGTGGTGATCCGGGTCGCCGACACCGGCCAGGGCATTGCGCCCGACCGGCTGCACCAGGCCTTCGAGCCGTTCAACCGGCTGGGTGCGGAAGCCTCCGGCATCGAGGGCAGCGGCATCGGGCTGGCCATCGTCAAGGTGCTGGTCGAGCAGATGGGCGGGTCGGTGCAGGCGCACAGTCAGCTGGGCCAGGGCAGCGAGTTCACGGTGCGGCTGCCACTGGCAGGCGGGCCCGACGGTGAACCGGGTACCGGACTGACCACCGGGCCGGTCGCAGCGCCGGCCGCCGAGCCCGTGGCCGGGCCAGCCGCCGGCTCGGCGGCCCCCGCAGCCGCAGGGTCCGGGCCGCCGGCACCGGCGCGGCTGCTCTACATCGAGGACAACCCGGTCAACGCGCTGCTGGTGCAGGAGCTGCTGGCCGGCCGCGAGGCGGTGCAGCTGGTGCTGGCCGACAACGGCGTCGCCGGGGTGCAACAAGCGCGCTTGCTGCAGCCCGACCTGATCCTGGTCGACATGCTGCTGCCCGACATCGACGGCCATGCCGTGCTGCAAGCGCTGCGGGCCGACCCGCGCACCGCCCACATCCGCTGCGTGGCCTTGTCGGCCAACGCCACGCCCGCCGACGTGCAGGCCGCCCGGGAAGCCGGCTTCATCGACTACTGGACCAAGCCGATCCACTTCGACCGCTTCCTGCGCGACCTGGGCGCGCTGCTCGGGCGCGCGCTGTAGCCGGGCAGCAGCGCGGCGGTCCTGCGGTCAGAGACTCTCAAGAAACAAACGCCGGGCCGCCCCAAGTGTTTCTCCTCCCCCTCGGGGGGGCGGACGCCGCAAGGCGGCGGCCTTGGGGGCGCTCTCATGAGAAACAAACGCCGGGCCGCCCCAAGTGTTTCTCTTCCCCCTCGGGGGGGCGGACGCCGCAAGGCGGCGGCCTTGGGGGCGCTCTCAAGCGCTCAATCCTCGTCCGCCTCGATCAGCAGCCGGTGGCGGCGCACGCCCAGCGTCCGCGTGCGCACCACCAGCCGCAGGCCTTCGCCCACCGGCACGCTGCGGCGCAAGTGCAGGTCCAGCCCGTCGCTGCTGCCCGGGTTGCTGCTGGCGATCCGCCGCTGCCATTGCAGCTGACCATTGGCCAGCACGGTCATTTCGTGCCAGGCGCCGCCCAGATCGTCGCCGCAGCGCACGCTCATCGCGCAGGCGATGTCGAAGCGGCGCTCGCGTGTGGCGTGCGGCGGGATGGTCAGCACGGCCTCGGCGGCATCGCCGGCATCGAGCTGCCAGCGCTCCGGGGCGTCACTCACCGCGCGGCCTCACGCACCGCAGGGCCTCATGCTGCGCCGCCCTCGACCGGCAGCGCTTCGGCGCGCCAGCGCAGCAGGCCACCGGCCAGGTTGGCGACCTGCGTCAGCCCGGCCTTGTGCAGCAGCACGCTGGCTTGCGCCGACCGTGCACCCGACCGGCAGATGGTGACCACCGGCCGCGACCGGTCGATCTCGCCCAGGCGCGCGCCCAGCGTGGCCAGCGGCCAGCCCTGCGCGCCAGGCAGGTGGCCCAGCGCGTCGTTGAATTCGGCCGGCTCGCGCACGTCGATCAGCTGCACGGCGGGCTGGCCGGCCGCCGCCAGGCGTTCCTGCAGCGCCTCGGGGGCGATCTCCCAGATGCCGCCGAAGGTGTAGGTCAGCGGCGCCCAGGCGGGTTCATCGGCCAGCACCGCGCCGTCGGCGGGCCGGCCGCAGCGCAGGTTGGCCGGCACGGCGATGTCGATCAGCTTGGGGTGCGGCAGCCCCAGGTGGCGCATGTAGCCGGCGAAGTCGGTGGCGTTGACATCGCCGCCCAGCCGGGGGTTGAAGCACCGCTCTTCGGCCACGCTGGTGACGGTGATGCCGCGGTAGTCGTGGCCGGGGTAGAGCAGGCAGCCGTCAGGCAGCGTAAAAATCTGTTCGTGCACCGATTGGTACAGCGCCGCGGCGCTGCCTTGCTGGAAATCGGTGCGGCCGCAACCACGCACCAGCAGGCAGTCGCCGGTGAAGGCCCGGCTCTGGTCGTCGAGCACGTAGGTCAGGCAGCCGTCGGTGTGGCCGGGGGTGGCGCGCACGTCGAGCCAGCGGCTGCCGAAGGCGACCCGGTCACCATGGGCCAGTCCGCGGTCGGTGCCCGCCGCACCGGCCACCGCGGCCAGCGCGATGGCGCTGCCGCTGCGCTGCTGCAGCAGCCAGGCGCCGGTGACATGGTCGGCATGCACATGGGTGTCGAGCGTGGCGACCAGGCGCAGACCCAGTTCGTGCAGCAGCGCCAGGTCGCGCCGGGCATGCTCGAACACCGGGTCGATCAGCACCGCCTCGCCGGCGGCGGCATCGCCCAGCAGGTAGCTGTAGGTGCACGACACCGGATCGAACAGCGGGCGAAAAATCAGCATGGGGGTCTCCACGGCAGCGCGATCACGGCAGCCAGATCACAGCGGCGAGATCACAGCAGCCACTCGATCGGCAGCACCGACATCAGGCCGACGCCCAGGCGGCGCAGCGTCGACGTGCCGGGCTCGGTGGTGTGACGCAACTCGCCCTGGGGCGTGCGCTCGATCCACTCCAGCGTCTGGCCGTCGGCGGCCAGGCGCACCTCGTAGGCAGCGCGCGGCACGGCGTCATCGAACAGGCGGCCCATGTTGCGGGCCAGGCCGGGGTTGTCGATGACCAGGCCCATCTCGGTGTTGAGCAGGGCCGAGCGCGGGTCGAAATTGAACGAGCCGACGAACATCCGGCGCTCGTCGACCGCAAAGGTCTTGGCGTGCAGGCTGGACGACGAACTGGCGCCCGCGCCCATCCTGCCGGTTCGGACTTCAGCCAGCGCCGAGGGCTTGATCTCGTAGAGCTTGACGCCCGCAGCCAGCAAGGCCTGGCGGCGCTTGGCATAGCCGGCATGCACCGCGCCGACATCGGTGGCCGCCAGCGAATTGGTCAGGATGCGCACGCGCACGCCTTGGCGCGCCAGCGCGGCAATCGCCTCGGTGCCCTTGGCGCCAGGCACCAGGTAGGGCGACACCAGGTCGAACGACGCGGTCGGCTTGCCCATCAGCGCCAGCAACTGCGGCAGCAGCAGCAGGTCGGCGGTGGCCTCGGGCGTCAGCGTCTTGGCCGGATCGTCGACCACCAGTCGCGCACTGCTCCACTGGAAGGCCATCGAGCCGCTGCCCAGTTGCTCGATCAACGGCGTGCTGCGCAACGCTTCCACATAGGCCGCCGCCGCCGGCGCGACCCGGGTCTCGGCAAAGCGCGCCAGCAGGGCCTGTTCGGCTCCGGCCGCGGCCGCCCCCAGCAGGCCGCGCGCCGGGTAGGCCGAGGCGCTGTTCCAGTAGCGGTCGAAGGCGGTGGACACCTCGGCGACGGCCGGGCCGACGGCCAGCACGTCCAGGTCGGCGAACTCGACCCCGGTGCCGACACCGAAGTACTCGTTGCCGATGTTGCGGCCGCCGACCACGGTGATCTGGTTGTCCGCCGTGAACGACTTGTTGTGCATGCGGCGGTTGACCCGCGTGAAGTCGGTCAGGTAGTTCAGCGTGCGCAGGCGCCGATGCGCCACCGGGTTGTACAGCCGCACCTCGATGAACGGGTGGGCGTCCAGCGTGGCCAGCGTCTCGTCCAGGCCACCGGTGTTGTTGTCGTCCAGCAGCAGGCGCACCCGCACGCCGCGCTCGGCGGCCTGCCACAGCGCCTCGAACAGCAGGCTGCCGCTGTCGTCGCCGTGCCAGATGTAGTACTGCACGTCCAGCGTGCGCTCGGCCGCCGCCGCCAGCACGCCACGGGCGGCGAAGGCATCGCTGCCCTCGCCCAGCGCAAACACGCCGGTCTGGCCCGGATGGGCCGCCCGCTGGACGGCGATCGCGGCGCCCAGCCGGGTGCGCTCGGTCTCGTCGGCCTGCAGCGCGGTGCTCGCGCTGCGTCCTTGGTGGGTGGGCAGGGACGCACAGCCGGTCAACATCGTGAACCAGGCCACCAGCGGGGCCGCCAGCCAGCAGACTCCCCAAGACTTCGAATTGGCCATCATGTGCCGCCTGATCGGCCCGCCAGAAGGGCCTCGACGCCGATCTTGCCATGACCTCACCGCGCCAGCCCGGTGCCGCGTCAACCGCCCAGCGCAATGACCACGGCCTGGATCAAGGCCCCCAGCACCACCATCACCAGGCCGACACGCACCGGCCGCAGCCCGGCATAGCGGCCCCAGCCATAGCCGCTGAAGAACAGCATCGTGATCGCGACCGCGGCCGACACCTGCTTGGCGGTCTGCACATCGGCGATGAAGATGAACGGCAGCACCGGCGGAAAAGTCGACACCACCACCAGCGTGAACACGCCGACCGCGCCACGCAGGTCGGTGGCGGTCAGCCGGGGCCGCCCACCGGCGGCTGCCGGGCTTTGGCCCAGCCACTGCCGCACCACCTCCAGTTCAGCCGTGCCCAGGCCGGTGGCCGTGCCGCGCAACTCTTCGGCGATCAGCGCATGGGCCTGCTGCGGCTGCGGCGCGGCCTGCACAGCGCGGGCAAACGCCGCTTGGTGGCCGCGCGCCACCAGATTGCGCAGCACGTACATCACCGCATCGACGAAACCCCAGGCGATGTTGCAGCCGATGGCCGCCACCATCATCTGACGCACATCGTCTCGCCCGGCGCTGGCCACGCTGAGCGTGCCGGTGAAGGTCAGCACCATGAACAGGCCGAACAGAACCTCGGAGATCCGGTCGATCGGGTTGAGCACGGCGCCGCGCGGGGCGCTGGCCGGGGTGGCGGTGGCGGTGGCGGTGGCGGTGGCAGAGTCGGACACGTGCACGGCCTCGAGGACAAAAAACCAGTGTAGCCAGCAGCCCGGCGGGGGCGGTCCGCATCCGATCGCCGGATATAGTGCCCGCGCACCCAGGGGCGCCCTGCCCCGCGTAGCGCCCGCCCGAACCGGACTTGAAGATGTACACCACCCTGCTCGTGCGGCCCTGGGCCGCGAACGTTGCCATCGCCGCCACCGTGGCCACGTCGTTCCTGCTGGCCGGTTGCGGCAAGCCAGCGCCGCCGGCAGTGCTGCCGGCACCGCCCGCCGCGGTGAAGGTGGTCGCCACCCGCGCCGAGACCGTGCCGGTGGTCGACGAGTACGTGGGCCGCATCGCCGCCTTCCGGTCGGTCGAGGTCCGCGCCCGGGTCGAGGGCATCCTGGAGCAGCGCCATTTCGTCGAAGGCAGCGAGGTCAAGCGCGGCCAGTTGCTCTACACCATCGACCCGACGCCGTTCAAGATCGCGCTCGCCGATGCCCGGGCCGAACAGGCGCGCTCGCGCGCCAACCTGGCCAGCGCCCAATCGCGCGAGGCCCGGCTGGCGCCGCTGGTCAAAGAGGCCGCCATCAGCCAGCAGGACTACGACGACGCGCTCACCGCGGTGAAGCAGACCGAGGCGCTGCTGGCGGTGTCGGCCGCCAACATCGACCGCGCCCAGACCAACCTGGGCTACACCCGCGTGCTGGCCACCGAAAACGGCAAGATCGGCGCCACGCTGGTGCCCGAGGGCCGGCTGGTCGGCAAGGGTGAGGCCACCCACCTGACCACGATCGACCGGCTCGACCAGGTCTACGTCAACTTCACGATGGCCGACCGCGACGCGCTGGTGCTGCGGCGCGAACTGCAACGTGGCACGGTGAAGGCCGGCGCCGGCAGTTCGCAGGCGCGCATCTTCCTGCCCGACGGCAGCGAGTTCGAACGCACCGGCCGGCTCGACTTCACCGACTCGCAGGTCAACCCCGGCACCGGCACGCTGACGCTGCGGGTGGTGATGCCCAACCCGCGCCAGCAGCTGCTGCCCGGCATGGTCGTGCGGGTGGTCTACACCTCGGGCAGCCGGCCCGAGACCCTCCTGATCCCGCAGCGGGCCGTCATCAAGACACCCACCGGCCACATCGCCTGGGTGGTCGACGCCGACAACAAGGCGCAGCGGCGCGACCTGGTGGTGGGGGCCTGGCACGGCAGCGACTGGATCATCGACCGCGGCCTGGGCGCCGGTGAAAGCGTGGTGGTCGAAGGCATCCAGCGGCTGCGCCAGGGCGCGCCGGTGACGGCCTCACCGTGGACGCCGCCACCGTCTGCGGCCACGACCCCGTCCAAGCCGGCACCGGCCGGTGGCCGGCTCGCTGCCGCGCCGGCCGCCCCGGCCACGGCCTCCGCCGCCGCGCGCTGACCGGAGCCCGCCATGGGATTTTTCGTCAAGCGCCCGGTGATGGCGAGTGTCATCTCGCTGATCTTCCTGCTGGTCGGCGTGTTGGCCGGCCTGCAGCTGGCGGTGGAGCAATACCCCACGGTGGCACCGCCGCAGGTGATGATCACCGCCAGCTACCCCGGTGCCAGCCCCGAGACGCTGGAGACCACCGTGGCCGCGCCGCTGGAGCGCGAGATGAACGGCGCCAAGGGCCTGCTCTACATGCAGAGCACCAGCTCGGCCAGCGGGCTGATGCAGTTGTCGGTCTTCTTCGAGCCCGGCACCGACCTCGACCTGGCCGCGGTCGACGTGAGCAACCGCGCCAAGCGGGTGGAGCCGCTGCTGCCGCCCGAGGTGCTGCGCTCGGGCCTGCGGGTGGACAAGACGAATCCGCAGATCCTGCAGGTCGTGGTGATGCAGTCGGACGACCCGCGTTTCGACACCACCTACATCGCCAACCTGGCCAACAGCCAGGTGCTCAACGAGTTGAAACGCCTGCCCGGCGTGGGCGACGTGACGCTGTTCGCCGCGCCCTACGCGATGCGGCTGTGGCTCGACCCCGACCGCCTGGCCAAGTACCGCCTGACCGCCGGCGACGTCGCCAACGCCGTCAAGGAGCAGAACCAGAACTACCCCGTCGGCGAGATCGGCCAGTCGCCGGTCGACAACGGCCAGTCACTGACCTTCCCGGTGCAGACCGGCGGCGGCCTGGTCGAGGTCGAGGAGTTCCGCAACATCGTGATCCGCGCGCTGGCCGATGGCTCGGTGGTGCGGGTGCGCGATGTGGCGCGGGTCGAGCTGGGCAAGGACGACTACCAGATCGAGTCGCGCCTGAACGGCAAGCCCGCGGTGGCGCTGGGCGTCTACCTCAGCCCGGGCGGCAACGCGCTGGAGCTGGCCCAGGTGCTGAAGGCCAAGATGAACCAGCTGATGGGGTCGTTCCCGAAGGAGATCAAGTGGTCGGTGTCCTACGACACCACCCGATTCGTCACCGCGTCGGTCGAGCTGGTGACCCACACCTTCATCGAGGCCTTCGTGTTGGTGCTGGTGGTGGTCTACCTGTTCCTGGGCAGCCTGCGCGCCACCATCATCCCGTTGCTGGCCATCCCCGTGTCGATCGTCGGCACGATGGCCGGCCTGCTGCTGGCCGGTTTCTCGATCAACATGCTGACGCTGTTCGGCCTGGTGCTGGCGATCGGCATCGTGGTCGACGACGCGATCGTGGTGGTCGAGGCGGTCGAGAAGATCATGCACGACGAGCATCTCGATGCCACCAGCGCGTCGATCAAGGCGATGCAGGGCATCGGCGGCGCCATCGTCGGCGTCACCGCGGTGATCTGCGCGGTGTTCGTGCCGATCGCCTTCCTGGGCGGCGTGACCGGCACGCTGTACAAGCAGTTCGCGATCACCATCACCTTCGCCACGCTGCTGTCGGCCATCACCGCGCTGACGCTGACCCCCGCGCTGTGCGCGCTGATCCTGAAACCCGGCGAAAAGAAGTTCAAGCCGCTGCAGGCCTTCGACCGCTTCTTCGACAAGGTGACCAACGGCTACATCAGCGGCGTCCAGGCCATGCTGGGCCGCAAGCTGGTGTCGACCGTGGTCTACGCGGCGCTGGTCGGCGGTGTGGTCTGGCTGTTCGGCGCGATCCCCGGCGGCTTCGTGCCCGAGGAGGACAAGGGCACGATCTATGTCGTGGTCGACGCGCCCTCGGGCGCCTCGCCCGAGCGCACCCGTGCGGCCCTGGCCAAGGCCGAAGCGATCCTGGCGAAAGAAGACACGGTGCAGGAGGCGGTCTCGATCCTCGGCTTCTCGATCTTCTACCGCTATGCCAACCAGGCCTTCGTGTTCGCCACGCTCAAGCCCTGGGCCGAACGCACCACCCCCGAGAGCCATGTCTTCGGCGTGCTGCAGCGGCTGAACCGGCAGCTGGCCGGCATCAGCGAGGCGCGGGTGTTCGCACTCAACGAGCCGCCGATCTCGGGCATGGGCGCCACGGCCGGCTTCGACTACCGGCTGCTGTCGCTGGACGGTGACCGCGCCAAGCTCAATGCCGCCGCGCTGGCGGTGACGGCCGAGGCGGCGAAGCACGAGCACCTGCAAGGCGTGCGCAGCGTGGCCGCGCCCGAGGTGCAGACCCTGTTCCTCGACATCGACCGCAACAAGGCCAAGGCGCTGGGCGTGCCGCTGCCCGAGCTGTACGCCACCGTGGGCACACTGCTGGGCAGCAGCTTCGTCAACCAGTTCACCGCCTTCGGCACCAACCTGAAGGTGAAGATGCAGGCCGAACAAGGCTTCCGCGCCGACCCGGCGGCGCTGCAGCGCTTCCAGATCCGCAACGCCAGCGGCGACCTGGTGCCGCTGGCCGCGGTGATGAAGACCGACTGGCGCTCGGCGCCGATCGCCCTGACGCGCTACAACGGCTACCCGTCGATCCAGTTGAACGGCGCGGCGGCGCCGGGCAAGAGCTCGGGCGAGGCACTGGCGGCGATGGAAGCGATCTCGGCCGACAAACTGCCCGACGGCATGACGTTCGCATGGTCGGGCCAGTCGCTGCAGGAAAAACTGGCCGGCGGCCAGGCGGCGGGCATCTTCGCGCTGTCGCTGGTCTTTGTCTTCCTGTTCCTGGCAGCGCTCTACGAGAGCTGGACGCTGCCGGTGGCCGTGTTCCTGATCGTGCCGATCGCGATCCTGGGCGCGCTGATCGCGCTGCTGCTGCGCCAATCGCCCAACGACGTGTTCTTCCAGGTCAGCCTGATCACGCTGGTCGGCCTGGCCGGCAAGAACGGCATCCTGATCGTCGAGTACGCCAAGCAGCAGCACGAGGCCGGTCTGTCCATCGTCGACGCGGCGATCGAGGCCGGCCGGGCGCGGCTGCGGCCGATCGTGATGACCTCGCTGGCCTTCATCCTGGGCGTGCTGCCGCTGGTCATGGCGTCGGGCGCGGGTGCGGCCACCCAGCATTCGGTGGGCACCGGCATCCTGGGCGGCATGCTGGCCGCCACGCTGGTGGGCGTGTTCTTCACGCCGCTGTTCTACATCGCCATGATGAAACTGGTCGGCGGTCGGCGGGCCCCCGCCGGCCCGACACCCGCGCCGGCAACCCCCGCCACTGAATCTCCGGCCGCAGGCTCGGTGAGGGAGGCCTCGTGAGCCGCCGCCGTTTCGCCTTCAGGTCACGCGCCAGCGCGAGGTCGGCCGCCGTGGTGGCCAGCTGCGTGGCCGGCCTGTTCAGCGGTTGCGCCGCGCCGCCACCACCCTCGCACGACGCTACCACCCGCCCCGATCTGCCCACCGCCTGGCGCAGCCCGGCCGACGCCAACGCCAACCTGGCCGAGCGGCCGTTCGGCGACCTGTTCCGCGACACCGAGCTGGCCGCGCTGATCGACGAATCCCTTCGCAACAACCGCGACCTGCGCATCGCCGCGCAGCGGGTCGAACTCGCCCGCGCGCAATACGGCATCCAGAGCTCGGCGCTGTGGCCCACGCTGGCGGCCGACGGCAGCGTCACCCGCCAGCAGATGCCCTCTGCGCTCAGCGCCACCGACAACCAGGGCTCCACGCTCTACCGCGCCGGGCTGGCCGTGCCGGCCTGGGAGATCGACCTGTGGGGCCGGCTGCGGTCGTTGTCCGACAGCGCGTTGCGCAACCTCGAAGCGACCGAGGCGCTGCGCCGGTTCGTGCAGGTGGGCCTGGTCTCGCGGGTGGCCGCCGGCTGGCTCGACCTGCTGGAGGTCGACCAGGCGTTGAGCATCTCGCGCCGCACTGCGCAGTCGCGGGTCGAATCACTGCGCATCGTCACGCTGCGCTTCAACGCCGGCGTGGTCTCCAAGGTCGATGTGGCGCAGGCCCAGACCTCGCTGGCGCAGGCCGAGGCCGCCACCGCCGCGCTGCTGCAGCGCCGCGGCCTGCAGGAGAACGCGTTGTCGATCCTGGCCGGCCGCAACCCCGGCCCGGTGCTGCCGAGCCGCCCGCTCGCGTCCTACGACCTGCCGCCCGCCCTGCCCGCCGGCATCCCGGCCACGCTGCTGACGCGCCGGCCCGACATCCTGGCGGCCGAGCTGGCGCTGGCCGCGAGCCAGGCCAACGTCGACGCCGCGCGCAAGGCCTTCCTGCCCAGCGTGTCGCTGACCGGCTTCCTGGGCCTGGTCAGTCCGCAGCTGAGCCAGTTGATCAGCAACGACCGCATCGGCTACAACGTGCAGCCGGCGATCACGCTGCCGCTGTTCACCGGCGGCCGGCTGACCAGCAACCTGGACGCTGCGCAGGCCCAGCAGGCCATCGCCACCGAGGACTACGCCCGCACCACGCAGGCCGCGCTGCGCGAGGTCGAAGACGCGCTGGTGCGCTTCCAGCGCCTGCGCGAGCAGCGCGAGGCGATCGCCCGCGTGGTGGCCGCCAACCAGGAGCGGCTGCGGCTGGTCGAGCTGCGCTACAAGAACGGCATCTCCGGCTATTTCGAGGTGCTCGATTCGCAGCGTCAGCTGTTCGACGCCGAACTGCAGTTGACCCAGATCAGCAGCGGCACCTACACCGCGGTGATCGAGCTGTACCGCGCGCTGGGCGGCGGCTGGACGCCGTCCTAGCGCGATGCCCATCCTTCCTCCGCGCGCCGCCCGGCCGCGCCGTGGCGCAGCCGCACTGGCTGCGCCGGTCGCATTGGCCGCGGGGCTGACGCTGCTGCTCGGCGGTTGCCAGGCCCCGCCGTCGCGGGCGCAGTCGCTGTTGTCACCCGCCATGCTGCGGCTGCCGGTGCAGCAAAGCGCGCTGCACGACGGCCGCGGGCGCTTTCGCGAGATCTTCTGCGCGGTGCTGAAGGCCCGTGCCGCCACGGTCGCCAGCCCGGATTGCGCCCAGGCCCTGGTGGCGCTGGCCGACGAGCTACCCGGTCCGGCACGCCCGGTCGACCTGGCGCCCTCGCGCGCCGGCCTGCAGGTGCTGTTCGTGATGGGCCTCGCCTCCGACTGCGCCCGCAACGGCGACCTGGTGGCCGACGAACTGCTGCCGCCGCTGGCCGCCCAGGGCTACCGCGGGCAGGTGCTCACGCTGTCCGGCCTGAGCAGCAGCGCCGACAACGCGCGCCGTCTGCGCGATGCGCTGCTGGCCATGCCGGCACCGACGCCGACGCCGACGGCCGCCGGCCCCGGCACCGGCGGCCGCGTCGTGCTGGTGGCGCACTCGAAGGGCGTCGTCGACAGCCTGGAAGCGCTGGTGGCCTATGCCGAGATCCGCGCGCGGGTGGGCGCCCTGGTGTCGCTGGCCGGCGCGGTGGGCGGCTCGCCGTTGGCCGACCTGGCGCCAGACGGTTTGGCTCGACGCTTGCAAAGCGCCCTGGGCGCCGACTGCGACCCCGGCGACCTGCAGGCCCTGCAGAGCCTGAAACCCGCCGTGCGCCAGCGCTGGCTGGCCGCCCACCAGCTGCCCGGCGATATCGGCTACTACTCGATCGTCACGCTGCCGGCGCCCGGGCGGCTGTCGACCGGGCTGCGGGCCACCGGCCACCTGCTCGGCGAGATCGACCCGCGCCACGACGGCAACCTGCTGGCGCAGGACCAGGTCATCCCGCAGGGCACGCTGCTGGGGCTGGTCAATGCCGACCACTGGGCGGTGATGACCCGCATGCAGGCCAGCCCCAAGGCCGCGGTGCGCCGCCTGGCCGACCGCAACGACTTTCCGCGGCCGGCACTGGTGGAGGCCGCGCTGCGCTATGTCGAGGAAGCGCGGTTCGGCAGCCCGGGCGGCCGATGAGCACAGCGCCCGCGGCCGCCGGGCCACTGGCGGCGCGCCGCCAGCGGCTGGCGCTGGTCTTGTTGTGGCTGGTGCCGCTGGTCTGGTCGTCCAACTACCTGATCGCGCGTGCCGCGGCGGGCGTGATCCAGCCGCACACGCTGGCGCTCGCGCGCTGGAGCCTGGCGTTCGTCATCATGCTGCCGCTGGCCTGGCGCGGCCTGGCCCGAAACGGCGCGCCCTGGCTGCGCACCGAATGGAAGCAGCTGCTGGTGCTGGGCGCACTCGGCATGTGGATCTGCGGCGCCTTCGTCTACATCGGCGGCCAGACCACCTCGTCGACCAACATCGCGCTGATCTACGCCGCCACGCCGATCGCCATCGCCATCGTCGGCGCGGTGCTGCTGAAAGAGCGCATGCACGCCTCGCAGATCGCCGGCGTGGCGCTGGCGCTGGCCGGCCTGCTGTTCGTGATCGCCCGCGGCGACCCGCGCAACCTGCTGGCGGTGCGCTTCACGGTCGGTGACGGCTGGGTGCTGGTCGCCGGGCTGTCGTGGACGGCCTACTCGGTGCTGCTGAAGGCCTGGCCGTCGCGCCTGGGGCCGGCCGAGCGGCTGGTGGCCATCACCGCCGGCGGCATCCTCGTGCTGCTGCCGTTCACCGCGCTGGAATGGGCATTGCTGCCGCCGCTGCCATTCAGCACCAAGGCCGCCGCGCTGGTGGTGGCCGCGGCGGTGCTGCCCGGCATCGTGGCCTACCAGGCCTACTCGTTCATGCTGCGTGAGCTGGGCGCGGGCAAGACCGCCCTGGTGCTGTACCTGGGGCCGGTGTATGCCGCCTTGACCGCCTGGGCCCTGCTGGGCGAGCCGCCGCAGTGGTACCACGCCGTCGGTGCGGCGCTGATCCTGCCCAGCATCTGGGTCGCCACGCGCACACGCTGAATGGCGCCGCCCAACCTGCCAGGCTTCTGGCGCGCCTGCGGCCTGTTGGCGCTGCTGGGGGCGGCCGCCGCGGTGCCGCTGTGGACCGCCGACCTTCAACTCTTCCGGCTGACCAACATCCTGATCTACGCGATCGCGCTGCTCGGGATGAATGTGCTCGTCGGCTACAACGGCCAGATATCGCTGGGCCACGGCGCGTTCTACGCGATCGGTGCCTACGTCGCGACCTTGCTCGTCGTGCATGGCGGCCTGGCGCACTGGCTGGCGGTGCCGGTCGCCGGCATCGTCTGCCTGGGCGTCGGCTTTCTCTTCAGCCTGCCGCTGCTGCGCTTGTCGCCGGTGCACTTGGCGATGGCCACGTTCGCCATCGGCGTGGTGCTGCCGAGCATCGCGAAGTGGAAGTGGCTGGAACCCTGGACCGGTGGCGGCCAGGGTCTGGGCATCGACGTGCCGACCGTGCCGTTCGGGCTGCCGCTGAGCTTCGACCAGTGGCTCTATCTGCTGGCGCTGCTGACCCTGGCGCTGTCGCTGCTGCTGGCGGCCAACCTGCTGCGCGGACGGGTCGGCCGTGCCGCCATCGCCATCCGCGACCATCCCATCGCGGCGCAGTCGATGGGGGTCGACACCGTCTTCTACAAGGCCACGATCTTCGGCGTGAGCGCGATGCTGGTCGGCATCGCCGGTGCGCTGGGTGCGCTGTCGTTCCGCTACATCGCGCCCGGCATGTTCGGCATCTTCCTGTCGTTCGGTTTCCTGATCGGCATCGCCGTCGGCGGGCTCGGCTCGCTGAGCGGTGCGGTCTATGGCGCGATCTTCCTGCAATACATCTTCCTCGTGGTCGGCGTCACCGCGCGCTCGCTGCAGAGCTCGAGCGCGCCGCTGGTCTACGGCGTGGTGTTGATCGGGTTCCTGTGCCTGTTTCCGCACGGCATCGCCGGCCTGGTGAACCGCCTGTGGGGTCGGCTGCGGCGCGCGTGAACAGGCCGCCTGCCGACCCCGCTCGACTTAAAAAGTGCTGCAGATGCGGGTGTTCCCGCAGTGGCGCACACACTGCAAACGACTACCGTGGCGCTGCGCCGCAATGCCTGCGCAGTATCCAAACAGACACCCAGGAGATGACAGTGCCTCAATTTCCGAAAACTCATTTGCGGCTGGTTGCAGCGGCCGTGTTGGCGACCACGGTGGCCCTGCCCGCCGTGGCGCAGCAGAACATCGAGAAGCTCAAGCAGATGAAGGTCGCGACCACCGACCTGAACATCCCGGTGGTGCCGCAGACCGGCAGGAACGCCGACGCGATCAAGGAAAACCTGAAGCGCGTCAAGCTGCCACCCGGCTTCAAGATCGACCTCTACGCCGTGGTGCCCGACGCGCGCCACATGGCCGTGGCGCCGAGCACCAACATGCTTTTCGTCGGCACCCGCAAGACCAGCGTCTGGGCCGTCACCGACCGCAACAGCGACGGCGTGGCCGACGAGGTGAAGTCCTTCGCCCCGAGCCTGAAGTTCACCAATCCGAACGGCGTCTGCTGGACCAAGGACGGCTTCCTGATCGTCGCCGAACACAACCGGGTGCTCAACTTCCCGGCCGCCGAGTTCTTCTACGAAGGCCCGGACGTCGCCGTCATCGAGGTCGTGCCGCAGGGCAAGCTGATCCCGACCGACGAGGAAAGCTACAACCACGGCGCACGCACCTGCCGGGTCGACGACAGCGGCATGCTGCACGTCACGCTGGGCCAGCCTTTCAATGTGCAGCCGAAGGAGAAGGTGGCGCTGTACGAGCAGCTGGGCATCGGCGGCATGGTCAAGATGAACGCCTTCGACGGCTCCAAGCGCGAGGTGGTGGCCCGCGGCGTGCGCAACTCGGTGGGCATGGACATCAATCCGAAGGACAAGACCGTCTGGTTCACCGACAACCAGACCGACGGCATGGGCGACGAAACACCGCCCGGCGAGCTGAACCGCATCACCAAGGCCGGCGGCGAGCATTTCGGCTACCCGTTCATCCACGGCAACAACGTGCAGATCGCGGGCACGGCGGCAGCGCCAGACCTGAAGGACATGAAGGCACCGGCGAACTGGACCAAACCGCAGGTCGAGTTCGGCGCGCACCAGGCGCAGCTCGGCATGACCTTCTACACCGGCAAGATGTTCCCGGCCAAGTACCAGGGTGGCGTTTTCGTCGCCGCGCACGGCTCGTGGAACCGCACCAAGCCCACCGGCGCGCTGATCGATTTCGTCTCGCTGAAATCCGACGGCAATGCCGACAAGCATGAAGTGTTCGCCGACGGCTTCCTCGACGAGAACGGCCTCTTCCGCGGCCGGCCGGTCGACGTGGCGGTGATGAAGGACGGCTCGCTGTTGATCAGCGACGACTTCGCCGGCGCGATCTACCGCGTGACCTACAGCGCGCCGTAAGTGGGGGCTGCGACCTGGCGCGCGGCCGCGGCCGCGGTCGCCCTCTTGCTGGCGGGGGGCGGCCCGGCCTGGGCCCAGGACGCCGCTGCAGGCCGGGCCAAGGCACAGGCCTGCGCGGTGTGCCATGGGCCGAAAGGCCTGTCCACCGCGCCAGATGCCCCGAACATCGCAGGGCAACCTGCCATCTACCTGGCCGCCCAGTTGCGCGCCTACCGCAGCGGTGTGCGCAAGCATGAAGTGATGGCGGTCATGGCCCGGCCCCTGAGCGATGACGACATCCAGAACCTGGCGGCGTGGTTTGCCTCGATCCGCGTCGAGGCAACGCTGCCTTAGTTCGGAGCCAGACCGCCCCCAGACCGCCTCCTGACCGCATCCAGACCGTCCCGGACGGCTGCAGGGTCAGGCGCCCACCGGCTCGATCAGCGCCCCCGCCGGGTACTGCGCCCAGTTGTCCAGATCGAACAGCCGCCACGCCGGCAGCGCCCAGGACAAGCCCTGGCCGTTGCCGGCCAGGTGCATGGCCACCAGGGTCATGCTGCCGTCGGGGTGGCGGGCGACGATCGGGCTGCCGCTGTCGCCCGACCGGGGCACACCGCCGCCGGTGGCGTCGAAGCGCAGCAGTTCGGCATGGAAGACGTTGCGGGTGACGGCCTGCGGCTCGCCGGCCAGCGGATACGGAACGGGCACCGGCAGCGGCGGCATCGCGCCCAGCGTGAGCCGGATCGCTCCGCGGCCGGGCGCCGAGGCATGGTTGTCGGGGCTCAGCAGGTGGAACCAGCCGTCGCGGTCCAGCGCCAGCAGCTCGGCCAGCGAGCGCACCCAGGGCCGCGCCGGGTGCAGCCGGCGCAAGGCGATGCGCTGCTGCACGGCAGCGTCGCCGCCCGGGGCGATGGCGGCCAGCTGCACATCGAAGCTGGGGCGGTCGGGCCGCTCGTCGCCACGCAGCACACCGCCGTGCGGCAGGCTGGTGCCCAGCCGCGGCTGGTCCACCGGCCGGCCGCCGGCATCCAGCGGCCGCAGGGGCAGCCCGCCGACGACCTGCAGCGCATCGCCGTCGGCAAACGGGGTCAGCACATGCTGGGCGCTGAGGATGCAGGTCTGCTGCACCGCGCCGTGGCGCAGCGAGACCAGGCAGGTCAGGCTGCCGTTGGCCACCGGCCAGTCGCCGTTCTTGACCCACACGCCGCTGTCGGACTGGACCTGCGCACCATGGAAGTCGGCCGCGTCCTGCACATCGGTCGGCAGGGCAAACAGCTGGCGCTCGCCGTCGCGGTCGGCAAAGGTCAGCAGCCAGGCCGGCAGGTGCTGCGCGGCATCGGGCGCCACGCCGCCCTTGCGCTTGACGACGAAGACCACGCAGACCCGGTTGTCGATGCGGCTGCGCCCGCCCTGTTGGCGCTTGCGGAAACCCGGCAGCACCCAGACCAGGTTGCGGTAGGCCAGCGTCAGCTCGGCGCCACGGGTCAGCGTGATCTCGCGCGCCAGACCGGCGAGAAAGGCCACGTCGTGCGCGACCCGGCGGCTGTTGGCACGGGCCTGGCGCAGCAGGTCGGCCGGCAGGGCCAGCGACTGCGCCTCGGTGCGCGCCGACCAGGCCGCACGCGACGGCGGCCGGCGCAGCGCCCGGGGCAGCGGCCGGGTGTCGGCGGCGGCGGCCGCGGCGGCAGGGGCGGCGGTCACAGCGGCTGCCACGTCGGCGGCGGCCGCATCGTCGGCTGCCACGCCGGCGGCTGCAACGTCAGCGGTGGGGCGGCGGCTGGCCATCGCGCGTGTCGGGTCAGGGCTTGACGCAGGGCGCGCTGGGCGCCAGGTCGATCTGGCTGAAGCTGGCGTCCAGCGCCTGGGCTGCCTGCAAGGCCACCACCGCCGGCTTGTCGGCGGTGGTCAGCAGCTCGCGCACCTGGGCAGCCGGCAGCGCGATGTCCTGCCGGTCGCATTGCAGGCGTACCTGCAGGCGGGCGCCGACCAGGCTGGCCGTGGCGACGCTGAACTTCACACCCTGGAGCGACTTGCTGAAGCCGGACCGGGTCATCGCGGCGATCAGCGATTTCCAGGCCTGTTCGGTGGTGGTCGGCGGCGCTGTCACCCCGCCACCAGCGCCTGCGCCCGAGCCCTTGTCGTCGGGCTCGGGCTTGACAGCACCCACCGCCCCGACCTGGACCACCAGCTGCTGGCTGCGTTTGAGGGTGCCGGAGTCGGACACCCGCAGCCGCAACTCGCCATCGGGCGCGGTGGCGCCCACCTTGACCGCGGCGGTATCGGCCAGGCCGCCGCTGAACTGCAGCGACACGCCGTCGGGCAGGTCGCCGAGCGGCACCACCACATAAGGCGGCGTGCCACCGCTGATCTCGAATCCCTGCGACGCCGCGCCCTTGACCGGGAAGCGCAAGGCGGCCGGCGTCAACTGCAGCGGCGTGGCCACGCCGGCCACATCGCACTTCTTCAGCGCCGCGGCCACGCCGGCCAGGTTGACGCTCTTCAGCAAGCCGCTGACCCGGCCCTGGGCTGCGACGAGGCGCCTGGTCTCCAGCTCCAGCGCGGCCATGGCGTTGTCCAGCGCATCGATGATGCCGGCCTGGGCGCCAGACTTGAGCTTCGCAGCCTTGAAGGCGTCGAAGCCCCCGGCCAGCAGCCCCTCGATGCCGGCACCGGGCGCAAAGACCGCCGCAAAACCGCCGATGCCGCCGACCATCTGCTTGACCGACGAGATGTCGACCACGATGCTGCCCATCACCTCGGTGACCTTGGTGTGGATGCGGTCGACGGTGCTCGACAGCTCACCGCCGCGCGAGGCCTGCAGCAGGTCGAGCGCGGCATCCTGGGTCTTGTCGGCCTCGGCCAGCGCGGCATCGGTCTTGGCGACCATCGCCTGGGCACTGGCGGTGGCGGCCGACGGCGTCTTGACCAGCAGGATGTCCAGTTCGGCCTGCACCGCGTTGCGGGCCTGCTGGGTGGCGACGCGCTGCGCGCCCAGACCAGCGCGTGCGTCTTCCAGTTGGGTGCGCCGGGCCTCGCCCAGGTCCAGCGGCAGGGCGGCCTCCTTGGCGCAATCGAGTGCCTTCATGCCCTCGGTCCAGACCTGGATGCGGCGCGCATCGAGCTGGGTGCGGGCCAGCCCGTAGCTGGTGCCGCCGATCAGTGCAGCGCCCAGGATGGCGTCGCTGTGCACAGTGCCCGCGGCCATGCCGGCCACCGCGGCGCCCAGCCAGACCAGGCCGGTGGTGGCATTCTGGGTGGTGCCGGTCTGGTCGACGATGGCCTCGTAGTAGCGCGCCCGCAGGTGGTTGAGCTTCTGCACCGCATCGGCCATCGACGCCGGTTCGCGGTGGAGCGCGGCGCTGCTGGCGGCGCTGTAGCCCGGCCCGTCGATGCGCAGCATGGGGTTGGCGCAGCCGCCGAGCAGCAGCGCCGCTGTGGCGGCGATCGCCAAGGTTCGAACCGTTGCGCGCATGGCAGACCTCTTGGGGTTGGGGAGACAGCCCGGCCAGTGTGGCCGGCGGCCCGGCCCGCGGCATCGTCAAACCTTGGGACAGGGTTTGCCGCGATCGACCGGCGCGGCATTCCGGCTGTGCAGCCCGGCTGTGCAGCCCGGCTGTGCATGCCGGCTGTGCATGCCGGCTGTGCAGCCCGGCCGCGCGTGCCTGCCACGCAGTCCAGCCACCCGCCGGGCGGCGGCAGCGGCCCCGCGTCAGTGGCCGGCGCGCAACCGCGCCGCACTGGCCACCGCCGCCAGCAAGGCGCAGCCGGCGCCCAGGCCCAGCGCCCACACCGGCCCGCGCGCGCCGGCCAGGCCGAAGCACAGCGCCACCAGCGCCGCACCGATGGCCTGGCCGCTGATGCGCGCCATCGCCACCATGCCGCTGGCGCCGCCGCTGCGCTCGGGTGGCGCGCTCGACATCAGCGCCTTCAGGTTGGGCGACTGGAACAGCCCGAAACCCGCGCCGCACAGCATCATGCGCAGCACGATGCTCAGCACCGACGCATCGGGCTGCAGCAACGCCAGCGACGCCATGCCGGCGCTCAGCAGCAGCAAGCCCAACCCGCCCAGCAGGCCCGGCGCGACGCGGTCGGACAGGCGGCCGGCGATCGGCGCGGCGGCGGCCACCACGATGGCCCACGGCGCCAGCAAGAAGCCGGTCTGCACCGGGTCGCGGTGCAGCACGGTCTCGAAGAAAAACGGCAGCGACACGAAGGCCAGTCCCTGCGCGGCGAACGAGGCCATCGCCGTCACCACCGACAACGCGAACAGCGGCCGCCGCAGCAGGTCGACCGGCAGCATCGGCGCCGGGTGGCCGGCCTGGCGCCGCAGCAGCGCCGCGCCGAAGGCCAGGCCCAGCAGCACCAGGCCGATCACCAGCGACCCCGGTGCGCGCTGCGCACCCGCGCCCAGCGCACCGACCAGCGCAGCGAAGGTGCAGGCTGTCAGCAGCGCGGTCAGCGGGTCGAAGCGGTGGCCCAGCGCCGGGTTGCGGGGCAGACCCGGCAGCGCGAAAGCCAAGGCCAGCAGGCCCAGCGGCAGGTTCAGCGCGAACAGCCAGCGCCAATGCGCCACGCTGAGCACCAGCGAGGCCACGGTGGGCCCGGCCGCGAACATCACGCCAACCACCAACGCGTTGAGCCCCACCCCCCGCCCCAGCCGCGAGGCCGGGTAGATCAGCCGGATCAGCGCGATGTTCACGCTCATCAGCGCGCTGGTGCCCACGCCCTGCAAGGCCCGCGCGGCCGCCAGGCCGGGCAGGCTGTCGGCCAGCGTGCTGCACGCTGCGGCCAGCATGAACACCACCAGCCCGCCCAAGTAGACCGGCCGCGGGCCCCAGCGGTCGCCCAGCGCGGCGAACGGCAGCAAGGTGGCCACGACCGCAAGCTGGTAGGCGTTGATGACCCAGATCGCCGACGCCGGGTCGGCCTGCAGCGACGTGGCGATGCCCGGCAGCGCGGTGTTGACGATGGTGGTGTCCAGCGTGGCCAGCGCCACCGCCAGCAGCGTGGCCACCAACGCGCGGCGCTGCGGGCCGTTCAGGCGGTCGGGCTCCGACGGGGTCGTGGTAATGGCAGGCAAGGCGGCAGGCAAGGCTGCAGTGGGCAGAGCCGCGGCAGGGCCGGCTGGCGATTCGGGCATGGCGGCCACCATAGCGGCTGGCGGTGCCGCGGCGCGGCGCGCCGGTGACAGGCCGGGGCTATGCCGCCGCCCGCTGCCTGATCCCGTCGATCACCTGCACCATGCGATCGACCTTGGCCACCGGGAACAGCCCCTCCGGCCCCTGCGGGCTGATGTCGAGGAACGGCGACTCGTACAACCGCCCGGCGTCCATCACGCCGTTGGTGGTCAACTCGGACACGATCAACTCGATGAACTCGATCTGGTCCGGCGTGGCTTGCGTGCCCGCGATCACGTCGTTGAAGGCCTGCGCCACGGCCTCGCGCTCCATGCCGACCAGCGAGCGGATGAAGATGCCCAGCCCGAGTGGGCCCTCGGCCGCCTGCTGGATCAGCGCTGGCGTGCCGCCCGCGTCCGCCAGCATGCGCTCCAGTTCCACCAGGTCGGTGGCCGTCAGTGCCTGGCCGCGCCGCAGCCGCTGCAAGGCCAGGTGGCCCTCGTGGGCCTTGAGGAACTGCCGCGCCTTGTCCTTGAACCGGGCCATGTCCAGGCCCGTGCCCATCGCGAGCCCGACCTCGGGCAGGTCGAAGACGGTCTCGTGGCCCAATTCGTCGACGAAGTCGGTGTAGACCACTTTCATCTTTGACTTCTCGATCAGCTTGACCAGCCCACGCAACCGCTTGCGGGCGTTTTCCAGCATGCCCAACGTCACGTCGTTCCACCATTCTTCGCCGGCGATGGCCTGGATCAGCACCATCTCGGCCCGGATGGCGGGCACGGCCTCCTGCTCCTCCAGCGCGCTGGCGATGGCGCGCAGCTGATCGCGCAGCGCGGCAAAGCCGGGTGCGGCTTGCAGGATGGCCAGCTGGGTGCGCAGCACCAGCAGGTCGAAGCGTTTGGCCTCCTCGTCAGCGTCCACCAATTCGGTGGGCAGGCTGGCGAGGTGGCTGGCCAGTTCGGCGTGGTCGTCGCCCGTCAACGCGGCCCAGGCTTCGGGCCGGGCGAACTTCTCCACCGTCCGGCGCTGCGGTCGCACCACGAAGTTCTCGACATTCATGGCCGCCACCACCCGGTGCAGGTGGCCGGCCGTGCTGTCACGCAACTGCGGGTGGTTGGGCTGCGGCCCGTAGGTGGCGGGCGGCTCGTGGCCGTGCTGCCCATCGATGACCTGGCGGTCCAGTTCGTCGATCAGGCTCAAGCGCGTCTTGAACAGCCGCGTGCCCAAGGACTCGCTGGCGTTGCCGTCGGTGGTGTTGGGGTTCTGGCTGAAGAATTCCAGGTTCTGGCAGTAGTCGAACAGGTAGAAGAACTTCTTGTGCTCGCCGGGCGCGAACAAGTCAGGGCACAGCCGGGTGCCGCGTCCCATCATCTGCCAGAACTTGGTGCGCGAGCGGATGATCTTGAAGAACACCAGGTTCAGCACCTCGGGCACGTCGATGCCGGTGTCGAGCATGTCAACCGAGATGGCGATGTGCGGCGCCTTGTCCTTGGCCGAGAAGGCGTCGATCAGGCTCTGGGCGTACACCGTCTTGTAGGTGACGACGCGGGCGAACTCACCCTTGTAGTGTGGGTAGTTGACGTTGAAGCGCTCGGCGATGAACTCGGCGTGGTCGTTGTTCTTGGCGAACACGATGGTCTTGCCCAGCCGGTCGCCGCCAGCCACTTTCTGGCCCCGGGTCATCAGGTGTGCCAGCACCTTGTCCACCGTGTCGGTGTTGAACAGCCATTTGTTCAGCGCGGCCGCCTCCACCTCGTCGGGTGGCGGCTCGCCGTCCTCCGTCCACTCCAATGCGTCCCACTGCTCCTGTTCGTCCTCGCTCAGCTCGGCGTACTTGATGCCCTCGCGTTGAAATTTCAGCGGCACCGACACCGCCTCCGGTGGCACCAAATGGCCATCGGCCACCGCCTGGTCCAGCGGGTAGGCGTCGGTGGGCACGCCGTCTTCCAGATCGAACAGGCCGTAGGTGTTGTGGTCGATCTCGTCCTTGGGCGTGGCCGTCAGGCCCACCAGAGGTGAGTCGAAGTACTCGAAGATGGCGCGGTACTTCTGGTAGACCGAGCGGTGCGCCTCGTCGATGACGATCAGGTCGAAGTGGCCGACACCGAAGCGGCGCTGCCCCGTGTCGTTGCCAACCCCGGCCTCGTCGATCAGGCCCATCATCGTCGGGTAGGTCGACACGAACACCCGGCCCTCGGTGTGCTTGTCGGTCACCAGGTTGACGGGCGATGAATCCGGCAGGTGCTTCTTGAAGGCGTTCACCGCCTGGTTCACCAGCGCCACCCGGTCGGCCAGGAACAGCACCCGCTTGGCCCAGTTGGCGCGCATCAGCACATCGGCCAGCGCGATCACCGTGCGGGTCTTGCCGGCGCCGGTGGCCATCACCGCCAGCGCCTTGCGCACCCGGCTTTTCTCGAAGGCCTCGCCGATGCGGCGCACCGTGCGCAGCTGGTAGTGGCGCTCGATGATGCTGGCGTCGATCGGCGCGGTGGCCAGCGGTTGGCGGCTGCTGCGGCGCTGGATCATCAGCGCCAGCTCGGCCTTCTTGTAGAAGCCCTGCACCGCCCGCGGCGGGTAGTGCAGGTCGTCCCAGATCCAGTGCTCATAGCCGTTGGAGCAGAAGATCACCGGCCGCTGGCCGTACTGCTGTTGCAGGCAATCTGCATACAGTTTGGCCTGTTGCTGGCCCTCCTTGGCGCCCTTCTTGGTGCGCTTGGCTTCCACCAGCGCCAGCGGCTTGCCGTCGTCGCCCCACAGCACGTAGTCGACGAAGCCCTTGTTCTCCGCGTTGGGCATACCCGAGACCTCGACCTCGAAGTTCGTCTTCGAATCGAGCACCCAACCGGCCTCTTTCAGCAGCAGGTCGATGAAGTAGTCGCGGGTTTGTGCTTCGGAATAGTCGTGTGTGTCGGGTGTGGCGGCGTTGGCCAGCTTGGCGGCGGCCACTTCATCACGCAGGCGGGCCAGCTCGGCATCCAACGACACCTTGGCGCCCAGCAGCGCAGAGAGTTTTTCGTCGCGCTCGGCCAATTGGGCCTGCAGCGCCTGCAACTGGTCCGGTGTTTGCGGCGAGGTCTGCACCGGCTTCTGCGTTGCCGCGGCGGCGGCAGCTTGGGCGGGTTGAGTGAGAAGCGCCGGGTTGAAGGCCAGCCCCGGCTCGGGCCGGGCGCGCTGCCCATAGGTGCGCGCCACCCAGTAGCAGACGTGGAACAACTCGCGCGTGGCGGCCAGCGCATCGGCCGGCAGCACCTTGCGCGCGCTGTGCACCGCCAGGATACCCAGGTCCTTGATCACCTTGGTCTTGGTGAACACGGCCTGGCCCACCACTTGGCCAAAGCTCGGCTCGTGGATCAACGCGTTCAGGTTGTCCTGGTAGGGCAGGCGCAGCCCGCGGTCATGTTTGTAGAGCCAGGCCACCGCCAGCTCCAGCGTGCGCCGGGCGTAAAAGCAGGCGGCGCGGGCGTCGGTGTGGGTTGCGGCCTCCGCCTTCACGGCAGACTCGTGCAGCAGCGGCCACTCAGCCTGCAGGAACGTGAAATTGCTCATGCGGCTCGCGACCCAGGTTCACGCGGATCGTCAGAAGCCGCAAAGGCCCGCTCAGACGTCATCGACCAGCCGATCCGACCAGTACGCAGGGCCTCGCGACAAATGCGCCACCGCGTAGACCATCACCTCGTGCTCGGATTCCAGGTAGACCACCGCGAATGGGAATCCCTTCACCAGCTATCGACGGGTGCCGCCGACGCCAGGTTTGCCATGTCCGGGCTTATCGTCGGCCTGGATCAGCGCAGCCTCGGCAGCCAGGCGAAACCGTTTGCCCAGGCCCGGACGCTGCGCCTCGTACCAGGTGATTTGCTGATGAAATTCGCGGCGCGCGTCGGCCAACAGCCGCAGCTTGTTCACGGCGCCAGTTGCCGCGCCTCGGCCAGAACATCTTCCAGGTCGTAGGCCTGCACCTGGCCTGCTTTGTAGGCCGTCATTCGACGTTCGATCTCCAGATCCCAGGCTTCAGCCGCCTCGGCCCCTGCCGGGTCGTCCAGCGTGGCCAGCAAGAGGTCAACCAGTCTGGCCCGTTCTTCCGGCGCAAGGGCACGGCCGCGTTCAGCAAGTTCCAACACGGTATCTGGCATGTTGTCTCCCGGTGGTTGGGCATGATCGTACAGCGGGCGTCTTCCGACCCAGTCTGGGTTCGGATCCTGCACCACGTTGGTAGCGGCAACCCGTCAGAGTGACCCGGGATGTTGCGGGGGTGCACCTGCGCTCATACCGGCACGGCCTCGGCCACGACCTGCTGGCGAAACTTCTCGGGCAGACCCTTGGGCGTCAGCATGTCGACGCTGACCTGCAGCAACTCGGACAGCTCCGCTTCGATGCGGGCGATGTCCATCATCGATGGGGCGGGGGTGGGATCGACAAGCAAATCGAGATCGCTGGATTCAGTGTCGGTGCCGTTCAGGACAGCGCCAAACACCCGCACGTTGGTGACGCGGTTGCGCAAGGCAATGGCGCGGATGACGTCGCGATGCTGATTGAAGGCCACGCCAGGACGCCGGAGCGGCGAGCCCGCTTCGCTGGTTTCAGCGTGCATGGGCCTCTTCCCGGCTCAAGGGCTTGAAGCCCGGGACGACCATCGGCTTGTCCAACCAGACGGCCAGTGGCGATTGCGACAACGTGGCAGGTGGTGCGGCCGCCGCACCTGCCGCCGCCTGCCGGCTGGCCAGGAACGCCACAAAGTCATGCACCTCATTCTGATGAGCCGCAGGCAAGGCCTGCAAGCGGCGGATCAGTTCGGCATGGCTCATGGTGGTCTCCCGGGTGGAACGGCAGTCGACAGGTGACATTGCCGGTACATCGGCGCGGAGATGTCCATTTCACAGCGTGCCGGCGAAGGCGCGGTGCTGGAGGGCGGCGAACAGCGCGTCGGATTCGGCCAACGCGGCGCGGTGGGTGGCTTTGAGGGCTTCGACGGCCTGGATGCGGGTGGCGAAGGTTTGTTGAAGCGCAAGCGGCGGCACCGGCACGCGAAGCCCACGTAGCCTGCCCATACTGATTCGAACCCGTGTCTGCCCCAGCATGAACTCCTGGGCCATCGCCTCAACTGCGGGCTGATTTAGAAGTGCACAAAGGAATTCGGCGTTCGCGACTTTCGAATCGGGCCGAAGTTGAACGCAATCTGCCTTGTTCAACGCCCTTGTAAGCGAAACTGGCTGAACGCACGCACGCAAGTTGGGATCACCCAGCGTGCCGATGAGAAAGTCACCCGGCAAGCACTCTTGTTTGCGAAGCCTGTTGAAGTGCGCTTCAGAGACGAACGCCTTGTCCTTGTCAATCAGTTTCCCCACACCAATGTTCTGCAATCGAATAACTCGAACGCCCGTCTCGGTGTAGTCAGAACTTTTCAGATTGGAACCGAACGGTCCATCTGAAAACTTGATCGCTGTTTCTCCGACGGCAAGGTACGGCCATCCTCTTGGATTCGCAGCAGGGTCCCCAAACATCTCGATGAAGATGGACTGCGTGAGGCTGTCCAATTGCGCCAAGGCCTCCCGGCGCTTGGCTCTGAGCGCATCGGCTTGGTCGAGGATGGCGGCGATGCGACGTTGTTCGGGGAGGGGTGGGAGGACGACCTCAGTTCGTTTCAAGTATTTGTAATGCCGGTCGTAGCCGGCGCTTGGAATGTCCAAGGATTTGAGAAAGTAGTAGAGGTACTTGAGGTCTGCCTCGATCTTTGGGCGCAAGACCTTTACCCCGTCGGCTCCCATGCAGAACGGGAAGTCGATGTACTTGACGCACCGCGTGTGATCGCCGAAGACGATTGCTGATTGACCTTGCCCGCAAAGCCGTTCGCGCTGGTCCGTGTAGCCACCGATTAGGGCCTTAACCTTGGTCAACGACCGGGAATTCGCCCTCGGGAAGGTACTCCGCCTGTGGCGTCTTGACGTTCCCTCCCGACTCATCGGCGAAGACCGAATCGAAAGGTAGCCGCCGGAAATTCACTTCAGCATCCTCTCAAGCTCCTTTGCCCTCGCCTGAAAAACCAGCATTCACTTCACCTTCAGTGCGACAACGCAAACTGCACCACCCGGTCGCTCAGCCAGATGCCGTGCTGCCGCATGCGGTCCAGGGCCTGCTGCATGTTCACCGCATAGCCTGTGTTCTTGGCCTTGATCAAGATACCCACGGACCCGGTCAATTGCAGGTCACACAGGCGCGCTATGCGCCGTCCCACTGCTTCGTCAATGCAGACCAGGGGCAAATTCAAACTCAGGGCGGTCTGGATCACTGCCGCTTCGCCCTTGTCGAGCGAGTTGTGCAGAAACGGCTGCAAGGCCACGGGCGCCGGCTGGATCTCCAGCCATTGCGCAGCCGCATTGAAAACGTCCACCCCAAACGCCTTGGGCCCACCGGCACGAACTTCGTCTGCCACCTCCAGCGGCACCACCACCCGCTGGTACAGGTGGCGCAACACATCCAACCCGCCGGTGGCTGCAGTCAGCGCAATCAAGGGCGTGGTGTTGCTCACCAGGCAACGGGCTGGTGGCGGGGATGCCGCGTCAGGCATTGCCCACATCCTCGGCCAGTTCGTCGTCGGCCAGGTCAAGCACCGGCACACCGAAGCGATGCAGTTGCGCCAGAAACGCCAGGCGGTCCATGCCGATCAGGCGGGCGGCCATGCCTGATGACAGCCGCTTCATCTCGAACAGCTTGGCAGCCATCGCCAGCTTCGCGTCTTGCGCAAAGTCTTCGGCTGTCCGGTGTGTGGCGTCCAGCACATGGTCAGGCACATCCACCACGATCTTCAGCATCACAGGCTCCTCAGTTTGCCGGCGCAAGGGTGTCGACCGGCGTGCGCAGCAGGGTTTCCAGGTCGGCCATGCCCTGCTGGATTGTCTGCTCCAGGTGCGCCAGCCGCGCCAGGATCACATCGGGCGGGTCATGCGCCACCGCATCGTGCACCACGGCCTTGTAGCGGTTGATCGACAGGTCATACCCGTTCCCCGCGATCTCGGCCTGCGGCACGCAAAAGCTCTGGTCGGTGCGTGCGCGCTGTCGCTCCGCCCCGTCCTTCAAGCGCCAGCGCGCCAGCACGTCCGGCAGGTTGTTCTTCGCATGCTCGGCGTCACCCAGCGCCCGCGCCGGGTTCACACCCAGCAGTTCGTCGGCCAGCAGTGGCGCGCGCTTGTCGTCCAGGCTCCAGCCATCAGCCTGCATGTCGTAGAACCAGACCTGGTCAGTGCCACCGGAATTGGTCTTGGTGAAAAACAGGATCGCGGTGGACACCCCCGCATAGGGCTTGAACACGCCCGAGGGCAGCGACACCACGGCGTCCAGCTTGTGGTCTTCCACGATCAGACGGCGCAGCTCCTTGTGCGCCTTGCTGCTGCCAAACAGCACGCCATCGGGCACGATCACCGCCGCCCGGCCGCCGGGTTTCAGCAGGCGGATGAACAGCGCCAGGAACAGCAGTTCGGTCTTTTTGGTCTTGACGATGGCCAGCAGGTCTTTGGCGGTGTTCTCGTAATCCAGGCTGCCGGCAAACGGCGGGTTCGCGTGGATCAGCGTGTAGGCCTCTTCATCGTCGGCGTGGTCTTGCGACAGCGCATCCTTGTAGCGGATGTCGGGGTTGTCCACCCCGTGCAGCGCCAGGTTCATGCTACCGATGCGCAGCATGGTGTTGTCGAAGTCGTAGCCGTGGAACATGCCGTGGTGAAAGTGCTCTCGCAGCTTGGCATCGCGAAAGATCTCGGGGTGCTTGTCGCGCAGGTATTCACCGGCCACCACCAAAAAGCCGCAGGTGCCGGCGGCCGGGTCGCACATCACGTCTTTGGGCGTGGGCGCGGTCATCTCCACCATCAGCCGGATGATGTGGCGCGGCGTGCGGAACTGGCCGTTCTGGCCGGCCGAGGCGATCTTGCCCAGCATGTACTCGTAGAGGTCGCCCTTGGTGTCGCGGTCGTCCATCGGCACCTGGTCGATCATGTCCACCACCTTGGCCAGCAGCGCCGGCGTGGGGATGGTGAAGCGCGCGTCTTTCATGTGGTGCGCAAAGGTGGAACCGTCTCCGCCCAGGCCGCGCGTGAAGGGGAACACATGCTCGCCGACCACGGTGAACATTTCGGCCGGCGCGAAGTTCTTGAAGCGCGACCAGCGCAGGTCTTGGTAGTCACGCCCCTTGGCATCGGCGCCCGGCGGGTAGACGCGGCGCTCGATGACCTTGCCCAGGCGGATGGCCCTGTTCTCTTGCGCCGTGTGCAGGTCGTCGAGGCGGCGCTGGAACAGCAGGTAGGTGATCTGCTCGATCACCTCGATCGGGTTGGCAATGCCGCCGGACCAGAAGGCGTTCCAGAGGGCATCGACCTGGCTGCGGAGTTCGCCTGTGAGCATGGGGGACGGGTGCGGGTGGTGGGGTTCTGGTGGGGCTACGGCGGCGATGGTATCGCCCAGGGTCGCCGACCTCGGTTGTTCAGGCCCAACCCTTCGCCGTCAACGATCGCATCCGCAAGGTCGAGCTCGTGGGGCCGGGCAGGGCTTGGCACGCGAGGCGCGGCGCCGATGCTTCGCGTGCAGCGGCCTGCGGCGTGTGTTCGCGTGACAAGCCCTGCCCGGCCCCGCGGGCTCGGCCTTGCCGTCGCGCGGCTTGCAGGCTGGCAGATCCTTCGCCTGAGCACGGGCGCGCCCGCAGGGGCCCGCTCGGTCCGGGCTCAGCCCAGTTCGCGGCTGGCCAGGGCGGCGGCGGCGGCGCGGGTTTCCACGCCCAGTTTCTCGAACACATGTTCCAGGTGCTTGTTCACCGTGCGCGGGCTCAGGCCCAGGATGTCGCCGACGTCGCGGTTGGTCTTGCCCTTGGCCACCCAGGACAGCACCTCGGTTTCACGCGGGGTCAGCGCGGCGGTGGCCAGCCGGGAGGCGGCGGCCTCGCCGGGGCGCTGCAGGCTCAACAACCACATCGCCTCGCCCATGCCGATGTCGCCCAGCCGGCGCGCCAGCAGGGTGCGGCCGTCGGCGGCGCCGCGCCGGCACAGCACGTCGGCCACCAGCGGCAACGCTGACGAGCCGGCACCGCCGGCACCTGCGGCGGTAACACCAACACCCGCGGCACCACCCGCCTCGTCGATGGCGGCGGCCAGCCAGTCGGCGCAGCGTTCGGCCGGCGCCTCGGCGAAAAACTCGCCCAGCCAGCGCTGGGCTTGTGGCGACCGCCAGGCGATGCGCCCGCGCCCGTCGACCACCACCACGCCGTGGCCGCCCACGTCCAGCGCCTCGCGCGCCATGCGCACCGCCCGCGCGTTGCGCACGTGGGTGGCCAGGCGCGCCAGCACCTCGGCCGCCCGCACCGGCTTGACGACGTAGTCGACGCCGCCGGCGTCGAAGGCTTCGACGATGTGCGCCGTCTCCGACAGCCCGGTCATGAAGATCACCGGGATGTGCGACCAGGCGGCGTTGGCCTTCAAGCGCCGGCAGGTCTCGAAGCCCGACAGGCCCGGCATCAAGGCGTCGAGCAGGATGGCGTCGGGCGTCACCAGGTCCAGTCGCTGCAGCGCGGCGTCGCCGCTGTGGGCCACCAGCACGGTGTAGCCGTCGGCCTCCAACTCGTGCGCCAGCGCACCCAGCGATTGCGGCAGGTCGTCGACCAGCAGCACGATGTCACCGCCCGCGGACCGCATCAGGCACGCTCCGCGCTGTGGGTGGCCTGCAGCGCCTGCAGGTGGTCGAGCAGGCTGTCGAAGGCGAAGCGTTCGACCAGGCCGCGCAAGGCTTCAGCCTGGGCCTGGCGCGCCGGGTGCTCGGCCACCAGCCGGTCCAGCGCCAAATGCAGGCCCTTGGCGTGGCCCAGCCGCGCCAGCCGCGTCAAGGTGGTGGCGTGTTCGTCGGGCAAGGCGCCATCGGCCGGCTCGCCGCCTGACTGGGCACCCGCCGCCGCGGCCGGCGCACCCAGCGCCAGCGCCGGGCTCACCCAACCCGGCAGCTGCAGCTCGGCCACCCATTCCAGCTGCAGGTGGCGCTGCAGCGCGACCAGCAGCTCCGACTCGATCACTGGCTTGTCGACGAAGGCCTGGGCGCCCGCGTCGGCCAGCTTGTCGGGCTGGTTCTCGAAGGCGTTGGCCGACACCATGATGATCACCGTGGGCTGGCTGATGCCGGCCTGCCGCTCCTGGCGACGGATGCGGCGCGCGGTCTCCCAACCGTCCATGTCGTCCATCGTGATGTCCAGCAGCACCGCGTCGGGCGGCTGCTCGGCCACGCTCTCCAGGCATTCGCTGCCGCTGGCCGCCTCGCGGATCTGGAAGCCCAGCGGCAGCAGCATGCCGGCCAGCATCTGGCGCTGGGTCGGGTGGTCGTCGACCACCAGCAGCTGGCGGCGCGCGCCAAGGTAGCCGGTCACCGGGCGGTGGTGGATCACGTCGCGCTGCGCCGGCGCGGCGATCTCGCTCAAGTACAGCCGCACGGTGAAGGTGCTGCCGGCGCCGGGCGTGCTGAGCACCGTCAGCTCGCCGCCCATCAGCTGCGTCAGCAGGTGGGTGATGGTCAGGCCCAGGCCGGTGCCGGTGTCGCCGCTGCGCCGGCCGGCGCTGCCGCGCTCGAAGGGCATGAAGATGCGTTCCAGGTCTTGTTCGGCGATGCCGATGCCAGTGTCGATGACCTGCAGGCGGGCGACCTCGCGGCTGTGGTCCAGCCGCAGGATGATCTTGCCGTGGTCGGTGAAGCGGATCGCGTTGCCCAGCAGGTTGATCAGGATCTGGCGCAGCCGCTTGGCATCGGCGCGGATGTATTCGGGCACCCGGCCCTCGGTCTGCAGCTCGAAGCCCAGGCCCTTGGCCTGCGCCTGGGGCGCGACCATGCGCACCAGGTCGTCGAGGAACTCGCGCATCGGCAGCGGTGCCGGGTCCAGCCGCAGCCGGCCGGCCTCGATGCGCGCCAGGTCGAGCAAGCCGTCGATCAGCCCGTGCAGGTGCTCGCCGCTGCGGTGGATGGTGGCCACGGCGCGGCGCGGCTCGGCGGCCAGGCGCTCGTCCTTCAGCAGGATCTGGGCGTAGCCCAGGATGCTGTTGAGCGGTGTGCGCAGCTCGTGGGTGATGCCGGCGACGTAGCGGGTCTTGGCCTGGTTGGCCGATTCGGCCTGGTCCTTGGCGGCCTGCAGCGCGGCGTCGGTGCGGCGGTGGGCATCGATCTCCTGCGTCAGCAGCAGGTTGTGGCGGTTCGACTCTTCTTCGGCGCGCTGGCGGCTCTCGCTGCCCAGCACCATCCACCAGGCGCCCACCGCCAGCGCCAGCGACAGCAGCGCAAAGGCCTTGAGAAAGGGCGCGCGCAGCGCGATCGGGTCGAGCCCGTTCAAGCCATGCAGCCCCGCCTGCTGCTCGTAGACCACGCCCAGGATCACCCCCAGCAGCGCGATCAACGACACCGACACCACCAGGTAATGCGCCACGCGGAAGTTGATGCGCCCGGCCAGCCGGGCCGGCAGCAGGGTCACCAGCACGGCACGCACCTGTTCGGCGGTGCGCGATTCGGTCTTGCAGCGGTCGTGGCAGCGTGATTCGAGCGTGCAGCACAGCGAGCAGATTGGCGCGCCGTAGGCCGGGCACCAGGCCATGTCCTCGGATTCGAACGGGTTCTCGCAGACCGAGCAGGCCACCGATTCGCCCGGCTTCCACCGAGGCGGATCGGTGCGCGCCAGGTACCAGCGGCCCTTGGTCCACCAGGCCAGCAGCGGCGAGATGGCCAGCGAGGCGAACAGCGCGATGAACGGCGCGTAGGCCTGCGCCAGCTCGCCGAAGGCCCCGGCATAGGCCACCACCGCCAGCGTGGCGGCGGCCAGCATGGCGCCCAGGCCGACCGGGTTGACGTCGTAGAGGTAGGCGCGGCGGAACTCGATGTGCTTCGGGCTCCAGCCCATCGGCTTGTTGATCACCAGATCGGCCACCAGCGCGCCGACCCAGGCGATGGCCACGTTGCTGTAGAGGCCCAGCACCCGCTCCAGCGCCTCGAACACGCCCAGCGTCATCAACAGCACGGCGATCAGCACGTTGAACACCAGCCAGACCACGCGGCCCGGGTGGCTGTGGGTCAGCCGGGCGAAGAAGTTGCTCCAGGCCAGCGAGCCGGCGTAGGCATTCGTCAGGTTGATCTTGACCTGCGAGACCACCACGAACAGCACCGTGACCGCCAGCACCCAGGCCGGCGAGTCGAACACGTAGGCGAAGCCGGCCAGGTACATGTGGGTCGGGTCGACCGCCTTGTCGGTGGGCATCTGCTGCTGCAGCACCAGGAAGGCCAGGAAGGCGCCGCCCAGCATCTTGACCATGCCGGGCAGGATCCAGCCGGGCCCGGCCAGCACCACGGCGGCCCACCAGCGGCGGCGGCTTTCGGGCGTCTTCTCAGGCAGGAAGCGCAGGTAGTCGACCTGCTCGCCGATCTGCACCACCAGCGAGAAGGCCACGGTGGCCGCGGCGCCGAACATCACCGCATCGAAGCCCGAGCTGCCCGACACCTTGCCGGCCAGCGTGGTGAACTCGGCAAAGCGCTCGGGCTCCTTCCAGGCGACGAAGGCATAGGGCAGCACGAACAGGCCCAGCCAGATCGGCTGCGACCACAGCTGCAGCCGCGAGATCAGCGTGATGCCGTGCATCACCAGCGGCACCACGCCCAGCGAGGCGATCAGGTAACACAGCGGCAGCGGCCAGCCCAGCGCCAGCTGCAGCGCCAGGCCCAGGATCGCGGCTTCGAGCGCGAAGAAGATGAAGGTGAAGCTGGCGTAGACCAGCGAGGTGAGCGTGCTGCCCAGGTAGCCGAAACCGGCGCCGCGGGTCAGCAAGTCCATGTCCAGCCCGTACTTGGCGGCGTAGTAGCTGATCGGCAGGCCGGTCAGGAAGGTGATCAGCCCGACCACCAGGATCGCCCACAGTGCGTTGCTGAAACCGTAGCTCAGCGCGATGGCGCCGCCGATGGCCTCCAGCGCCAGGAACGAGGTGGCGCCGAAGGCGGTGTTGGCCACCCGCAGCTCGCTCCATTTGCGGAAGTGCCTCGGCGTGTAGCGCAGCGCGTAGTCCTCCAGCGTCTCGTCGGCGACCCAGCTGTTGTAGTCGCGGCGGATGCGGAAGATCTTTTGCGGGGCGGTGTTTTGTGCGGCTGACGCCAAGCGGGAACCTCAAAGGCGGTGAAGGGCGCGAGAAGGTGGGAAGCAAGAAATGGTCCCGCAAAGCGCACCGAAACAGCGCAACAGGCCCGGCCGCTGAAAGCGCGCGAGTGTGCGGCCCCTGCACCGGCCCGGCCCTGCGTCGAATGACGTATTCAGACTGCGCAGGGCTTCTCCTAACCTGCAGTCCACGCCATCGTCCAGCCCGCCCCACTTTGCCCGCGGGGCGGGCGCACAGCGAGGCCAACCGGCAACCCGCAACGCCCGCCTTGTCCCACCCCAGGAGAACCGAATGTCGAATGACTTTGACCGCGATCTGAAATCTGCCCAACGCCGCCGCCTGCTGCAAGGCGCTGCTGCGCTGCCGCTGGCCGGGCTGCCGATGCTCGGCCGCGCCGCCAACCTGCCCACCGCGCAGATCAACACCACCAAGCTGGCCGTCACGGATACCGAGGTCACCGTGGGCCAGCTGCACTCGGCCACCGGCACGATGGCGATC